>NZ_LGHL01000128.1 GCF_001908205.1 Bradyrhizobium sp. NAS80.1
CGGCGTTTCCTTGGACCAAAGTGTTAATGAGCCAACGTTTCGGGACGTCTGCACGAAAAGCGGAAAATGGTTTCGTGCGCTGCTGAATTGTTTCGTCGGACAAAATGCGACGAAACATTCGGAGCAAAAAAAGCGTGGAATTTCAATGTGCGGACAATGCGGTACCGGCGACTTGGACTAGACGGAACGAATTTCGGGCTGCCGCGTTCGGTCGCGCCACACGCTCAGCTGTCGTCCCGGGGCGCGCGCAGCGCGAGCCCGGGACCCATAGCCACAGGGAGGGGTGTAGCGCGGGCTAACCACCACGAGCCTTCGCCAAACCACACCCTGCGGTTATGGGGCCCGGATCGGCGCTCCGCTTGCCCGGGACGACAGCGGGGCGTGACGCGCCTAAGCCTTCTCGCCGGCCGGTGAGAACAGATAGCCGCCGCCGCGGATGGTGCGGATCACGGCGGGCTTGGCCGGGTCGGGTTCGATCTTGCGGCGGATGCGCATGATGCGGAGGTCGACGGCGCGATCGAAGGCTTCAGCGTCGCGCGCATTGGCCAATTCGAGCAGGCGCTCGCGCGACAGCACGCGCTTCGGATTGGCAGCAAACACCTTCAGCAACCCGAACTCGGAGGCGGTCAGCGGATGCTCGTTGCCTTCGTCGTCGCGCAGCGCCTGCGCTTCGAGATCGAGCCATTTGGTGCCGAAGCGGACCAGCTGATCCTTGTCGGATTTCGCACCTGCTGCTTCCGGCGCGGCGGCCCTGGCCGGCGCGCTTCGCCGCAGCACCGAGCGAATGCGCGCCATCAGCTCGCGCAGCTCACAGGGTTTTGCGACGTAATCGTCGGCACCGAGCTCGAGTCCGACGACGCGATCGATTGGACTCGCGGTCGCCGTCAGCATGATCACCGGCACGTTGATGCGGCTCTTGAGGTCGCGGATGATCGAGAGCCCGTCTTCCTCGGGCATGTTGAGGTCGAGCACGACGAGATCGGGCATGCTGCCCTGGATCGCGGCGCGCAAGGACTTGCCGCCGTCGCACAGCGTCACGGTGAAGCCGTGCATCTTGAGGTAATCGCCGACCATCTCCCTCGCAGGAGCCTCATCGTCGACAATCATGATGTGCTGGCTTTGGGTCATATCACTCAGATCTCGGCACTCGGATCATGGCAGTTCGGTCGCGGGCAGCGCGATGGTGAAGGTCGATCCCTTGCCGGGGCCGTCGCTCTCGGCAGTGATCTCGCCTCCATGCATGTCGATAATACGCTTGACGATGGAAAGCCCAAGCCCCGTCGAGCTCTCGCCGGCGGTCGGCTTGGCCGAGAGCCGCTGGAACCGGCCGAACAGGCGGCCGAGATCTTCCGGCGACAGGCCGGCGCCGTCGTCGCTGACACGGACGATGGTGTCGTTGCCCTCATGCGTGACCGCGACGCCGATCTTGCCGCCGATCGGGCTGTATTTGATGGCGTTGCTGATGAGATTGTCGATCGCTTCCCGGATGCGGTCGGTGTCGCACATGGTGACGATGTTTGGCGGCGCGGTGACGCTGATCGCCTGCTGCTTGTTGACGGCGAGCGGCTGGTTGGCCTCGGCGACCTCTTTCACCAGGGCCGCGACATCGACCGGCTCGCGGCGGATGGTGATGTCGAAGGCGTCGGCCATTGCGTCCGAGATCAGATGATCGACCATCGTGGTCAGGCGCTTGGTAGCGTCGCGGATGTGGTCGACCTGGGAGACCACGCCATTTGCCGACGCGCCGGTCGAGATCAGCTCCTTCAGCATCTCGGTGCGGCCGAGGATGACGCCGAGCGGGTTCTTCAGGTCGTGCGCGACGGTGCCCAGGATCTCGTTCTTGAAGCCGTTGGCGCGCTGCAGCCGCAGCCATTGCGCAGAGAGGCGGCGGTTGGCCTGCATAAGTGCGCGGGTGCGCTGGGCGACGCGGTCCTCGAGCTGCGTGTTGGCGTCCTGGAGCTGCTGGTAGAGAATCACGTTGTCGAACGCGATCGAGAGCCGGCTAGAGAAGATCTCGACCAGCGAGCGGTCGGTTTCCGACAGCTCGCGCTCGGCCTGGAGCAGCACCACGACCTCGCGTCCGCTGCCGGTGCGCAGATAGATCACGCTGCGATGGTCGACGAATTCGTTCTTGCGGCGCTGGAAGGCGGCTTCGACCAGCTCGCGCAGATCCGGATCGAGCGCCCGTGACGAGGTCGTGCCGATGAAGCGGCTGTAGCAGCCGCTGCAGGCGAGCACCGCGAGTTCAGGGTCTACGCCGCCGCTGTCGCGCAAAACCAGTATACCGGCGCAATCGACATTGAGCAGCGAGGCGAGCTGGGTCAGCACGCCCTCGGCGAGCCGCTGCATCGACTTGAAGTCGTACAGCGTCGAGGCCGCGTCGATGATGATCTCGAGCCCGCGGCGCGTCTGCACCATGCGCTCGAGCTGCTGATAGGAGCGCAGCGCCGCGGTCAGCGAGGTGAACAGCTTGTCGGCGGTGAGCTCGGTCTTGGCCTTGTAGTCGTTGATGTCGTACTGCACGATCACGCGCCGCTCGGGCGCCTGGCCCGGCTGGCCGGTGCGCAGGATGATGCGCACGGTCTCGTTCTTGATCTCGTTGCGGATGAACTCGACCAGCTCGAGGCCGGCGACGTCGGTCTCCATGATGACGTCGAGCAGCACGGCGGCGATGTCGCTGTGCTCGGCCATCAGCTTGCGACCTTCTGCCGCGGAATAGGCCGAGAGGATCTCCAGGCTCTGGCCGTTGAGACTGTAGTCAGACAGCGCAAAGCGCGTGCCGTCATGCACGGCCGGATCGTCGTCGATAACGGCGATCTTCCATTTCCGGGCGTTGGTATCCTCCGACGCGGCGCCGGTGTCGTCGATCAGGTGGAGGACATCGTCCTGTTCGGCCATTGAGAAGTCCCGTCAGTCTCTGTGCTTTGCGCGCCGCCCTTGGCGATCCGGGGCATGATAATGCGAAAAGTGGTGCCTTGTCCCAGCTTGGATTCCAGCATCATCCGCCCGCCGAGCTGCTGGGTCACCAGATTATAGACGATATGGAGGCCGAGACCGGTGCCGCCTTCATTGCGCCGCGTGGTAAAGAAAGGGTCAAAGGCTTGGCGCTGCACGTCGGGGGTCATGCCTGCCCCGTCATCGGTGAAGATGATCTCGATGTCGTCGGTCCCGCGCGGCCGCGCCGAGATCGTGATCGTGCCGGCGCGACCGTCGGCGAAGGCGTGGTTGGCGGCGTTGAGGAAGAGGTTGGTCAGGATCTGGCCGTAGGAGCCGGGATAGCCGTCGAGCAGAAGCCCCTCGGGCACGTCGACCTGGAGCGTGATCGGCGATCGCTTCAGCACGGGACGCAGGCTTGCGATGATCTGGTCGGTGGCTTCGCTGAGTGAGAATTGCCGCCGCTCGGCATGCGAGCGGTCGACCGCGACCTGCTTGAACGACTGGATCAACTCGCCGGCGCGCTGCAGATTGGCGACGAGCTGCTGCGAGGCATCGCGCGAGGACTGCACGAACTCCTCGAGCTGCGAGCGGCGCAAGCCGCCTTCGCCCTTGAGCTGGGCCTCGAAGATCTCGGTGCGCCGGGCAAAGCTGGACGCAACGGTCAGGCTGATGCCGATCGGGTTGTTGACCTCGTGCGCGACGCCGGCGACGAGTCCGCCGAGCGCGGCGAGCCTCTCTGCATCGATCAGATTCTGCTGCGCCGTGTTGAGCTCGAGCAGCGCGCTCTCGGCCTTCTCCTTGGACGCGCGCAGCTCGTCCTCGGTCTGGCGCTTGGCGATCGCGTTCTCGCGGAATACTTCCACCGCGCGCGCCATGGCGCCGACCTCGTCGCGCGCCTTCGTGCCCTGCACCTCGCGGTCGAGGTTGCCGAGCGTGATCGCGCGCATCGCGGTCATGATCTGCTGCAGCGGCAGCCGGATCGACAGCGCGATCAGCACGCCGGCGGAGAGGATGATGCCGAGGAAGATCACGGCGATCGAGAGCACGCGCCGCGAAATATTCGCCAGCGTGTGGTCGAAAGTCTCCTGCGCCTTCTGCTCGCGCTGGCGCATCTTGGTGGAGAGATCGTCGATGGCGCCAATCGCCTCGGCCTGGCTCGCGTCGATGGTATTGCGCAGCAGTTCGGTGCGGTTCATGAGCTGCTCGGAAAGCTTTGCGAAGCCCTCGCGCAGCGCCATGGTGCGGGCGCGCAGCCGTTGCAGCGCCATGCGCTGGAGATCGTTGTCGGCGAGATCGATCATGACCGGAATGGTCGTCTCGATCGTCTCGGTGTTGCGGCGCGCATCGTCCGCCGCGCCCGGCGACAGCGACAGATAGTAGGAATTGGCCGCGACCAACATCGCGGTAAAGGCCTCGCGGGATTTGCCGAGCGACGGCCAGATCAGCGCGTCGCGATGGCCGGTGGCGCCTTCGATGATGGAATAGAGGCCCGCCATGTCCTTGGCCGGACCCTGCACCTGCTCCTCATAGGTCTTGGCGATGGTGGCCTGCACGCTGCGCAGTTCGCCGAAGCCGTTGAGGAAGCGGTCGGTGGTGCGCTCGAGCTCCTCGACCGAGCCCGATAGCATCGGGTCCTTGGCGGCACGGTCGGTCAGCGTGCCCAGCACCGCCTCGCGCAGCAGGAGGATCTCGGCGAACAGGTCCGGGCTCGGCTGGTTGATGTAGCGGTGGATAAGGTTCTGCAGCCGCCCGGTCTCGCTTTCGAGCAGCGCCAGGATCCGGTCGGACTCGCGCACCTGACGCACGTCGTCCCACGCAGAGCTCAGCACCTGCGTGCCGTTCCAGATCAGCGCCACCAGCACCACCACCACGGCGGAGTTCAGCGCTGCGATCGACAGGATGCGCCAGCGGATCGGCACGGCCCGGAGCACGCCGACGAGCCGCGCGCGCAGCCGCCCGATCGGGCTGGCCTGCCGCTCTGCGTGCTCGCTGTGTCCAGGCGTCGTCAACGCAACTCACTCCACCTTGCGAATGCGTTCGATCAGCGCGGCCGCGGCGGGATTGCGCCCGGCCTTGGCATAGATCGCTGCCATCGCATCCTCGAACGGTTTGCGGTCGACGTTCCTGATGATGGTGACGCCAGCGACTTCCGCCTTGCGCTGCGACTGTTCCTCGAGGTCGCGCCACTTCTCGCGCATGAACCGGCTGGAGCGCTGGGCGGCCTCCCGGAACGTGGTCTGGTCGTCTGCCGACAGGCTCCGCCAGGCCTTGAGCGAGATCACAAGCACCTCGGGGCTCATCGTGTGCTCGGTGAGCGCAAGGTAGCCGGCGTATTTGTAATGGTCTGTCGTCACGAAGGATGGCCAGTTGTTTTCGGCGCCGTCGATCAGATGGTTGGCAAGCCCCGTAAGCACTTGCCCATAGGGCAGCTCCACCGGCTCGGCGCCGAGCGAGCGAATCATTTCGCTCATTAACTCTGACTGTTGCAGCCGGATCCGCAACCCCTTGAGGTCGGCGACGCTCTTCACGGGGCGGACGGCGTTGTAGATGGACCGGGCACCTGAGTCGTAAAAGGCGAGCCCGACGAAGCCGTAGGGCTCGAAGCTGCCAAGGATCTCGCTGCCGATCGGCCCGTCCAGCACCTTCTGCATGTGCTCGATGGACCGGAACAGGAACGGCATGGCGAGCACGCTCATCGCCGGAACGAAGTTGCCGATCAGCGCCACATTGGTGCGGTTGAGGTCGATCGCACCGGCACGAGTCTGCTCGATGGTTTCCTTCTCCTCGCCGAGCTGGCGGGAGTGAAACACCTTGATCTCGTGCCGGCCGCCGGTGCGCTCGGCGATCAGGGCGCCCATGTAGCGTAGCGCTTGGACGGTCAGGTAATCCTCGGACTGGGTGTCAGCGGCGCGGAATTCGCGAGCAACGGCGGCCGTCGCGCACATCATGAACAGAAGCGCGACGAAAATCACCCCGGTCCGCGAGAGTTCGGCACGGTTCAACACTGGCACACTCAACCCCTCAGTGGTGAAGTCTATGGCGGGGACCAAAAGGTTCAACGCAATCTAACAAATGATTAAGAGAAGGCCATCCCGACGGGGCCGGCACCGATTGTGCGGCGCGGCCGAATCCCATTCCTGCGAATTTCATTCCTGATTGAATCCGCGAAGACGGCGTTTTAAGCAGGTAACAGGCAAGGATCGCCTTTTGTTCGCGCGAGACGGGATTCTTCGATCGTGACTTCAGCATGGCGCCTTTTGCAGATCGTTGCGGCCGCCGCGGCCCTCACATTCACCGGGCGGGCCAGCGCCGCCACCGACATCGCGCTGTGGCACGCCATGTCAGGCGAGCTCGGCCGGCAGCTCGACAAGCTCGTCTCCAATTTCAACGCCTCGCAATCCGATTACCGGATCGTGCCGAGCTACAAGGGCAACTACACCGAGACGGTGACGGCTGCGATCTTCGCCTTCCGCTCGCGCAGCCAGCCCGCCATCGTCCAGGTCAACGAGGTCGCCACCGCCACCATGACCGCGGCCAAGGGTGCCATCTATCCGGTGTTCAGCCTGATGCGGGACCAGGGCGAGCCGTTCGCGCTCAATGATTACCTTCCCGCCGTCTCCGGCTATTACACCGATGCTGCCGGCAATCTGCTGTCCTTCCCGTTCAATTCCTCGACGCCGATCCTCTACTACAACAAGACCATGTTCCGCGATGCGGGCCTCGATCCGGAGCAGCCGCCAAAGACCTGGCCCGAGCTTGGTGCCGCCGCAAAGCGCCTGCGCGAGCACGGTGCGGTGTGCGGCTTCACCACCTCGTGGCCGTCCTGGATCCATGTCGAGAACCTGTCGGCCTTCCACAATCTGCAGCTTGCGACTCGCGCCAACGGCTTTGCGGGGCTCGATGCCGAGCTGACCATCAACAACCCGGTCGTTGTCAAACACATCGCCCAGCTAGCTGAGTGGCAGAAGACCAAGGTGTTCGACTATAGCGGCCGCGGCCAGTCGGCCGAGCCGCGCTTCCAGAACGGCGAATGCGGCATCTTCATCGGCTCGTCGGCCACGCGTGCCGACATCAAGGCGAATTCGAAGTTCGAGATCGGCTACGGCATGATGCCGTACTGGCCCGATGTGAAGGGCGCACCGCAGAACTCGATCATCGGCGGTGCCACGCTGTGGGTGCTGCGCGACCGCCCGCGCGAGGAATACAAGGGCGTGGCGCGGTTCTTCGCCTATCTGTCGCAGCCCGGCGTCCAGGCCGCCTGGCACCAGAACACCGGCTATTTGCCGGTCACCCGCGCCGCCTTCGAGCTCACGCGCGCGCAGGGCTTCTACGAGCGCAATCCGGGCTCGGAGATCTCGTTCGAGGAGATCACGCTGCATGCGCCGACGGCGAATTCGAAGGGCGTCCGGCTCGGCTCCTTCAATCTGATCCGCGGCGCGATCGAGGAAGAACTCGAGCAGGCCTTTGCCGGCCAGAAGAGCGCACAGGTCGCGCTCGATTCCGCGGTCGAGCGCGGCAACAAGCTCTTGCGCCAGTTCGAGCGCGCCAGCCCGGAACGGTAGCAGGCGATGACCAGCGCTGCGTTGCCGGCTTTAGCCGACGCGGAAAGCTTTCGCGCCTGGCGTTCCGATCCGCCCCGATGGTTGCCGATCGCGCTCGATATCGCGCGCGAGCACGGCCTCGATATCAGCTCGCCGCAGGTGTTTGCGATCGGCACCAATCTCGTGGTTGGTCTCAGTGAGCGCCTGATCCTGAAGATCTTTCCGCCGCTGCTGCGTGCGCAATTCGTCTCGGAGCGCGGCTCGCTGATGCAGCTCGCAGGCCGCCTGCATTTGCCGATCCCCGGGATCGTCGCGGAAGGGATGCGCGACGGCTGGCCCTATCTCGTCATTACGCGCCTTGCCGGCACGCTCGGCTCGGACGTGTGGCCGTCATTGCCGGAAGAGCAGAAGGAACGCCTGCTGCGCCAGATCGGCGAGACCATCGTGGCCGTGCAGCGCGCCCCGCTCGGACCGCTCGCAAGAATCGAGCCGCGCTGGGACGCATTCATGCGCCAGCAGATGGAAGGCTGCCGCGCGCGGCATGAGCGTCTCGGCCTCGCGCCAAAATTCCTCACCGGCCTCGACGATCTCCTGCGCGAGGCCGCCGACCTCATTCCGATGGATGCGCCGCCGGTGATTCTGGTCGGCGAATACATTCCGCAGAACTTTCTGCTCGGCTGCCACGACGGCGAGTGGTCGCTCACCGGCCTGTTCGACTTCGGCGACGTCTTGGCAGGATGGCGCGACTACGATCTGCTCGGTCCCTGCGCGTTCATGGCTGCGGGCCGGCCGGGCCGGGTGCGCAGCCTGCTCGAAGGCTTTGGCTATGCGAAGCTCGATTTCGCGCTCAAGCGCCGCTTGATGGCCTTGATGCTGCTGCATCGCGCCAGCGACCTCAACAGCCACCTCTGTATCGAGGGCTGGCAGCAGCAGGCGAACGATCTCGTCGAGTTGCAGGACCTGATCTGGCCGGGGTGAACGGTCATCTGGTCGGGGTGGGCGTTCGGCCGTTCGATTTGGCGCACTCGATCTGTCGCTGCCCAATTTGGCGGCGATTAAACTTCGTAGCCCAACTTATAATCATAATTGCATCTTTGTATGCAATTCGCGTATTTGGCTAGACCGCGGGCATGCCGCTTTAGAGGGAAAATTTTTGATAAGTCATGGACTTAGGCCGGAAGGACGCTTCCGCTAAGCCTTGGCACGAACCTTGCGAAGCCTGTTCCAACCAGAAAACCCTGTGTTGGAGCAGTCTCATGAAGCGCCGCGATTTCCTCAAGTCCGTGTCCGGATTGGCCGCTGGCGCGGCGCTTCCCGCGATGCCGTCGGTGATCTCGTCAGCCCAGGCCGACTCGCGCTCCGAAACGCTGTTGATCGTCTCGGAGGGCGGCCCGAACAATCTCGACATCCATGGCGTCGGCACCAACGTGCCCGGCTATGAGGTGTCCTGGAATTGCTACGACCGCCTGATCAGCCATGAGATGAAGAGCGGTCCCGGCGGCGTGCCGTATTACGACCGCGACAAGTTCAAGGGCGAACTCGCCGAGGACATGAAGATCGACGACATGTCGGTCACCTTCAAGCTGCGCAAGAATGCCAAATTCCACGACGGCACGCCTGTCACCGCCAAGGACGTAAAGTGGTCTCTCGACCGCGCGGTCAGCGTCGGCGGCTTTCCGACCTTCCAGATGAGCGCGGGCTCGCTGACCAAGCCGGAGCAGTTCGTCGTGGTCGACGACACCACCGTGCGCGTCGATTTCCTCAAGAAGGACAAGCTGACGATTCCCGATCTCGCGGTGATCGTGCCCTGCGTCGTCAACTCGGAACTCGCCAAGAAGAACGCGAGCGAGAAGGACCCCTGGGGGCTCGAATTCACAAAGCAGCAGACCGCGGGCTCCGGTGCCTACAAGGTGACGAAATGGACCGCCGGTACCGAAGTTATCATGGAGCGCAACGACGATTGGGCCTGCGGTCCGTTGCCGAAGATCAAGCGTGTGATCTGGCGCATGGTGCCGCAGGCCGGCAACCGCCGCGCGCTGCTCGAGCGCGGTGATGCCGACATCTCCTACGAGCTGCCGAACAAGGACTTCCAGGAGATGAAGGCGAACGGCAAGCTTAACGTGGTGTCGCTGCCGTTCTCCAACGGCATCCAGTACATCGGCATGAACGTCACCAGGCCGCCTTTCGACAATCCCAAAGTACGTCAGGCGGTGGCCTACGCGCTTCCCTATCAGAAGATCATGGATGCCGTGATGTTCGGGCTGGCGAACCCGATGTTCGGCGCACCCAAGGACAAGCCGACCGAAGTCGCCTGGCCGCAGCCGCACAAATACAACACCGACATGGAGAAGGCGAAGGCGCTGCTGGCTGAGGCCGGCTGCGCCAACGGCTTCGAGACCACGATCTCGTTCGACCTCAACTTCGCCGGCGTCAACGAGCCGCTCTGCGTGCTGGTGCAGGAGAGCCTTGCTCAGCTCGGTATCAAGACCACCATCAACAAGGTGCCCGGCGCCAACTGGCGCACCGAGCTCAACAAGAAGGAGATGCCGCTCTTCACCAACGTGTTCTCGGGCTGGCTCGATTACCCCGAGTACTTCTTCTACTGGTGCTATCACGGCAACAATTCCGTCTTCAACACCATGAGCTACAAGTCGGCGGAGATGGACAAGCTCATCGACGGCGCGCGCGCTGCCGCCGCAATCGGCGACGTCGCGACCTACGACACTGATGTGAAGGGCTTTGTCGATCTCGCCTACGCCGACATCCCGCGCATCCCGCTGTACCAGCCCTTCGTCAACATCGCGATGCAGAAGAACATCAGCGGCTACCAATACTGGTTTCACCGCCGCTTGGATTATCGCGCGATGGCGAAGGGGTGAGCGGTCATGCTGATAGCCGGCGACGCATCGGTATCTGTTGGCTGCGCTGATTTCAGTGAGGTGGGCACCACTCTCTCTTTCCCTACCCCCTTGCGGGGGAGGGGCAGGGAGGGGGGGTAGCCACGAACTCAGACCTCTCCCGGAGCCCACCCTTCTCCCTAACCCTCCCCCGCAAGGGGGGAGGGAACGCAGCGGAGCGCGGGGCGGCGTCCTCGCGAACCAGCGAGAGCGATCCGTCAGCTCGGAGCACCACACCATGCTGACCATGATCGGCAAGCGCCTGATGTTCGCGATTCCCTCGCTGATCGGCGTCGTCATCGTCACCTTCCTGCTCACGCGCGCGCTGCCGGGTGACCCCGCTGCGTATTTCGCCGGGCCCGCCGCGACCAAGGAAGCCGTCGAGCAGATCCGCAAGAAACTAGGCTTCGACAAGCCGCTGATCGAGCAGTTCTTTCGCTACACCAACGATCTCGCTCATGGCGATTTCGGCAATTCGCTCACGACAGGTCAGCCGGTCGCGACCGAGATCCGTAATCGCCTGCCGGCCTCCGCCGAGCTGACGCTGCTTGGCCTCATCGTCTCCATCGCAATCGCGATCCCGCTGGGCGTGTTGGCTGCAACGCGGCCGGGATCATGGATCGATCATCTCTGCCGGGTGACGACGACAGCCGGCGTCTCGCTGCCGGTGTTCTTCACCGGCCTCGTGCTGGTCTACGTTTTCTATTTCCGGCTCGGCTGGTCGCCTGCGCCGCTCGGCCGTCTCGACGTGTTCTACAGCGCTCCGCCGACGGTGACCGGTTTCTACCTGATCGATACGTTGGTCGCGCGCGACTTCGAAGCGTTCCGTTCGGCGCTAAGCCAGCTCATCCTGCCGGCCACGACGCTTGCGATCTTCTCGCTGGCGCCGATCGCGCGCATGACACGCGCCTCGATGCTGGCGGTGCTCGCCTCCGAATTCGTCCGCACCGCGCGCGCCAGCGGCCTGTCGCCATCGACCGTCATCGTCACCTACGCGTTTCGTAACGCGATGCTGCCTGTTATCACCACGCTCAGCATGGTGTTCTCGTTCCTGCTGGGCGCCAACGTGCTGGTGGAGAAGGTGTTTGCCTGGCCCGGCATCGGCTCTTATGCGGTCGAAGCGCTGATCTCGTCGGACTTCGCGCCGGTGCAGGGTTTCGTGCTGACCATGGCGGTTATGTATGTGCTGCTCAATCTCTTGATCGACATTCTGTACGGCGTGATCGATCCGCGCGTGCGGCTGGAAGGGTAGCGCATGATCCGGAAAAGTGTAGGCCGGTTTTCCCTCGCGACAAACGCGGAACGCGTTTGCGCGGAGATCATGCGCAAAACGAGGGGTAGATGATGAGCTCCGTTGCGCCTGCTGTTGAACCGGTCGGTCCGGCCCGCACTTCAGGACTCGTCGCCATTCTCGAACACGCACGCTACGTGCTGAGCGAGAACAAGGTCACGGGCTTTGCCTTCGCGCTCCTGGTCCTGATCCTCGTTGCCGCGATCTTCGGTCCATATGTGGTGCCGTATGATCCGCTCGCCTCCGACACCGCCGCGGCGTTGAAGCCGCCGTCGGCTGCGCACTGGTTCGGCACGGATCAGCTGGGCCGCGACATCTTCAGTCGCGTCATCGTGGCGACGCGGCTCGATACGTTCATCGCGGTCGCCTCCGTCGTGCTCGTGTTTCTGATGGGTGGACTCGCCGGCATCGCGGCGGGCTATTTCGGCGGCTGGACCGATCGCATCGTCGGCCGCATCGCCGATACCATCATGGCCTTCCCGCTGTTCGTCCTGGCGATGGGCATCGTCGCCGCACTCGGCAACACCGTGCAGAACATCATCTTCGCCACCGCGATCGTGAACTTCCCGCTCTATGCCCGCGTCGCACGCGGCGAAGCTAATGTCCGCCGCAACGCCGGCTTCGTGCAGGCCGCGCGTCTCTCGGGTAACGGCGAATTCCGTATCCTTCTGGTGCACATCCTGCCCAACATCATGCCGATCATGATCGTGCAGATGTCGCTGACCACGGGCTACGCCATCCTCAACGCCGCCGGCCTGTCCTTCATTGGTCTCGGCGTTCGACCGCCGACCGCCGAATGGGGCATCATGGTCGCCGAAGGCGCCGGCTTCATGGTCTCAGGCGAATGGTGGATCGCGCTGTTCCCGGGCCTTGCTTTGATGATCGCGGTGTTCTGCTTCAACCTTCTTGGCGACGGCCTGCGCGACATCGTCGACCCGCAGCGGAGGACGTGAGTGATGGTTGGTGCCCGGTGCTGGAAGGGAAACGCGAAGCTCACATGTGAGGAGGGCGCCATTCTCTCATTCCCTCCCCCTTGCGGGGGAGGGGCAGGGAGGGGGGTTAGCCACGAACTCAGACCTCGCTTGGGGCTACCCCTCTCCCCCAACCCTCCCCCGCAAGGGGGGAGGGAGCGAGACAGGTTTGCCCGCCTTACACCGAAGTTTGTGGCAGAAATTCTCCAATGATTCCAATCCCATTCTACTGTGCATGGGGTTGTTTTCGACATATTTGAGTGGGAGCCGTCCATGACCGCCCAGCCCCTGCTCGACGTCCAGGACCTCACCGTCGAATTCACCACCCGCCGCGGCATCGTCAAGGCGGTGCAGCACGTCAACATCTCCGTCGCCAAGGGCGAGACGCTCGCCATCGTCGGTGAGTCCGGCTCCGGCAAGTCGGTGACCTCCTACGCGGTGATGCGCATCCTCGACCGCGCCGGCAAGATCGCCGAGGGCTCGGTGATGTTCTCCGGCATCGACGTGAAAGCCGCGACCGAAGCCCAGATGCGCGACCTGCGCGGCCGCGAAGTCTCGATGATCTTCCAGAACCCGCGCGCCGCGCTCAATCCGATCCGCAAAGTGGGCGACCAGATCGAGGACGTCTTGCGCACCCATGTGCAGCAGGCCCAGGTCGCCGATCGCGGCGAGAAAGCGATCGAGGCGCTGGAGCAGGTCAAGATCGCCCGCCCGCGCGAGCGCTACCACGCCTATCCGTTCGAGCTCTCGGGCGGCATGTGCCAGCGCGTCGTCATCGCGCTCGCGCTCGCCTGCAATCCGCAGCTGCTGATCGCCGACGAGCCGACCACCGGCCTCGACGTCACCACGCAGAAGGCGGTGATGGACCTGATCGTCGAGCTGACGAAGCGTCGCGCGATGTCGACCATCCTGATCACCCATGATCTCGGCCTTGCCGCGGCCTATTGCGACCGCGTTGTGGTGATGGAGAAGGGCCGGGTGGTCGAGACCGCCAATGCCGCCGACATCTTCGCCAACCCGCAGCACCCCTATACAAAGAAGCTGATGCGCGCGACACCGCGGCTCGGCGTGAGCTTGCGGGATCTGTTGCCGGAAGAAGAGGGCGCTGCCTTCGCCTCTCCCCGCACGCGGGGAGAGGCCGACGCACGAAGTGCGGCGGGTGAGGGGGACTCTCCAAGCACTCCGCCCGTGGAGAGTCCCCCTCACCCCGACCCTCTCAGCGCGAGCGAAGCTCGTCGCGACCCCGTGAGGGACGGGGAGAAGGAGAAAGACCAGGCACCCCTCCTCCTCGTCGAAAAGCTGGTCAAGGAATATCCCCGTCAGGGCGCCACCGCGACGCTCGGAAAGCTGTTCCGCCGCAAGCCGCCGGTCGAGCCGGACGTGTTCCGTGCCGTCGACGGCATCAGCTTCTCGATCGGCCATGGCGAGAGCGTCGGTCTCGTCGGCGAGTCCGGCTGCGGCAAATCGACGACGTCGATGATGGTGATGCGCCTCCTGGACCAGACCTCAGGCCTGATCCAATTCGATGGCGAGGACATCGGCGGCGTCGCGCCGGCGGCGTTTGCCCGGCTGCCACAGCGCAGCCGGATCCAGATGGTGTTCCAGGACCCGACCGACAGCCTCAACCCGCGGTTCACCGCCGCGCGCGCCATCGCCGACCCGCTGCTGCGGCTCGGCGACATCAGGGGTGGCGACGCGCTCCGCGCCCGTTGTGAGGACCTGGCCACCATGGTCGGCTTGCCGCACAACCTGCTCGACCGCTTCCCGCACCAGCTCTCCGGCGGCCAGAAGGCCCGCGTCGGCATCGCCCGTGCCATCGCCCTGCATCCGAAGCTCGTCATCCTGGACGAGCCGACCGCGGCGCTGGATGTCTCGGTGCAAGCTGTCGTCCTGAACCTGCTTCAGGACCTCAAGCAGCGCCTGGGGATGAGCTATCTGTTCGTCTCGCATGATTTGAATGTGGTGCGCTTGCTGTGCGATCGTGTCATTGTCATGCGGGCGGGGCGGATCGTCGAAGAGGGGACCGCCGAGAAGGTCCTCAGCGATCCCAAGGACGACTACACCAAGGAGCTGCTGACGGCGATTCCGCATCCGCCGTTGCCGGTGCACTGAGATATTGTTTGGGAGTGTGATGGCTGAGCCGTTGGACGATTATATCAACGCCGTTTCGAAAGCGCTGGCGTTGCCGGTCGAGGAGGCCTGGAGGCCGGCTGTTCGGGCCAACCTCGAAGTGTCGCTGCGGCTCGCCCGCCTTGTCGACGAATTCGCGCTGCCGGACGAGACCGAGCCGGCGCCTCTCTTTACGGCTTGATGTTGCCATGACCACTAAGCCAGAGATGACGGCCTCCGATATCGCGAGCGCGGTTGCCGGCGGCAAGATGTCCGCGATCGATGCCACTGAAGCGGCTCTCGCGCGCATCAAGCGGCACGACACCATTTTCAACTCGTTCACTGACGTCACCGCCGAGCGCGCCCGCGCAAGGGCGCTTGCAATCGATGCCGACATTGCCGCAGGCAGGAAGGTCGGCCCGCTCGCCGGCGTCCCCTTCGCAGTGAAGAACCTGTTCGACGTCGCGGGCCTCGCAACGCGTGCCGGCTCGAAGATCAACCGCGACCTCGCGCCGGCGAAGCGCGACGCGACCCTGATCGAGCGCATGGAGGCGGCCGGCGCCGTGCTCGTCGGCGCGCTCAACATGGGCGAATACGCCTACGACTTCACCGGCGAGAACGTCCATGACGGCCCCTCGCGCAATCCGCATGACACCACGCGGATGACCGGCGGCTCCTCCGGCGGTTCGGGGAGCGCCGTCGGCGGCGCGCTGGTGCCGATCGCGCTCGGCTCGGACACCAATGGCTCGATCCGCGTGCCGGCCTCCTTCTGCGGCGTCTTTGGATTGAAGCCGACCTATGGCCGGCTGTCGCGCGCGCGCTCCTTCCCGTTCGTCGCGAGCCTCGATCATCTCGGTCCGTTCGCGCGCTCCGTCATCGATCTCGCGCTCGCTTATGACGCGATGCAAGGGCCGGATGCCGATGATGCCGCCTGCACCACGCGCGGCGTCGAGCCGGTCTTGCCGCTGCTGGGCGAGTCCATCGCGGGTCTTCGCGTCGCGATCGCCGGCGGGCATTTCCAGACGAACGTGTTTCCCGAGGCCGTCGAAGCGGTCGGTCGCGTTGCCAAGGCACTCGGCGCCACGCAAGTGGTCGACGTTCCCGAAGCCTCACGCGCCCGCGCGGCGGCCTATGTCATCACCACGACCGAGGGCGCCTCGCTGCATCTCGATCGCCTGCGCAAGCGCCCGAACGATTTCGATCCGGCGGTTCGCGACCGGCTGATCGCGGGCGCCATGGTGCCGGCGCCGCTGGTCGACCGCGCACAGAAGTTCCGCCGTTGGTATCGCGCGCAACTCGCCGAGATCTTTAAGTCGGTCGATGTGCTGCTTGCGCCGGCAACGCCCTGCACGGCGCCGAAGCTCGGCCAGGTGAATTTCAATCTCGACGGCGTGGAGCTGCCGGTGCGCGCCAATATCGGCATCCACACCCAGCCGATCTCGTTCATCGGCCTGCCCGTGGTCGCTGTGCCGGTGCCGCTCGAACCGCTGCCGATCGGCGTGCAGATCATCGCTGCGCCCTGGCGCGAGGACGTCGCGTTGCGTGTCGCGTACGCGTTGGAACAGATGGGCGTGGTATCGGCGCCGTCGCCGAAAGGAATTTGAGATGGAGATCGATTTCCCCGACGTCATCGCGGAAGTCAAAGCCGCATTCGAGCGCTACGAGCAGGCCCTCGTCACCAACGACGTCGCGGTGCTCGGCGAGCTCTTTCGCAACGATTCCCGCACGCTCCGCTACGGCATCGGCGAGAACCTCTATGGCTACGAGGCGATCTCCGGCTTCCGCGCCGCGCGCTCGCCGGTCGGCCTGAACCGCCGCACCGCCAAAACCGTCATATCGAGCTATGGCCGCGACACGGCCGTGGCTTCCACCTTGTTCTATCGCGACACCGCGCCCGGCAAGGTCGGCCGGCAGATGCAGACCTGGATCCGCTTCCCGGAGGGCTGGCGCGTCGTCGCCGCCCATGTCAGCATTATCGACGAGTCGAAAGAGACCTGATCGTATGACGCTTGACGACTTTCCGCAGGGGACAGTGTCGGCCGAGCCGGTGCTGCCGCGCGTCGACCGGGCGCAGCCCAGCGTGAACAAGATCACGCGCGCCGAGGAACTGCGCCTGCAGCTCGCCGACGAGATCGTGCGCGGAACCCTGGCCCCCGGCGCGCCGCTGGACGAGACCGACATCGCGCGCCGCTTCAACGTCTCGCGCACGCCAGTGCGCGAAGCGCTGCGCCAGCTGGTGGCGAGCGGTCTCGTCGAATCGCGGGCCCATCGCGGTGCGGTGGTGGCGCGGCCCTCGATCGAGCGGCTGAAGAGCATGTTCGAGGCCATGGCGGAGCTCGAGGCGCTGTGCGCCGGCCTTGCCGCCGAACGCATGTCCGCGGCCGAGCGTCACGGCTTGGAGGCCATCCACGAAGAACTGCGGGTGTTGAGCTACACCGGTAATCCCGATCGCTTCCACGAGGTCAACGAGCGCTTCCACAATGCGATCTATGCGGGATCGCAGAACGGCTACATCGCCGAGATCACGCTGGCGACGCGCGTGCGCGTCCAGCCGTTCCGCCGCGCCCAGTTCCGCAACCTCGGACGTCTCGCCAAGTCGCAGGCCGAGCACGACCGCGTCGTCGTCGCGATCATGCGCGGCGACAAGCAGGGCGCCGCGGTGGCGATGCGCGCGCATATCGAGCTGGTGCGCGGGGAGTACGAGATCTACGCGGTGTCGGTCTAGGTGCGTCCGTGTCCCGGACGCGGTGCAGCGCCATAGCGCGTCTCAGACGCGCGTAAACGCGCTTTCGGCGCTGCTCCGCAGAGCCGGGACCCATCCATCCGTTTCGTATAGCCAGCTCCATGGGTCCCGGTTCAGCAGCGCACCACTGCGTGACGCGCTGCGCCCGGGACACGAGACCTACCCCGTCGCCGCTTCCGCCATATACGCGCGCCAGCCACCGTACGCTGTAATGTCGCGGGCAGCGCCCAACACTTCAGGCTCGACGATGAACCCCTTTACGCGGCGGCCGTCAGCAAGTCGAATCGTGCCGATCGACAACGGCGCGGGGATCGCGTTGACGAACTTGCCAAAGGCAGCTGACGACAGCGACCATATTTCCAGCTCGATCGCAGCGCCCTTGCCGGCCTCGACCCGCAGCATGCCCGGCTTCGGTGGCGTGGTCTTGAGTGCGTAGAGCTTGTAGTCGGGCGCGGTCCTGGTCGCCTCGATGAGGTGTCCGTTCAATGCTTTCAATTCGCCGTTCAGCGCCATGCCGGAGAGATGTGCGCCGACGACCGCGATCGGGATCTCGTCGCCTGTGCTTGCAGGCAGCGGCGCGAGCGGTGCTTGCGCCACGCCTTTCGCTCCGACGGTCAGCTTTGTATCTGCATGGAACACGCGGCCGATGCTCGCGAGCAGCGCATCTCGTCCCGCGGGCGCGAGCAGCGTGATCCCGAACGGAATGCCGTCGGCACGCATCTCTGCCGGGACGGCGAGGCCGCAGAGGTCGAGCAGGTTGACGAAGTTTGTGTAGGTGCCGAGCCGGCTGTTGAGCTCGATCGGATTGGCCAGCACCTGCGCGGTCGTATAGGCCGTCGGCGCTGTCGGCAGCACCAGCGCGTCGATATTGGCAAAGGTGCGCTCGGCGATCTTGCGCAGGCCCTGCAGGCGGTAGAGTGCGGAGAAGGTCTCCGCCGCTGTCAGCCGCGCGCCGGCCGCGGTGATCTCGCGCGTTACGGGATGGATTGCATCTGGCGCCGAGGCGAGCAGATTGCGGATCACGAGGTAGCGCTCGGCGACCCATGGTCCCTCGTAGAGCAGCCGCGCAGTCTCGTAGAACGGCTCGAGGTCGAACTCGACCAGATCAGCGCCAAGTGCGGTCCAGCGCTTCAGCGCATCGGCATAGGCGGCTTCCGCCTTCTTGTCGCCGAAGAAGATCAACTGCCCGTTGCGCGGCACGCCGAGGCGCAGGTTCGCGGGGAACGGCGTGATCGGCCCCAGCGGCCGGTCGCGCGAGAATGGATCGGCCCGGTCGGGGCCGGCCATCACCGACAGTGCGAGTGCGGCGTCGTCCACTGTCAGCGCGAACACCGAGATGCAGTCGAGCGTGCGGCAGGCCGGCACGAGACCGGCGGTCGAGATCATGCCGAGGCTTGGCTTCAGCCCGACGATGTTGTTGAGCATCGCCGGCACGCGTCCGCTGCCCGCGGTATCCGTGCCCAGCGACAGCGGCACCAGCCCGGCGCCGACGGCGACCGCCGATCCCGAACTCGAGCCTCCGGGAATGAGATCTTCGCGGATCGCGTTCCTGGGGATGCCGTAAGGCGAGCGCACGCCGACGAGGCCGGTCGCGAACTGGTCGAGATTGGTCTTGCCGATGATGATGGCGCCCGCGGCGCGCAGGCACTCCACCGCAGTCGAGTCATGTGCCGGCGTGTAGGAAAAGGCCGGGCAGGCCGCGGTGGTCGGAAATCCCAGCGCGTCGATATTGTCCTTCACCGCGACAGGCACGCCGTAGAGCGGCAGGCTCGCGGCACCCTCGCGCGTGGCAAGCTTCTCGGCCTCCGCGATCGCGTCCTTCTCGTCGCGCAGGCTGATGAAGACGGCGGGATCTCTGTGGTCGCGGATGCGCTGATAGGTTCGCGCGATCGTCTGCGCCGGCGTCAGTGTACCCGCGCGATGCGCGGCCACAATCGCGGCGATCGTTTCAGGCTGCTCAGCCCCCATGTCGACAAAACTCCGGCAACTTGTGTTCACCCGGACTTGAAGCAAGCGGTGTGCCATTGTGTACAATATCCGGGCACAGCGGTTGGCTTCAGATATTATCGAGGCATCAGTGGCTTGTGTAAAATTCGATAATTGAACGGGCCGCCATGCCCACGCCCTGTTGCGGGCATTTGCGCAAATATTGGGCGGCCTGGATCAGGTGAAGCCGGCGAGGATCTGGAGCAGCCGCTCCCGGTTCTCCTTGCCGATCTTCGCCTCGACATGGCGCTCGTGCTCGGCGGCGAGGCGCTTGAATTTCGCTAGCGCCGTCTCGCCCTGCGTCGTGAGATGCAGCGCGTGGGAGCGTCGGTCCGCCTTCGACTTGACCCGCTTCACGAGTTTGCGCTGTTCGAGGCTGTCGAGCAGATGCACCAGCCGGGCACGCTCGATGCCGAGGCGTTTTGCCACCGCCATCTGCGACAGGCCCGGATTGGCGCCGATCACCGTCAGCACCGAATATTGCGTCGGCCGGATGTCGACATCGCCGAGCGTCTTGACGAAGTCCTGGAAGATCCAGATCTGAAAGCGCCGCACCGCATAGCCGGCGTGGCCAACCAGTGCGTCGAGGCCGATCTCGTCCGCGTCGATCCGCCGCGCCGCGCCGTTGCCGGCGCGTTTGCGCGGGGAGATGCGGGTGTCGGCTCGGGCTGCGCTGGCTGTCACATCGTGTCTCCTGCCATGCAACCTTAGCGCCTCAGCCGCCGAAGCGGAAGATTGTTGTTGACGACAACAATTGTCATGCCCACCATTATGGCCAACGCAGCCCGGAACGAGGCTGCGATCGATCCCCGGTTCGGGCGAGGAGGAAACCATGACAACCGCCCCACGCGGTGACGCCGCAAGCCTGTTCGCAACGCCGAAGACCGTCGCCGAACATCGGGCGGACGGCAGCATCGTGCTGCGCTCGCCCGAGCCGTTGCGCGATAGCGGACGCTGCGTCGGCGACTGGCTGGAGCAGTGGGCGCAGCAAACGCCTGATACGATCTTCCTCGCCGAGCGTGGTAATACCGAAGCGCCATGGACCACCGTCACCTATGCGCAGGCGCTGCGCCAGGTTCGGGCGGCGGCGTCGTGGATTCTGGCACAGGGTCTCAGTGCCGAACGCCCGCTCGTGATCCTCTCCGACAACAGCATCGACCATGCGCTGCTCGCACTTGCGGCCCAGCATGTCGGCGTGCCCTCGGCCGCGATCTCGCCGGCCTATTCGCTGATGTCGAGGGATTTCGACAAGCTCAAGAGCATGATCGCGTTGCTTGATCCGGGGGCGATCTATGTCTCCGCGACCAAACCATTTGCGACGGCGCTGGCCGCGATCAAGCCGCTGCACAAGGCGCAGATCATCAGCGGCAATGACGACGCCGACGCGCTTTCCTTTCGCGCCATTGCGGCAACGCCCGAAACGCTAGACGTCGCAAAGGCCTTCGCCGCGGTGACGCCGGACACGATCGCAAAATTCCTGTTCACGTCAGGCTCGACGGGCACGCCCAAGGCGGTCATCAACACCCAGCGAATGTTGACCTCGAGCCAGCAGGCCAAGGCGCAGACCTGGACCTTCCTCGAGCAAGCTAGCTGCGATCTCGTCATTCTGGACTGGCTGCCCTGGAGCCACACCTTCGGCGCCAACCACAATTTCAATCTCGTGCTCCGCAACGGCGGCTCGCTCTATATCGACGGCGGCAAGCCTGCACCCGGCCTGTTCCCGACGTCGCTAGCCAATCTGAAAAGCGTGATGCCGACGGTCTATTTCAACGTGCCGCGCGGCTTCGACATGTTGATCGCGGCGCTGCGCGGGGACGAGGAGCTGCGCCGTCGCTTCTTTGGCGAAGTGAGATTCGCCTTCTATGCCGGCGCCGCGCTGCCGCAGAATCTCTGGGACGCGCTTGAGCAGCTTTCCATCGAGACCGTCGGCCGCGCGCTGCCGATGGTCTCGGCCTGGGGGTCGACCGAAACTTCACCCCTGGCGACCGACTGTCATTTCCTCGCCGAACGCTCCGGCAATATCGGCGTGCCGATTCCCGGCACCGAATTGAAACTCGTCACCTCCGGCGACAAGCTGGAGGTACGCGTGCGCGGTCCGAACGTCACGCCGGGCTATTGGAAGGCGCCGGAGCTGACGAAGCAGGCCTTCGACGAAGAGGGTTTCTATCTCATTGGTGACGCCGTGAAGCTCGCGGACGCCGAGCGGCCGGAGCGCGGTCTGTTCTTCGACGGCCGTGTCGCGGAAGACTTCAAGCTCAATTCCGGTACCTGGGTCAGCGTCGGCACGCTGCGTGTCGCCGGCATCGCGGCACTGGCGCCGCTTGCGCAGGACATCGTCGTCACCGGTCATGGCGGCGACGAGGTGCGCTTCCTGGTGTTTCCGAATCTTGCTGCCTGCCGCGCGCATGCCGGCATAGGTGAGGCGGCGGGCGTGAATGACGTGCTGGTGCATGACAGGGTGAGGTCGGCAATCGCGGAGGGCCTGGTGAAGCTGAAGCAGCACGGCGCCAACTCCTCCGGCCACGCCACGCGCGCGCTGTTGCTCACTGAGCCACCGTCAGTCGATGGGGGCGAGATTACCGACAAGGGCTACATCAACCAGCGTGCCGTGCTGACCCGGCGTGCCGATGCCGTGGCGCGGTTGAATGACGATGCGTCGACCGAGTGGGTGGGCCTTTAACGGCTGAATGGTGGCGCTAGCTGCTCCCGTGCCCCGGACGCAGCGCAGCACCGTAAGCGCGTTCACGCGCGTCTTCAACGCGCTATGGTGATGCGCTGCAGAGCCGGGGCCCATTTATCCTAGTGCGCGCGGTCGCATGGATCCCGGCTCTGCGCAGCAGCGTTTCACGCTGCAGCGCGTCCGGGACACGAGCTGTAGGCGCACCTGTTTCCACATCGTCACAGCTGTGCAGGGCGGGCAGAAGCTCGTGGCCTTCCTGCTCTTCATCAACGACATCCACGGCATGGGCATCAAGGTGGCCCAGGGACTCCAACTCATGGAAGCCTTTTACTGGGACATGAACGACGACACCCGCGCCTTCGCAAAGCGGCGACCCGGCATGAACGGCAAGATGCCGAGCGGTAACCAGGCCGGCGTCTATGCCTCCACGCTCGCTTACCTCAACGCCGTCGCGGCGGCCGGCAGCGACAACGCCAAGGACGCCGTGCCGGAGATGAAGAAGTTCAAAGGCAAGGACAAGCTGTTCGGCGACACCACGATCCGTCAGGACGGCCGCGTCGTGCACCCGATGTATCTGTTCGAGGTGAAGAAGCTGGAGGAGTCGAAATACCCGTACGACTATTACAAGCTGGTTTCGGCGATCCCGGCGGACCAGGCGTTCCGGCCGCTCACGGAGGGTGGGTGTGAGCTGGTGAAGTAGGTGGTCTTCACCTCTCCCCGCTTGCGGGGAGAGGTCGGATCGCTCTTGCGATCCGGGTGAGGGGGTACAGGTCTCGCGGCCATCTCATTCGCGGAGAGAGGCCCCTCACCCCAACCCTCTTCCCGTAAGAACGGGGGAGAGGGAGAAGTGCCCTCACCCCACCACCTTGCTGCTTCCCTGCGTGATCAGCCGCGCGGCGCGCTGGTCGCGGGCGTAGATCCAAAGCCAGCTCAGGGCGACGCTGAGGCGGTGGCGCAGGCCGATCAGGAAGTAGATGTGGGCAATGCCCCAGATCCACCACGCGATCGCGCCGCGCAGCTTGATGCGGCCGAAATCGATCACGGCGAGCCGCTTGCCGATCTGCGCGAGGCTGCCGGCATGCTTGTAGCGGAACGGGCCCGTTGGCGCGCCGCGCAGCCGCGCCTTGATGGTATCGGAGACATGGCGTCCCTGCTGCTTGGCGGCGGGCGCGATGCCGGGCACCGGCTTGCCGTCCCAGGCGTTGATGCTCACGGTGTCGCCAATCGCGAAGATCTCGGGATGGCCGGGAATCGTGAGGTCGTCTTCGACCTGCACACGTCCGGCGCGATCGGCGGGTGCCCCCAGCCACTCCGCGGCGGGCGAGGCGCGCACGCCGGCGGCCCAGATCCGGGTTTTTGCGTCGAGCCGCGTGCTGCCGAAGACAACGCCGTCTCGGTCGATCTCGGTCACGGCTTGCCCGAGCACGACCTCGACGCCGATCTTCTCCAGCGAGGCCTGCGCATAGGCCGAGAGATCGTCGGGAAAGCCCGCGAGCACGCGCGGGCCGGCCTCGATCAGCACGACGCGCGCCTTGGTCGTATCGATGTTGCGGAAATCGCCGGGCAAGGTGTGGTGCGCCATCTCGGCGATGGTGCCGGCGAGCTCGACGCCGGTTGGACCGGCACCGACGATGACGAAGGTCAGCCGCGCCGCGCGCTTTGCCGGATCTGTCTCGCGCTCGGCACGCTCGAACGCCACCAGGATGTGCCGGCGCAGCGTGGTCGCGTCCTCCAGCGTCTTCAGACCCGGCGCGAACTGCTCCCATTCGTCGTGGCCGAAATAGGCATGGCGCGCGCCGGTCGCAAGCACGAGCGTGTCGTATGGCACCTCGCTGCCGTCATCGATCAGCACGCAGCGCCTGCTGGCATCGACGCCGCTGACCGTCGCAAACAGCGTCGTGACTTCGCGCCGGTCGCGCATGAGGTGGCGGACCGGCCAGGCGATCTCGCTGGTCGCCAGCGAAGCGGTCGCGACCTGGTAGAGCAGGGGCTGAAACAGATGATGGTTGCGGCGGTCGATCAGCGTGATCTCGACCGGTGCGCCCGCGAGGCGGTAGGTCGTCTCCAGCCCGCCGAAGCCGGCTCCGACGATGACGACGTGATGCGGTGTCGTGGTCATGATGCGCCCTCGAATCTCGCTGCTGTACTCCTTCATTTAAGTGCGGATCGGGTGCCGCGGTCCAATAACCGTCATCAATCGGGGAATAGGCCGGATGTATCGATCGCCCGCGAAAAAGCGCCGCAGCCTTCGTCGAAATGAGTAGAATTATATTTCTTGCCATCCCCGATCGGCGCGAAATATGGTGCAGGAGCAGGCGCTGAGCCATTGGCGGCTCGACAGATTTTGCGTTCAATAGAGACAGGCCCCGGGGCGGCGATCACCCCGTTTCCGGGAGCAATACTTAGGAGGGGAGTGGTTATGAGGACGGCATTCTGGCTGGCGGGCGCGGCTGCGCTCGCGCTGGCGAGCCCGGCATTCGCCGGCGACACCATCAAGATCGGTTTCGTTTCGACCTTCAGCGGCCCGACCGCCGTGATCGGCAACGACATGCGTAACTCCTTCGAGCTCGCGCTCGACCATATGGGGCGCAAGATGGATGGCAAGCCGGTCGAGGTGATCTACGAGGACGATGGCCAGAAGCCCGACGTCGGCAAGCAGAAGACCGAGAAGCTCGTGCAATCCGACAAGGTCGACTTCATCGTCGGCTACATCTGGTCGAACGTGTTCCTGGCCTCACTCAAGACCGCGGTCGACTCGAAGACTTTCATGATCTCGGCCAATGCCGGCCCGTCGCAGGTCGCTGGCGAGCTGTGTTCGCCCTACGTGTTCTCGACCTCCTGGCAGAACGACCAGACGCCGGCCGCCATGGGCCTCTACATGAACCAGAAGGGCGTCAAGAGCGTCTTCCTGATCGGGCCGAACTACGCCGCCGGCAAGGACATGCTCGCGGGCGTGAAGAGCACCTTCAAGGGCGAGATCAAGGGCGAGGAATACACGGTGTGGCCGAGCCAGCTCGACTTCTCCGCCGAGCTCTCCAAGGCGCGCGCCTCCGGCGCGGAGTCGATCTTCGTGTTCTATCCCGGTGCGGCCGGCGTGCAGTTCCTCAATCAATATGCACAGGCCGGCCTGAAGAGCACGATGCCGCTCTACACCGCCTTCACTGTCGACGAGCTCTCGCTGCCGCTGCAGAAGGAGAATGCGCTTGGCGTTCCCGGCGCGCAGGAATGGGTGCACGACCTGCCCAACGAGCAAAACAAGCGCTTCGTCGCCGACTACCGCAAGAAGTACACGGGCCTGCGTCCGACCTATTACGGCGCGCAAGCCTATGACGCGGCGCAGCTCATCAACAGTGCTGTGGTCGCGGTGAAAGGCGACACCAGCAAGAAGGACGCGATGAAGGCCGAGATGGAGAAGGCCAACATCAAATCGCTGCGCGGCGCCTTCAAGTTCGGCAACAACCACATCCCGGTGCAGAGCTTCTATCTGCAGGACGTGGTGAAAGACGCCGAAGGCCAGCTCGCGCTGAAGACGGTCGCCACCATCGTCGAGAACGACCAGGATCGTTTCCACGACAAGTGCCCGATGAAGTGAGGCTTTGCCTCTCCCTCTCCCCGCTTGCGGGGAGAGGGTCGGGGTGAGGGGGAGTCTCCGCAGAGACGGAGAGAGTTGAATTCCTCGATGCTTCCGACACAGTCATTGCGAGCGCAGCGAAGCAATCCAGAGTTTTTCCACGGAGGGATTCTGGATTGCTTCGCTGCGCTCGCAATGACGTGTTGAGAGAGCGCTGTCCGAGCGGTCACTTGACTCGCGGAGACTCCCCCTCACCCGCCGCGCTACGCGCGTCGGCCTCTCCCCGCAAGCGGGGAGAGGCGAAGAGCTCGCAAGGGGAGAGGGTAAGAGACCTACACCCGCGGCATGCTCGCGAGGCGCACTTCTCGGGCCTGCGCTGCGAGCCTGATTCCGGCATTAGCCGCACCAAACCCCTGATAGTTCCTTCGCTCGACGATCTCGAAGAAGAAGCGCTCATCGAAGATGTGAGTGTAGACCTGGAAGAACTCGCCGTCGCCTTCGCGGTCGTAGAGGATGTGGTTGGCGCGAAGCTGCGCCATCAGCTCGGGCGCGAGGTCGTATTTGGCTTCGATATCGTCGTAGTAATTATCGGGAATATCCAGGAAATCCGCCCCGCGCTTGCGCATCGCGGCGACCGTCGCAAAGATGTCCTGGCACGCAAATGCGACGTGCTGCACGCCTGAGCCGAAGAACTCCGAGATGAAGCGCGCCGGCAGGGTGCGGTTGGCGGAAGAACCGTTGAGCACGAAGCGCAGGCTCTGGTCGGGATTGACGATGGCCTGGCTTTGCACCAGGCCTCTGGGATCGGCGATCTCCATCTGCGGCAACCGCTTCAGGTCGAGGATGCCGGTGTAGAACAGCAGCCAGGACAGCATCTCGTCATAGGGCATCGACTGCGCGATGTGATCGACTGCGAGCAGCGCGTCTGCACTCGCCTCGCTCGGAACCGGTTCGAAATCCGTGTCCCAGTTCTTGCCGGCCTGGTCGAGGAAATAGAGGAGGCTGCCGCCGACGCCGTGGATCGCGGGAATCTCGAGCTCGCCCGGTCCGACCGGCTGGTAGAAGGTGCGCGCCTTCAGCGTCTCGGCGCGCTGCATGGCGAGGCCGGCATTGTCGACCTCGAGCGCAATCGCGCAGACGCCGGGGCCATGTGTCACGTAGTGGGAATGCGCAAAGCCGTCGGTCTCGCAATTGATCACGAGCTCGACCTTGCCTTGCGACCAGCGCTCCACCGCCTTGCTGCGGTGCTTGCCGGTCCTGCGGAAGCCGAGCTGCGCGAACAGACCGGCGAGCTCGCCGGCCTTGGTCTCGTTGACGGCAAACTCGATGAACCCCGTACCGCGACCTTTGGCCTTCGGCGCCAGCGGCTCGCGAACAAGCTTCGGCCAGTCCGATGCGAGCTGGTCCTCGAGCAGGATCAGCGAGCGCAGGCCGTCGACCGCGGTCTGGGTGGCCGAACCGGCGCGGAACTGGTCGTTGAAGATTTCCAGCGATAGCGGCCCAGCATAGCCGGTCGCTGCGACCGCCGTCATGAACTCGCTGACCGGAAGATCGCCCTGGCCGGGGAAGGAGCGGAAGTGCCGGCTCCACGACAGGAGGTCGAGCTCGAGCTTCGGCGCGTCGGCAAGCTGCACCAGGAAGATCTTGTCGCCGGGGATCGAGGCCATCGCGCGGGTCGGAAAACCCGGCGCCAGCGCGTGAAAGCTGTCGAGGATGATTCCGATTGCGGGATGATCGGCGCGCCGCACGATCTCCCAGGCGTCGCGATAGTCGTTGACATGGCGGCCCCAGGCCAGCGCCTCGTAGCCGACGCGCAAACCGCGCTTGGCGGCGCGTTCGCCGAGTTCGTGGAAATCGTTCGCGGCGCGGTCGATGCCGCCGAGCGAGCTTGGGGCGACGTTGGAGCAGATCAGCAGCAGGTCGGTCCCGAGCTCCTGCATGAGATCGAACTTGCGCTCGGCGCGGGCAAAGTTGCGCGAACGCTGCGGCTCCGGCATTCCCTCGAAATCGCGGAACGGCTGGAACGCACAGATCGCGAGATTGAGGTCCTTACAGAGCTGCGCCACCTCGCACGGGCTCGCGCCGAACGACAACAGGTCGTTCTCGAAGATCTCGACCGCGTCGAAACCCGCTGAGGCGATGGCGCGGAGCTTTTCGTCGAGCGCGCCGGAGAGGGAGACCGTTGCGATCGAACGCTTGTTCATGCCGGGCTCTCCTCCATGGCGCCGCCGAGGAAAAGCTGGCCGATCCGGGGATCGTTCAGGATGCGCTCAGCCTTGTCGACCATCCGGGTCTGGCCGAGCTCCAGCACGATGCCGATATCGGAGATCTCCAGCGCCGATCGCGCGTTCTGCTCGATCATCAGGATCGTGACGCCGCGGTCGCGCAAGGATTTCAGGATGTCGAACGTCTGTTGCACCATCAGCGGCGACAGGCCGATCGAGGGCTCGTCGATCAGGACGAGCTTCGGTTCGAGCAGCAGCGAGCGGGCGATTTCGAGCTGCTTCTGCTCGCCGCCCGAGAGCGTCGAGGCCTGCTGCGCCGACCTTCGGCGCAGCGCCGGAAACAGGTCGAGCGCAGCCTCGATCCGCCCCTGCAGGTCGATGCCCTTTCCGGCGGCGACGCCGCCGAGCTCGATATTGTGGCGTACCGACAGCTCGGGAAAGATGTTGCGGCCCTGTGGCACGTAGCAGATGCCGGCATTGAGCAGTGCACGCTGGCTCAAGTTCGTGACGTCGCGGTTCGCAAAGCTGATCTTGCCTTCGCGCAGCTTGAGCAGGCCGAAGATGGCCTTGAACACGGTGGACTTGCCGGCGCCGTTTGGGCCGATGATGGTGGTGATGGTCGCCGGCGGCACCGCGAACGTCGTGCCGTTCAAGATCGTCATCTTGCCGTAGCCGCCGACGAGATTGTGAACCGAGAGGATCGGGTCACTCATGGCGCGCGCTCCCTAGTGTCCCAAATAAGCTTCGATCACGGCGGGGTTTTTGCGGACCTCGTCCGGTCGTCCCATTGCCAGCACCTTGCCTTCCGCCATCACCATCACGCGTGAGCACAGCGACATCACGAATTCCATGTTGTGCTCGATCACGACGAAGGTGGCGTTCTTCTCGCGGTTGATCGCGACCAGCCGCTCCTTCAGGTCCGCCAGCATCGACGGGTTGACGCCGCCCGCGGGCTCGTCGAGCAGCACCAGGCGCGGGCCGCCCATGAAGGCCATGGCGGCGTCGAGCAACTTCTGCTGCCCGTAGGAGAGACCGCCGGCCGGCTCGGCAGCGAGATGATCCAGCTTGAAGAAGCCGATCATCTGGTTGGCGGTCTCCGTCAGCCCGGCATCGGAGCGGCCGACGAGGCGCGAGGCCATGCTGCCCTGATGCTCCTGGCCTGCGAGAATCAAGTTCTCGCGCACCGAGAGCTTTGGAAACACCTGCAGCAGCTGGAACGTGCGGCTGACCCCGAGCTTGTTGAGCTCGGCGGGACGCAGGCCGGTGACGACCTTGCCGTCGAGCTTGACCTCGCCATCGCTCGGGGTGAGCTGGCCGAGGATGCAGTTGAACAGGGTGGACTTGCCGCAGCCGTTCGGGCCGATCAGGCCGAGGATCTCGCCCTCGCGCACGTCGAAGGAGACGCCGTCGACGGCGCTGATGCCGCCAAAGTTCTTCTTGATATTGGTGACTTCCAGCACCGCACTCATTGCACCGTCTCCATGCGCGATTTCGCAACGGCGCGCAGCGCGGAGGCCGCCTTGGTACGGCGCGCGGCCATGGTGCGATCGAGAATTCCCAGAATGCCGGTCGGCGACCAAATCAGGAGCAGCATCACCGCGACCGCGTAGAGCATCAGATAATAGCCCTCCGTGAAACGCAGCCATTCGGGCAGCAGCACTGCGATCATCGCCCCTAAGAAGGGGCCGAAATAGAAGCCCGCGCCGCCGACGATCACCATCATCAAGAGGTCGAGCGAGAGCGACAGGTTGAACGGCACGGGATCGATGTATTGCGTCAGCGGCGCATAGAGCGCCCCGGCGACGCCGCCGAGCGCCGAGCCGATCGCGAAGGCCATCAGCGTGTAACGCCTTGTGTCGATGCCGAGCGATTGTGCGCGCAAGGGGTTTTCGCGCAGCGCCATGAAGGCGCGGCCCCAGGGCGAGCGGATCAGCCACCAAACCGCCAGCGAGACGATCGCGAGCGAGCCGAGGCAGACATAGTAGAAGGGCAGCGGCTTGTTGGTCGCCAGCCCAAAGATGTGCGGGCGCGGAATATTGGAGATGCCGTAGATGCCGCCGGTGAGCCAGCTCTCGTTGCGGAACACGAGAAAGGCGAGGGTGGAGAAAGCGAGCGTGACGAAGGCGAGATAGTGGTGCTGCACGCGCAGCGCAGGATAGCCGAGCACCCAGCCGACCACGAAGCTCAGGGCGATCGCGACCACGATTGCGGCCGGCAGCGGCCAGCCATGGGTGGTCATGATCGCGGCGGCATAAGCGCCGATGCCGACGAAGGCTCCCTGCGCCAGCGACACCTGGCCGGCATAGCCGAGCGTAAGGTTGAGGCCCATCGCGGCGATGGTCATCACCGCCCACTGGCTCAGGATGAACAGGCCGTAGCGGTTGAAGTTCATGGGAACAATGATCAGCGCCGCGATGACGGCAAGGCCGAGCGCGATCTTCAGGGGGGTGCCAAAGCCGCTCATAGCGTGCGCTCCTCGGCACGGCCGAGCAGTCCTTGCGGCCGGAACAGGATCACGACGATCAGGAAGATCAGCGGCACCGCCGCGCGATATTGGGTGGAGACGTAGCTCGCAGCGAGATTGTCGAGCACGCCGATCAAGAGGCCGCCCGCGATCGCGCCGCGCACCTGGTTGAAGCCGCCAACGATCGCGGCGATGAACGCCGCCTGGCCAAGCACCTCGCCGGAGGAAAATTTCGCGAGGTAGATCGGCGTGATCAGCAGCGAGGCGAGCGCAACCAGGAAAGCGTTGATCAGGAAGGTCAGGAGAATCATGCGCTCGACCGGTACGCCGATGATGCGCGCCACCGTCGGGTTCTGCGCCGCCGCCTGCATCTGGTGGCCGAGTGAAGTGCGGTTCAACAGCGTGGTCAGGCCGACCACGGCGAGGATGGCGACGACAAGCACGCCAATGCTTTGCAGCGAGACGGCATGTCCGAGGATGGAGATGTCACCGGTCGGCACGATCGAAGGGAAGGGCGAGGCCTCGGCGCTGAAGAACTGCTTCACGGCCTCCTTGATGCCGATCGCGAGCGCCATGGTGGCGATCGCCAGCGGAAGCACGCCATGGCGCATCATCGGATCGACCAGGAGGAGCTTGAAGGCGAGTCCGAGCAGGATCATCGACAGCAGGATGCCGAGTATGATCGCAAGCCACAGCGGCGCGCCGACATGCATTGCCGCGAGCATCAGGAACGCGGGCAGCATCACGAACTCGCCTTGCGCGAAGTTGATGGTCTGCGAGGTCTGCCACAGCAGCGTGAAGCCGACCGCGACCAGCGCGTAGATCGCGCCGGTGGCAAGTCCCGCGACCAGAAGATCGAACAGATTGGACATTTTCTCCTCTCGCGGCTCTTTCTTTCCCCCTCCCCGTTCTTACGGGGAGAGGGTAGGGTGAGGGGCTTCTCTCCGCGAGGACGGTAGCAGTTAGACTCGCGGAGACTCCCCCTCACCCGGAATTTGCTGCGCAAATTCCGGCCTCTCCCCGCAAGCGGGGAGAGGCGAAGGATCCCTCACTTCACCTTCGGCAGCACCTGCTTCACGACCTGCTTGCCTTCGACTACCTCGACCAGGAAGCTCTGGCGATCGATGTCGCCGTTCTGATCGAAGGTGACGTCCATCAGGATGCCCGGCTCGTCAGCAGCCTTGATGGTGAGGCCGTGCAGCGTGTCGGCGAACGCCTTGGAATCGACCTTGCCCATCTTCTCGGTGGTGGCCTTCACCATGTAGACCGCGAGATAGCCCTTCAGGCCGTTGTGATCAGGCACGTAGTTGTACTTCTTGGAGAAGCGGTCACGGAATCCCTTGATCAGGTCGACTGGGGCGTCCGTAGTGAGGCCGACATGGCCGCGTGCGCCATTGGCGGCATCGCCCGCGAGCTCGATCACCTTCTGACCGATCAGCGTGGTCTCACCCATCAGCGGCGCGGTGACGCCCTGGCGCTTCAGCTCCTTCAGGATGCGGGCGCTCTCTTCCTCGTTGAGATAGACAAACACCGCGTCGGGATTGGCAGCCTTGATCTTGCCGACGTCGGCGGCGAAGTCGGCCTGGCCGGCTTCGGTCGAGAGGTCGGCGACGACCTTGGAGCCGAGGCGGTCGAGCTCCTTGACGACGACATCGCGGCCGCCGCGGCCGAAATCATTGTTGACCCAGACCACGGCGACCGACTTCGCCTTCATGTCGTCGTGGATGTATTTGGCGACCTTCGGCATCGAGGATTGCTGGCCGAAGGACGTGCGGAACAGGAATTTGTTCCCGGCCTGCGTCAGCTCGGCGGCTTCGCCGCCCATGATCTGCGTGATGCCGGCCTCTGCCGCGAGCGGCGCGGTCACCTTGACCGAACCGGAATAGCCGGGTCCGAGCAGTACATAGGGCTCGGCGTCGAGCGCCTTCTGGACTTGCGCGCGCGCCACGCCAGGGTTCGACTGCGAGTCGGCATGGGTCACTTCAAGCTTGCGGCCGAGCACGCCGCCCTTGGCGTTGATCTCCTCGATCGCGAGGTCGATGCCGTTCTTCCAGTTGGTGCCGACGGTGGCGCCGCCGCCGGATAGCTCGGCGACGTCGGCGAGCTTGATCGCTTGTGCGTAGGCGCTGGTGGCAGTCGCGAAGGCAAGCAAGGCGCCCGCCAGCAGGGTCGATTTCATGGTCCATCCTCCCATTTCCGTTGATGTTGTCCGCGGCCTGTGTTCGGCCGCTTCGGTTACGCTGCGTGATAGGCCGGACTTCGCGCCGCCATCACCTCGTCGAAAGCCTCTCCCATGACTTCGGTCGATGGGGCAAGGCCCGTGAACAGTTCGAAGGCGTCCGCGGCCTGATAGATCGCGAGCTCCCGTCCGGTCATGATCCGCGCGCCGCGCTCCTGCGCTGCGGCGAGCAGCGGCGTGATCAGCGGTGAATAGACGGCATCTGCGACCCACAATTTCTCATGCAGCAGCGTGGGCGTAACAGACATGCCCCGGTTCGGCAGCATGCCGACCGGCGTGCCGTTAACGAGGCCGGTTGCACCCTGGAGCGCATCTTCGACGCTCGCGGCGACCCTCGCGCCGCCCCGCGGGGCAAGCAGGGAGACGAGCGTCGCGGCACGCGCCGGCTCACTGTCAAAGATGCGGATGTCGGAAACCTCAAGGCTCGCCAGTGCAAACGCGATTGCCTTGCCGACGCCGCCGGCGCCGATCACGGCCACGGCGTTCCCGCTCGGCGTCAGCAGCGGTGCCACCGCGCGCGCAAAGCCGGTCGTATCGGTGTTGTGGCCGGTCAGGCGGAGGTTCTTGACGACGACGGTGTTGACCGCGCCCATCGCAGCCGCGCCCGGCGCAAGCTCGTCGAGCAGCGGGACCACCGCTTCTTTGTAAGGGTAGGTGACGTTGACGCCGGCAAAGCCGAGCCGCCGCACGCCCTCAAGCATCATGCTGAGCCCGGTCGCATCGGCGCCAGCGACCTCGATGAGCTGGTAGTGGCCGCGCAGGCCGAGGGCCTCGGCGGCGCGCTCATGCATGGCGGGGGAGGCGGAATGCGCGATCGGCGCTCCGATCAGGCCGGTGAGGAGCTTCTTGCTGGCGGTGTATCCGCGCTTCGACATGATTTCGCTATCGTCTTGTTAGGAGCGTTCGGTCCCGGCCATTAGCGGGGAAATCCGCGCAATTCCAAGGGGCTTCCAAGTGCGACGATAGCCTTTCCCCCGCCTAACACAATTACCCATTTATCCGGCAAACCTAACACAATGTTATTTCTTCCGCGCGGGTGCCTTGCCGTTACTGCGGGACGGCTCGACCGCACGCATCTCGGCGCGCAGGGATTCGATGAAATGCTCGACATGAAGCGACAGCGGCGCGCCGCGCTTCACCGCGATGTAGGTGTCGAAACGCGTCGGCTCTGTGATCTTCAACAGCTCGATCCCGGGGTAGCCGCCATGCGCCACTGTGAACTGGTCGATGATGGCGATCCCGAGGCCCGCCTTCACCAGCGCGCATACCGTGGTGCCGAAGCGCGCGCGGATGGTGATGTTGTAGTCGAGCCGGTTGCGCGTGAATATCTCGGCCATGATCCGTCCATAGGGGTCGTTCGGGTCGATGCCGATCAGCGGATAGCGGGTGATCTCGGCGGCAGAGACCTGCTTGCGCCCGGCAAGCTCGTGGCCGGGTGGCACGATGCAATAGAGCTCGCCGGAGGCGAGCGGCATGAAGTCGAGGCCGGAATGCTCGAGCCGGTAGCTCATCGCGACGCACTCGCCGCGGCCGAGCATGAGATAGTCGATGGCTTCCTCGAGCTTGAGGATGTTGATGTCGATGCCGAGATCGGGATAGCGGCGCCGGACGCGCTCGATCGCACGCGGCACCATCACCTGCGCGATGCTCGGCACCGAGCCGATGCGCAATTCCGACAGTCCACCGCGGCCGATCTTGGAGATGATCTCGGAGAGATCGTCGACTTTCTTGTAGACGCCGTTGATCTGCTCAAAGATGTTCTCGGCTTCCGGCGTCGGAAAGTAGCGGCCGTTCTGGCGCTGGAAGAAGCGGATGCCGAGCGAGCGCTCGGTGTATTTGACCAGGCGGCTGATCCCTGGCGCTGACACGTTGAGCAGCTTCGCCGCGCCGCCGATGGTGCCCGTCACCATTACGGCACGGATCACTTCCACCTGGCGCAGCGTCATCATTTGCGGATATCCCGGACAGTCTCCGGAGATCATCTCACGGGAGCGGCCGCATCATCCAGCGGCAAATGTTCCGGGCCTGATCGATCTCAGAAGCAGATCGCCAGGCCAGGCGGCTCTGCCGCTTCGATCCTTTACTGGAGGCAGTTGAGGCTCACGATCAGATCAATTCAACTATGCCGCCACATGCGAATGGTGAAGCGGCATGCAAAAGCGGCTCGTGTCGCTGACGCGCAATTGCTGCAACAACGTGGCTCAGCTCGCCGGTCCCTCCGGCGAGGCGGTGTCGGCTGGCTTCGCGCGCTCACTTTCCAGCACGTCGCGCGCGAATTCGATGATTTTCTGTTTGTTTGCCGTTTCGCGCACGGCGAAAAAAAACGCGGTTGAGCTCCAGGCCGAGCACACTATTGAGGGCGATATTCTCGTCTTCCATCGTGGCCCTCCGCTTTGGACGCCGTCAGGTGCATCTTGACCCAATTTCCTCCACAAGTAGATTAAATCTTCGGCGCACGGGGAATACCGGGAAACTACGGGAACGGCGAATTGAGGCAGTCCCCAAAGGCATGCTATACCGGCGACAAGGGTCAGGAAACGCACCGATGTCCGCCGTAGATTATGGCCGGGAGGCGCTCGACTTCATCGAAGGTCTGGGGACCTATCGCAAGGTTCCGGATGCCATGGATGCGCTCGAAGTAGCCTTTGGCCGCTTCGGCTTCGAAACCATCATTCTAACGGGATTGCCGAATCCCGACCAGCAGTTTGCACAGATGGTCCTCGCCAAGCGCTGGCCGGCGGGATGGTTCAGCCTCTACACCGAAAACAACTACGATCGCTTCGATCCGGTGGTGCGGCTGTGCCGTCAATCCGTCAATCCGTTCGAGTGGTCGGAAGCGCCCTACGATGCCGAACTCGAGCCCTGTGCGGCCGAGGTGATGAACCGCGCCACCGATTTTCGCATGTCGCGCGGCTTCACCGTCCCGATCCACGGGCTTACCGGTTACGAGGCCGCGGTGTCGCTCGGCGGTGTCCATCTCGACCTCAATCCCCGCAGCAAGCCGGCGCTGCATTTGATGGCGATGTATAGCTTCGACCACATTCGCCGTCTGCTCGACCCGGCGCCCGATCAGTCGACACGCCTCACGCCGCGCGAGCGCGAGGTGATCGCCTGGGCCTCGCAGGGCAAGTCGGCCTGGGAAATCGGCGAGATCCTGCACATCACGCAGCGTACCGCCGAGGAGCATCTTGCAACCGCAGCGCGCAAGCTCGGCGCCGTCAACCGTACGCATGCTGTTGCGCTGGCGATTCGCCACAAGATCATCAGTCCCTGAGCGACATACTGAATGGAATTCCCAGTACCGAACGTTCCCCTTTTCGCGGAGGCTTCCCCCATTAAGCGCGAATGGGGTGGAGGCCATGATTCACGCAATTTCTGCGGTCAATCGCCACCTCTACGAAGACGTGCTCGAGCAGCATTTCCGGCTGCGTCACGACATCTTTGTCGAGGAACGGCGCTGGGAGGCGCTGCGCAAGCCGGATTGCCGCGAGATCGACTCCTATGACAACGAAGACGCTGTCTATCTGCTCGCGCTGGAGGGGCGCCGCGTCATTGGCGGTCACAGGCTCTACCCGACGACCAAACCCTCGATGATGAGCGAGGTCTTCCCGCATCTGGCTACGGTTCGCGGTTGCCCCGCGGATCCGCTGGTCTGGGAATGGTCGCGCTATTTCGTCGTACGCGATCGCCGCGACGGCGCTCTCAATCTGCAATTGATGGCGGCGGTCCAGGAGTTCTGCCTTGGCCAAGGCATCGCGCAGGTCAGCGCGATCATGGAAACATGGTGGTTGCCGCGCTTCCATGAAGCCGGCTTCGTCGTGACACCGCTTGGTCTGCCGGCGCTGGTGGAGAACGCGTGCACCATGGCGGCGACCATCGACATTCGACAGGACACGCTCGCTGCCCTGCACAATCGCATTGGCATGACTTCGGTCGTGCGCCAGGACGGCCCACGTCTGAACGCCGTCGCCCGTGCCAACCTCTGCGGCCTCGCCGCGCAACGAAAGATCGCCTGAAATGTCGAACATGATGCGAGACAGCCAGATCATGGCGCAGACCAAGGACGATAATCTCGGCTACATGTCCGACATGGCGCTTGAACTGGCGCAGATGGCGGAAGACTCCGGACTGGCGACGCTCGCCTATCTGTTCCGGATGGCCGCGCTGGAGGCCTCGACGGCAAGCAGCGGGCTCGCCGAACCGGATGATCTTCCCCGGTCGATGACGTCGCACTAGACTAGGCGCACCCTCCTTTCATACCCACGACGTTCGCGCCCTCTCCTCGGCTTGCTCGCCGGGAAGGGCGATCATTTGGGTGCGGCAGCTTGCCCCATCCGCGCGGCAGCCTTCTTGCAGGGTGGATTTCGACCGCACCGGCCTGGATGCAACAAAGTGCATATCTGGCGCCAAATCGCTCTTGCCTCGGAACGATACTGCCATTACCCATTTTTCTGCCTTGAAGAGGCGGGGGGAGCTCTTTCACTGATGGCGACCGTGTTCGAACATCGGCGCGGCACTGCGTGCGCCTGAAAGAGTTTTGATGCTGCTCGTCGTCGAACAGTTCTTGAACGGATTGCAGTTCGGCCTGCTCCTGTTTCTGCTCGCCGCCGGCCTGACGCTGGTGTTCGGGATCATGGATCTCGTCAACCTCGCGCACGGCTCGCTCTACATGATGGGCGCCTATTTTGCGGCGACCTTCGCGGCCTGGACCGGCAGTTTCCTGCTCGGCGCTCTGCTGGCGCTCGGCGCTACGCTCGTGCTCGGCATCGTGCTCGAGATGAGTGCGCTGCGGCATCTCTATGGGCGAGACCATCTCGACCACGTGCTCGCGACCTTCGGCCTGATCCTGTTCTTCAATGAAGCCGTGCGGCTGATCTGGGGCCCTGCCGGTCTTGCGCTGCCGCTGCCAGCCTGGCTCACGGTGCCGGTGCCGATCCTGCCCGGCATTCACTATCCCGCCTATCGCCTCGCCATCATCGTCGTCGCGCTGCTGGTGGCGCTGCTGCTTTATCTCGGCGTGATGCGCACCCGCGTCGGCATGCTGATCCGAGCCGGCGCCTCCAACCGCGAGATGATCGGTGCGCTCGGCATCAACATCAAGCTGCTCTACACGCTGGTGTTCGGCCTCGGCGCTGCGCTCGCGGGGCTCGCCGGGCTGATGCAGGCGCCGATCCTCACCGTGCAGATCGGCATGGGCGAGAACATCCTGATCCTCGCCTTCGTCATCATCGTGATCGGCGGCATCGGCTCGATCCGCGGCGCGTTCCTCGCCGCGATCTTCGTCGGCATGATCGATACGCTCGGCCGCGCCTTCCTGCCCAACCTGTTGCGGCAGGTGCTGAGCTCGGCTGCCGCCTCCACCGCCGCGCCCGCGCTGTCCTCGATGCTGATCTATCTCCTGATGGCGATCGTGCTGGTGGTGCGGCCGGAGGGGCTGTTTCCGGCCAGCCGTCGATGAAGGGTTTTGGCGTGAGCAAAGCCGTCACGGCCCTGATGCTGGCCGGCCTCGTGCTGCTGCCGCTCTATTCGCAGCTCTCCGGCAACATCTTCATCCTGACGCTGTTTACCCGCATCGTCATCCTGGCGCTGGCGGCCGCAAGCCTCAACCTCATCATGGGCTATGGCAGCATGATGAGCTTTGGCCACGCCGCCTATCTCGGCATCGGCGGCTATGCGGTCGGGATTCTCGCGCAGGAAGGCGTCGGCTCCGGCTTCATCCAGTTTCCGGTCGCGCTGGCCGCCTCGGCGGCTTACGCGCTCGTGATCGGCGCGCTCAGTTTGCGCACCCGCGGCGTCTATTTCATCATGATCACGCTCGCCTTCGCGCAGATGGCTTATTACGTCGCCTCCGGCCTTGCGCGTTACGGCGGCGACGACGGCCTTACAGTCTACAAGCGCAGCGACTTCTCCGGGCTGATCAACCTGTCGAACCGCACGCAGTTCTACTATCTCTGCCTCGCCTGCCTCCTCGGCGTGATCTTCCTGATCTGGCGCATCGCCAATTCACGCTTCGGCCTCGTCGTGCAGGGCCTGCGCTCCAACGAGCAGCGCATGCAGGCGATTGGTTTCCCCGCCAAGCGCTACCAGCTCGCCTGCTTCGTCATCTCAGGCACCATGTGCGGCCTCGCCGGCGCGCTGCTCGCCAACAACACCGATTTCGTCAGTCCCGCCGTGATGTACTGGACGCGTTCCGGCGACCTCATGGTGATGGTGATCCTCGGCGGCATGGGAACGCTGTTCGGCCCGGTGATGGGCGCCGTCGTCTATCTGCTGCTGGAAGAGTTTCTGTCGCAGATCACCGAATATTGGGCGCTGTTCATGGGCCCGTTGCTGCTGCTGATCGTGCTGTTCGGCCGCGGCGGCATCATGGGTCTGCTCGGGAGGGTTGGCCGTGGCTGAACCCCTGCTCCGCGTCGAAAAGCTGGTGCGCCGCTTCGGCGGCATTACCGCGACGGACAACGTCTCGCTCGACGTCGCGAGCGGTGAGCTGCACGCCATCATCGGCCCGAACGGCGCCGGCAAGACCACGCTGATCGCCCAGCTGACCGGCCATCTGGAGCCCCATTCCGGCAGCGTCTCGCTCGGCGGCCGAGACATCACTTACCTGCCGGCCTATCGCCGCTGCGCGCTAGGCCTTGCCCGCTCGTTCCAGATCACCTCGCTGCTGCTCGACTTCACCGCCGCCGACAATGTCGCGCTGGCCGCGCAGGCCCATGCCGGCACGTCGTTCCGCTTCTTCGCCAACGCCCGCAAGGAGAAAGCCCTGCGCGATGCGGCGCGTGCCGCGCTCGATCGCGTCGGCCTGTTGCACCGCGCCGACGTCGTGGTCAGCAGGCTCAGCCATGGCGAGCGGCGTGAGCTCGAGCTCGCGGTGGCGCTCGCGAGCAAGCCGAAGCTGCTGCTGCTCGACGAGCCGATGGCGGGCCTCGGCGTCACCGAGTCACAGCGCATGGTGAAGCTGCTCCAGGAGCTGCGGAAAGACGTCTCGATCGTGCTGGTCGAGCACGACATGCCCGCGGTCTTCGCGCTCGCCGACCGCATCTCGGTGCTGGTCTATGGCCGCGTCATCGCCTCGGGCGATCCCGCCGCGATCCGCCAGAACGAAGAGGTCAAGCGCGCCTATCTCGGCGATCAGCATGTGGTGACGCACCATGGCTGAAAAGGTGATGGCTGACACTTTGCTCGACGTCGACAGCATCGAGACCTGCTATGGGCTCTCGCAGGTGCTGTTCGGCTTGTCCCTGTCGATCAAGTCCGGCGAGATGGTCTCGCTGATGGGCCGCAACGGCATGGGCAAGACCACCACCATCCGCTCGATCATGGGCCTGACGCCGGCGCGTGCCGGCGCGATCCGTTTTGCTGGCGCCGAGGTGCGACAGCTTCCGTCCTACCGGATCGCGAAGCTCGGCGTCGGACTCGTGCCCGAAGGACGCCAGATCTTCCCGAACCTCACCGTGCGCGAAAACCTGGTCGCGGCCGCGGCCGATCGCTTCGGCAGCAGCAATCCCTGGACGCTGGCCGCCATCTACGTCATGTTTCCGCGCCTCGCCGAGCGCGCGTCCAACATGGGCAACCAGCTCTCCGGCGGCGAGCAGCAGATGCTGGCGATCGGCCGTGCGCTGATGACCAACCCAAAACTCCTGATCCTGGATGAAGCGACCGAGGGGCTGGCGCCGCTGATCCGCGAAGAAATCTGGCACTGCCTGTCGCTGCTGAAGAGCCGGGGACAGTCGATCCTGGTCGTCGACAAGAACGTCGACCACCTCGCCCGCATCTGCGACCGCCACTATATCATCGAGCGCGGCAAGACGGTGTGGAGCGGCACGTCGGACGAACTCATGGCCGAGCCCGACCTGCAGCACAAATATCTCGGGATTTGAGGTCCCGCTCGATCAGCTTCGTTGCGAGCGCAGCGAAGCAATCCAGGGCCTTTCCGCAGTGGCGGTCTAGATTGCTTCGCTGCGCTCGCAATGGCGGGAGGAGAGCTGTCCTTCCCTCACCAATAAATCCCATGCCGCTGCAGTTCACGGATCAAGCGGGCCTCGTCGGACAGTTGGCGGCGCTTCGGCTTGGCGACTTCGCTCGTGCGGGCAACAGGCGTGCGCGTTGCGGCTGGAACTTTCGCTGTTTGCGGCGCGGCGGCCGGTTGATCTGAAGCGGGGGTCGTGGTGGCCGTCTGGACATTTGCTGACGGCGCTGCCGCTGGGGCTTGCGTTGCCTGCGGGGTGACTGTTGCGGCCGGGGGCTCGGCCCGTTGCTGGCTTGCATTTGTTGCCGCCAGGCTGAGGCTCCGCGAGCCTCCGGCAAAGGCCTGTGTTGCGAGCAGCGACATCGCAGCAATCATGATCAACTTGCGCATGGGAGCACCCCTTATCTGGTCAATCCGCCTTACCCAATTGGCGCTGGTCGGTCACTACCGCGCCAGATGGTGCGTGCCGATGCTGATCAGGGTGGCCCGACAGGACAGACGATAGATCAGGCTGAATAATTGACCCCACATGACCGAACTCCATTGTTCATCATGGGGTGAGATTATGGGCCGGGTGTCTTTCAGGCGGTTTTCGCGGCGTGAGGAAAATGGCTTCGTCGGCCGCCTCCAACATGTCGTCGGAATAGAGCTGATGAAGTCGCCTCACGGCGGCGTGAGGCGTATCTCCGTCAAAACACCTCGAAGTATTCGCGATGCTCCCAGTCGGTCACTTCGGCCAGGAAGCGGTCGATCTCGGCGTTCTTGATGTGGGTATAGTAGTCCACGAACTCGGCACCTAGCTTCTCGCGGAAGAACGGATCGTCCTTCAGCGCGCTGACGGCTTCCCGCAGCGATTTCGGCAACAGCGGCGCCTTGGTCTCGTAAGGCGTGTCGGCGGAAGGACCGGGATCGAGCTTGCGGTCGACGCCGTCGAGGCCCGAGAGAATTTGCGAGGCCATGTAGAGGTAGGGATTGGCGGCGGGCTCGCCGACGCGGTTTTCCAGGCGCGTCGCGGCGTCGTTCGCCCCGCCGAGCACGCGGATCATGACGCCGCGATTGTCGCGGCCCCAGATCGCGCGATCAGGTGCCAGCGAATAGGTGCGGTAGCGCTTGTAGCCGTTGATGGTCGGCGTGGTGAACACGGTCGATGCGCGGGCGTGGTCGAGCAGGCCGGCGAGATAGGCGCGGCCAAATTCGCTCAGCGGCTCGCCGGCATCTTTCGCCATGAACAGATTCTCGCCGCTCGCGCGCGAGACGATCGACTGGTGCAGGTGCCAGCCGCTCGCGAACAAATTCGCAAGTTTCGGCCGGCACATGAAGGTGGCGTGATAGCCGTGACGGCGCGCGATCTGCTTCACCGCGGATCGGAACAGCACCATGTTGTCGGCGGGCTCCAGGCCCTTCTTCGGCTGGAAGGTGAATTCGCACTGGCTGGGGCCGAACTCGACCTCGACCGAGCGCAAGGGCAACCCAAGCACGACGATGTCGCGGCGCAGGATCTCAAGCACCGGCTCCATCTGATCGAAACGTTGCTCGGTGAGGTATTGATAGCCGTGGCTGAGCAGGCTCACCGAGGGCGGCGTGCCGGGCTGGCCGGCGTCTTCCGCGCGCATATGCGGGTCGTCGAGCTTGAAAATGTGGAATTCGACCTCGAGGCCCGCGACGAAATCGTGGCCGCGGCTGCTGAGCTCATCGAGCACCTTGCGATAGAGCCCGCGCGTCGCGAAGGGCACGGGGCGGCCGTCGTTGAAATAGAGGTCGCACAGCACCCAGCCCGTCGCCGGCGCCCACGGCAGCACGCGGAACGTGGTGGGATCGGCGACCATCAGCACGTCGGCCGCGCCCTCCATCTCCTTCATGCCGAAGCCGCCGCCTGATGTGAACACCGGAAACACCGTGCGGTGCGAGGTGTCCTTGGCGAGCATGGTGGTGGTGATGGAGCAGCCGCTTTCAAGCGAGGCGATCGCCTCGGAGGCGATGATGGTCTTGCCGCGCAGGATGCCGTGCTGGTCCGGGAAGGCGAGGCGGATGACCTCGAGGCTCTTCTCCTCGACGATGCGGCGCATGCGCGTCGCCGCGTCCTTCTGTTCATCCGACCACAGCGCATGACGCGCGACGAAAGTCACTTCACCACTCCCTTGACTGCCGTAGGGTGGGCAAAGCGTAGCGTGCCCACCTCGTCTATCGTCCGAACGGAAACATGGTGGGCACGGCGCTCTGCGCCTTTGCCCACCCTACGGGCCTGGTTCAAGTTCGTCACTCCGCCGCCGTCAGCCGATGCACGTTATCGGCGATCTCCTTCGGCACCGGCGCGGTCCACGGCGCGCCGCGGCGGCGCTTGACGTCGACTTCCATCCAATAGGTTTCCCAGCCCCGGGTCGGTCCGATGCCGTCCATGGTCGCCGGTCCCTGGATGCTGCGCGCGTTAGCTTCGTCCAGAAACAGCATCGGCTTCTCGCCGCCGGCGACCTTCTCGATCTCCTGCCGCAGCAGGCGGCGATACTGCACGATCGCCTTGTCGCTCTGGCCGAGATGCTCCTTGGTGCGGTCCTGGATCGCGCCCATCGACTCCACCGCCCACTGGTCGTGGACATTGATGTCGTTGCCCATGCCTGTATAGGTCGCCGTCTGCTGCTCGTGCGGATCGAAGCCGTAATCGTTGGTCTTGTTCTTGCGCGACTTGTAGTCCGGTAGCTCATAGAGCTCGAGCCGCTGGTCGCGCATCTTCTTCTTGTCGACCGGGTTCGTGTAGCTGGTGAAGATCGCGTACCAGTAGCAGTTCTCGTCGTCGACCGGCACGTGCCACTGCGTGATCGTCATCTCCGTGCTCATGGGGATGACGAAGCCGTGCGGGAAGAGCTGGTTGGTGACGCGCACATGGGTGCGCTCCTCGTCGATCTCGCGCAGCGCGATCAGCCGCAGGCCGTATTCGGTGTGCTCGACATTGATGATCGGGCGGTCGTATTCGCGCAGGATCTTCGTCATCGGCAGATCCGAGCCGGCGGAGGCGCCGCGGAATTGCTTGCCGTAGGCGGTAGAAGTGTCCTCGTCCTCGAAGAAGCGATGCAGGTAGGAGGCGTGCGCGGGATCGATGCCGACTTCGAGCGCCTGGAGCCAGTTGCAGGCCATGTGGCCCTTGAACGCAAAAGTGTGCGTGCCCGGCGCAACAAAGCAGTCGATCTCCGGGAACGCCGGCGGCTCACCCTCGCCGAGATAGGCCCAGAGGATGCCGCTCTTCTCCACCACGGGATAGGAACGCTGCCTGATGTTCTGGCAGAGCTTCGAGTCCTTCGGCTCGGCCGGCGTCTCGATGCACTGGCCGGTCGCGTCGAACAGCCAGCCGTGGAAGGCGCAGCGCAGGCCGCCATGCTCGAGCCTTCCGAAGGCGAGGTCGGCGCCGCGATGGGCGCAGTGGCGATCGATCAGGCCGTAGCGTCCAGTCTCGTCGCGGAACAGCACCAGGTTCTCGCCGAGCAGTCTGACGGGACGGATCGGCCGCTCGCCCTCGAGTTCATCGACCAGCGCCGCCGGCTGCCAATAGCTCCGCATCAGCTTGCCGCAGGGTTCCTTCGGACCGGTGCGGGTGATCAGGTCGTTCTGCTCCTGGCTCATCATGGCGGTCGCGTCCTTCTCGATGAGGATCGTTGTCGATCAGGTCAGCGGAGCACGTTTTTCTTCGCCTCGCCCCGCGTGCGGGGAGAGGCCGGATCGCATCGAAAGTTGCGATCCGGGTGAGGGGGACTCTCCGCGAGGGAAATCATCACCGTCCCTGTGGAGACTCCCCCCTCACCCCACCCTCTCCCCGCAAGCGGGGCGAGGGTGCGTGAGACCGGGCTAACCTAACCGAAACTGCCCAAAGCGTTTTGTTCGCCTATTGAACGAATGGGCGAATTATGACATGACTGGGATCGACAGCAAGCACTATTTTGCAGGATTGTCCCGAGGACCATGCCCAAGCTGAAGCGGAGCGAGACCGACGAGCGCGCGACGGATTTCGTCGAGAGTCTCGATCGCGGCCTGCGCCTGCTTCAGTGCTTTGGCGCGACGGCGGGCCCGATGACGCTGAGTGACCTTGCCCGTGCCGCCGATCTGCCGCGCGCCACCGCGCGGCGCATGCTGTTCACGCTCCAGCGTGGCGGCTTCGTCAGCGGCGACGGCAAGCTGTTCTCGCTAACGCCACATGTGCTGACGCTTGCGGCATCGTATTTGCGATCGAGCCAGCTCGTCGCCGTGCTTCAACCCGTGCTCGATCGCATCGCAACCGCCGCGCAGGAGATCTCCTCGCTCGCGGTGCTCGACGGCGATGACGTCGTGTTCATCGCGCGCGGCGGCCCCACGCGGGTGTTCTCGGGCGGATTGGAGATTGGCTATCGCCTCCCGGCCTTCTGCACCTCGGTCGGCCGCGCCATGCTCGGCCAGCTCGACGATTCCGATCTTGCTGCACGGCTGAAGGCGATGAAGCGGGAGGCGCTGACGCCGCAAACGGAGACCGATCCCAAGGCGCTGCTCGCGCGCATCATCGCCGACCGCGCACAGGGTTACTCGCTGGTCGATCGCGAGGCCGAGCCCCATTTCCGCTCCATCTCCGTTCCGGTGCGCCGCTACGACGACACCATCGTCGCCGCCATCAACATGGGCGCCCATGTCGACCGTGTGCCGACGGCCGAGATGATCGACCGCTTCCTGCCGTTGCTGCGTGATGGCGCCGGGTCGGTGCGCTCTCAATTGCTGTAGGTGGTAATCCCGTAGCGTACGTCGCGTGTCACGACGTCGCGTGCCTTGGCTTCAAAGAACCGTTAACGCCAGTTGCGTGGCGAATGACGTGTTCCGGCTTTCTTAACGGCTTCACGGGCACGATTGATTGGTTGAATTCATCCAACTTCCGAATTGCCACGCAACAGCCGCTGATTGTATCCCATGATCTCTCGAGACACAGGTGGAGCGATCGAACCGCAGATACGTCACCTGGCGTTCGTGGTCGCGGCTCTCACGGCGTTGCTTCTTGCCGCACCGCTCTTGCCGATCGTGCATTTCTTCACGCCGCTGTCCTACCTGCCGGTGCACACTGCGCTCGAATTCACCGCCATGGCGGTGTCGCTGATGGTGTTCGGACTCGGCTGGAATCTGCGCGGGGAGAAGCTCAACAGTCACATCGTGCTGCTCTCCGCGGCCTTCCTTGCCGTGGCGGTGATCGATTTCGCTCACGCCATGACCTATCCCGGCATGCCGTCGGCGCTGGGCGAGAGCGGGCCGCAGTTGACGATCGAGTTCTGGCTTGCCGGCCGCGCATTCGCCGCGCTGGCGCTCATCGCTGTTGCGCTTCTGCCAGCGCGTAGCTGGGCGCCGAATACTGCGGTCGCTGCCGTGGTGGTCGCGCTCGCGGCCAGCGCACTGGTGTGGTGGATCAGCCTCGCCCATGGCGACATGCTGCCGCGGAACGTCACGTCGAACGGCAGCCTGACCGCCTTCAAGATCAGCGCCGAGTGTGGCCTGGCCGGAACCTATTTCCTCGCAGCGCTGCTGCTGCTGCGCCGGCGCAAGAGCTGGCGGAATGCCAACCTCTGCTATCTTGCTGCGGGCTCCTGGGTGCTCGGGCTTGCCGAGCTCATGCTGACGCTCTACGTCAGCCCCGGCGACCTCCTGAACCTGCTCGGGCACGTCTACAAAGCGGTCGCCTATGCCATGCTCTACCGCGCGCTGTTCGTCGCCGGCGTGGTGGCGCCGCAGCGGGCGTTGACGCGCAGCAGGGGCGAGCTTGCCTATCTCGCGCATCACGATGCGCTGACGCGATTGCCTAACCGTCGCATGATCGAGATGCGGCTCGCGGCGCTGCTCAGCGATGCCGCCGGCCCCCAGGGTTCGCTGTTGCTGCTCGATCTCGACGCCTTCAAGAACGTCAATGACAGTCTCGGGCACGCAGCAGGCGACGAGCTGTTGCGCCTCGTGGCCGAGCGGCTCCAGCTCGGATTGTCGTCGGAGGCGCTGCTCGGGCGCGTGGGCGGCGACGAGTTCGTGGTGCTGACGCCCGGCCTGCTCGACGATGTCGCCATTTCCGAGCTCGCGCAGGGCCTGATCGATGCGCTGGTGTCGGTCTTCGTGCTCAGCGGCGGCCAGGAGATCTACATCGGCACCAGCATTGGCATCTGCCGCTTTCCCCGCGACGGCCGCACCGTCGACCAGCTAGTCCGCAATGCCGATGCCGCGCTCTACGAGGCCAAGGCCGCGGGCCGCGGCGTGTTCCGTTTCTACACCCCCGCGCTAACCGAGGCCGCGAACAGGCGTGTCAGCCTGGAAAGCCGCCTGCGTCGCGGCCTCGAGCGCAACGAGTTCCTGCTGTACTACCAGCCGCTGGTGAACGCGACCGACGGTCGCCTCAACGGTGTCGAGGCGCTGCTGCGCTGGGCGCCGCCGGGCGAAGGCGTGATTCCGGCGGGGGCATTCATCAAGGTCGCCGAGGATACCGGCTTCAGCATCGCGCTCGGTGAATGGGCGCTGCGCGAGGCCTGCCGTCAAATGAAGGATTGGCGCGCCGAAGGCCTCGCGCTCGACATCATGGCGGTGAACCTGTCGTCGCAGCAGTTCCAGCGTCCGGACGTCGCCAGGACGATCGCCGGCGTGCTGGCGGAAACCGGTCTCGAGCCGCAGGCGCTGGAGCTCGAGATCACCGAGAGCAGCCTGATGGCACAGGGCACCGATGTCGAAGCCACGCTCGCCGCGCTGAATGAACTCGGCGTCAAGCTCGCGATCGACGATTTCGGCACCGGCTACTCGTCGCTCGCCTATCTGAAGCGCTTTCCGGTCGACAAGCTGAAGGTGGACCAGAGTTTCGTCCGCGATATTCCCGATCATGCCAAGGGCATGGAGATCTGTGCCGTGGTCGTCAATCTCGGCAAGGCGCTCGGGCTCGAGGTGCTGGCCGAAGGCGTCGAGACCGAGATCCAGCTGGCGCATCTGCGCCGCCTCGGCTGCGACTCCGTGCAGGGTTATCTCCTTGGCCGGCCGATGCCCGCCGAGGAGATGGCCGCCCAGCTCCGCGGCAACGCCGCCTCGCTGCGACGGTTGCAGCTCGTTGCGAGCGCAGCGGCAGCGCCGGCCGTGCCGGGCATGGAGCGGACGGAGCTGAACGCTCGATCCGCGTGATCCCAAGATGGGTTGGCGCCCCTCGATCTCGGCGCGTGCCGTGACCGAAACTGCAAGGCGTGACCCGCCAGGCCACAAGCGATAGCGGAATTGGCGACGGACGTGGCGGGTTAAGCTTCGCTATCCCGCCCAACGCCGTTATAATATCGCGCAACACCAGAGACCCGGGAGGACAGCCATGCAGCACACCATGGTTCCCAGTGATCGCGTGGAGCACGTCGCCGTCATCGGGCGCGACGGCATGAAGCTCGGCACGATCGAGCGACTGATGCTCGACAAGGTGAGCGGCACGGTCGCCTATGCAGTGATCAAGACCGGCGGGCTATTCGGCACCCACCATCATTATCCGGTCCAGTGGAGCGCGCTGCGCTACGATCCGGCGCAGCAGGCGTTCCGGGTCGAATTGATCGAGGATGACCTGCGCAGCGGCCCCTGCGAGTTCGACGGCGATGCCTTCGACTGGGGCGATCGTTCGCAGCCCTATGCGCACCCGAATTACTGGTCGATCTGACGGAGCGATTGCGGCAGGCTTCGCGCGTTGACCCGCGCGCACGGGTCGCGGTGCGCCAGCGCGTTCGCTGTGTCAAAAGGTAAAAATGCCGCATGACACACCCCTCATCGCCACCATCGTCGTTGGACTTGGACTAGCTTTCGTACTTGGAACTATTGCGCAGCGGTTCCGCGTGCCGCCGCTGGTCGGTTATCTCCTTGCCGGTGTTGCGGTAGGCCCCTTCACTCCCGGCTTCGTCGCCGATCAGCCGCTCGCGACCGAGCTTTCGGAGCTCGGTATCATCTTGCTGATGTTCGGCGTCGGCCTGCATTTCTCGCTTCAGGATCTGCTGAGCGTTCGCAACATCGCCGTTCCCGGTGCCGTCGTGCAGATCGCGGTGGCGACTTTGACGGGTCTCGGCTTCTCGCTGCTGATGGGCTGGAGCGCCACCGCCGGTCTCGTGTTCGGACTGGCCTTGTCGGTCGCAAGCACCGTCGTACTGCTTCGCGCGCTGCAGGAGCGCCGCCTCATGGAGACCGATCGAGGGCGCATCGCCGTCGGCTGGCTCATCGTCGAGGACCTCGCGATGGTTCTCGTGCTCGTGCTGTTCCCGGCGATCGCGAGCCTTCAGGGCGGCGCGGATGGCAAGCCGACGTTCGAGCCGCTCGCCGCGCAGCTGGGCCTCGGGCTTGCCGGCGTCGTGATGCTGACCATCGTCAAGATCATCGTGTTCATCGGATTGATGCTGGTCGTGGGCCGCCGGGTGATCCCCTGGATCCTGCATTACATCGCCCATACCGGCTCGCGCGAATTGTTCCGCCTTGCCGTGCTCGCAATTGCGCTTTGTGTCGCGTTCGGGGCGACAAAGTTGTTCGATGTCTCGCTGGCGCTGGGGGCGTTCTTCGCCGGCATGATGCTGCGTGAGTCGCCACTCAGCGCACGCGCCGCGCAGGAATCGCTGCCGCTGCGCGATGCCTTCGCCGTGCTTTTCTTCGTCTCGGTCGGAATGATGTTCGATCCGGCGAGCGTGGTCCGCGAGCCCTGGCCGCTGGTGGCCACGCTCGCGATCATCATGCTCGGCAAGTCGATCGCCGCGTTCCTGATCGTGATCCTGTTTCGCCATCCGGTCGCGACCGCACTGACGATCTCAGCCAGCCTGTCGCAGATCGGCGAGTTCTCCTTCATCCTGGCCGAGCTTGGCGTCGCCTCTCAGATCCTGCCGCGGGACGGCCGCGACCTGATCATGGCCGGAGCGATCCTCTCCATCATGCTCAATCCTCTGATGTTCGCGATCGCCACCTGGCTCGCGCGGCGTCTCGATCCGCGGCGGAATTCGTCGGAAGCGGCAGCCGCAGTGCCTGAACCGATCCGGACCACCGACCTGACCGACCATACGATCGTGATCGGCTATGGTCGCGTCGGGGCGCTGGTCGGCGACGCCTTGAAGCAGCGGCAACTGCCCTTTCTCGTCGCCGAGGTCGGGGAGGGGGCGCTGGCGAAGCTGAAGCAGGGCGGCATCGAGATCGTGATGGGCAACGCCGCGCAGCCCGAAATTCTCAGCGCCACCAATCCGTCGCGGGCGCGGCACCTCGTGATCGCGATCCCCGAGGCGTTCGAGGCGGGACAGATCGTGCAGCAGGCGCGCGCGGCCAATCCGGATATCCGCATCATCGCGCGAGCGCATGCGGATGCCGAGGTCGATCATCTCAAGGGGCTGGGGGCGGATGTTGTCATCATGGGCGAGCGGGAAATCGCGCGCGGCATGATCGAGGAGCTGGAGAGGAGATATCCGGATGCTGCCGAAGATCCCCACGCGCTCGCGGTTGGTTCGGTCGCTTGACCTAATCACGCTCGATGGCCGGATCTACCACTTTTCGCCCCCGTCGTTGTTGCAGCGCTTGTTGCGGGGCGCGTTCGCGCATGCGGAGACGATTGCGATCTCCGCGGCCATTCTCGCGCTGATCTATATCGCGGGCTTCGCCGCCGAAGCGCTCGACCGTTCCGTGTTTGACGCGTGCAATGATCGGCTCGCGCGGTCGGTTGGGATGTCCTAGACAGGAAGTGCCTTCGTAGCCCGGGTGAGCGAAGCGATACCCGGGACGTGTTGCCAAGAGTCCCGGATGTCGCTTCGCTCATCCGGGCTACGCACCTCGCCTCTACCGCTCCGCCGCCTCGCGCTCCATGTCGCGGCCGGCGAGATCTTCGCCCTGCATGTTGGCGTACTCGCGCGCCATTTCGCGCATCAAGAACTTCGCCGGCACATCGTGATAGGTGCCGCGGTCGTTGACATATTGCATGTAGGCGCGGCCCGCGCCGTCGAAGGGATGCAGCAGCGCATCGGTGTGGCCGTCGAAATCGAGCGGCGCCACGCCGACCTTGGCGCAGAGCGTGTCGTTGAAGGTCGGCGTCGCCTTGCGCCAGGCGCCGTCGACATAGACCTCGGTAAAGCCGTGCCAGGTGAACATGTCCGTGCCCATGCTCTGGCGCAGCTTCTCGGTGGTGAGATGGTTCTTTACATCGGCAAAGCCGACGCGGGCCGGAATGCCGTGGACGCGGCAGGCGGCGGCATAGAGCGCGGCCTTGCCGACGCAATAACCTTGCCCGGCGGCGAGCACGCTCGAAGCACGAAAGGTCTCCGCGACGCGCATGCTGACATAGGGATTGTAGCGGATGCCGTCGCGCACCGCCTTGTAGAGCACGCTCGCCTTCTCGCGATTGCTCGCATCGGCGCGCACGGCGGTCTCGGCGAATTGCCGCACGGCGGGATGATCGCTGTCGATGTACTCGCCGGGATCGGTGTAGAGGCGGCGGATGGTATCGGGGAGGAGCTCGGTCATTGCGGCAGACTAGCAGGCAAGCGGCGTCAGTTGCAATTCGACAAGTGCGATCCCCTCTTAGGACTTTGAGCGGCGCGGCGACTCCTGACCGCCGCGCCGCTCGGATTACGCGGCCTGCGCTGCGTTCTTCTCCGCCTCGATCCGCCGCGACAACGCCCAGCGGAAATAGGTCAGCGGCGCATCCGCGCCGATGGCAAGCAACTGATAGTCTGGATCGGCATCGAACACCTTCTGCTGCGCTTCGATGATGTCCTTGTCCTCATTGAACCCTTCTTCCAGCGAGTGCCGCAGCGAGAGCGTGATGTTCGGATTCTCGATGTCGAAGTCATGCAGGTAGTTCCAGAAGAAGTGAGTCGTGCTGCGCGTCTCCGGAGTCATGAACTGCGCGTTGCGGTATTGCCGCGTGCCCGGGACCGCGACGCCCTTCTCCGCACCCTTGCCGGCCGGCGCAAACAGGGTGTCGAGCGTGAAGATGCCGGGGATCAGCATGCGGCCGATATTCCGCCGGTCGATTCTGTCGGTCTTGTTGGAAATGACTTTCTTGTGGTAGGGCGGCGGCTCGGCGTTCATGTGCCAGCGCTCGACGCGGAAACCGTCCTCCAGTTTCTCGATCGCGACCGGCTTGGTCTTGTAGGCGTATTCCTCCGAACCACCGAGCGTGTTGGTGTGCACGAAGGCCAGGTGAGCGAAGTCGCTCAGATTGTCGACGATTAAAAGCCAATTGGCCTTGTAGTGCATGTAGCCGGGCAAGCCGCGCCACCGGGAATCGGTGAGAGGCGGATAGTCGAGGATCAGGTTCGGATCGGCCTTCTCGGGATCGCCGGTCCAGATGAAGATCAGATTGTAGCGCTCGACCACTGGATAGCTGCGCACGCCGAGCTTTGCCGGAATATTGTCCTGGCCGGGAATCTGGATGCATTTGCCGTCGGCATCGAACTTCATGCCGTGATACATGCAGCGGATGTCATCGCCCTCGATCCGGCCCATGGAGAGCGGCGCCGCGCGATGGCAGCAGCGATCGTCGAGCGCGACGACCCGCCCGCTCGCGCCGCGGTAAAGCACAATTGGTCGCTCCAGGATCGTGCGGGCGAGCTTCTTGCCGTCGATCAATTCGTGATTCCACGCTGCGACGTACCAGGTGTTGTAGAGAAAGATCCCGTCGTGGTTCATGTCGTCCTCCCTGCCGGATGATCCAATTTAGATCATGGGCATTCGCCCGAGAACGCGTTTTGTCTGGACACACTGTACCGGCGCATGGACAATCGCTGGTCATGGAATGGCGTGATTGGGAGCTGTTTTGCGAGGTTGTCGAGCATGGCGGCTTCAGCGCCGCCGCGCGCGTACTCGGCCATCCCAAATCGAGTCTTAGTGCTGCGGTGCAGCGGCTGGAAGGCAATCTCGGCCTCAGGCTGATCGAACGCACCACGCGGCACCTGCGCCTGACCGACGCCGGCGAGATCATTTATCGCCGGGTGCGGCCGCTGTTCGCCGCCCTGCATGACACGCATGGCGAAGCTCTTGCCATGAGCAGTGTGGTCGCCGGCACCTTGCGCATCAAATCGCCCTACGAATTCGGCGCACATCATGCCGGGCCGGTCGCCTGCGACCTGATGAACCGCTACCCCGATCTGACCATCCGCATCGACGTCGAGCACGACATCGTCAATCCTGTCGCCGAGAACTACGACATCGTGTTCGCGATGGTCGAGGCGCCGCTGCCGTCGAACGGGATCGTGATCCGTCGCGTGTACTCGCTGGAGCGCGGCTTGTATGCGGCTCCGGCCTTGCTCAAACAACTCGGCGAGCCCCGCACATGGGAGGACCTGCTTGGATTCCCCTTGTTGGCGGGGTCGAGCGATGCGCCCTGGTCGATCACGACGCCTGAGAAGACCGTGGAGCATCTCGACGTGCAAAAGGCGCGGCTCGTTAGTTCGAACGCAGATATCCGTCTCCAGGCGGCGCTTGCCGGCCACGGCGTGCTGCGCGTAACCGCGAGCTACACCAGAGCGGCTGTCGAAGCCGGCCTCCTGGTGCGGCTGCTGCCGGACCACGTCTGCGAGCCGCTTAACGTCCATGCGCTGCTGCCGGCCCGGCAGTTCGTTCCGGCCAAGGTGCGGTGTTTCCTCGACGAGTTGGAGGCACGTGCGCGCGCTTCGCCGACGCTCGTCGGTCCGTGAAGGCCGCGTCGCCGCTACCGGTTGCGCATCCAGTCGGCGAGGCGCGACAGTGCCAGGTCGAGTTCGCGGCGCGCAGCCGCGTCAGTCACCGTCTCGTCCAGCGCACCGCGCATGCAGAGTAGCCACGCGTCGCGTTCGGCATCGCCGATGGCAAAGCCGATGTGTCGCTGGCGCAGCCGCGGATGCCCCTTCTCTACCGAATAAAGTCGCGAGCCGCCGGTCCACTCGGTGAGATAGCGCTTCAGCACGTCCCTGATCAGGCCAAGGTCGGCGGCATGCATGGCGCGGATGATTTGCGCCTCCGGCAGCGTATCCATGCGTTCGTAGAAGCGATCGACCAGTCGATCGATCGTGGCGCTGCCGCCGATCCGCTCGAACATGGAGATTGCGACGTCACTGTCGGTCATGATTTGCGCCCAAGGCTCACTGCTGCGCTCGGATATATGGTCATTGGAGGTCGCGCACAAACCTCCGCTGTCGTCCCGGATCTGCGCTTCGCTTGTCCGGGACGACAGCGGTGGGTGTAGGTGTCGCGCGGTCTAATCTTTCTACAGCGCCACGCTGCGCAGCCCAAAGCTGCGGGCCTCGTTCTGCAGCACCGGGCGCACCGCATCGATGAGACGTGCGGCGGCCGCATCGACACTGAGCCCCGCAGTATCCACCACCGCTGTCGCGCGCGAGTACAGGGGCTCGCGGCTCAAGAGGATGTTGCGCAGCTCGGTCATGGCGGAGCGGTCGTCGGCCATCGGTCGCAGATCGCCCTGGCGGCGTACGCGCGCCATGTGCTCCTCGGGCTCGGCCTTCAGCCAGATCGTGTAGAACGACGTCAGGATCTGGTCGAAGGTTAGCGGCTCCGACACGATGCCGCCGCCGGTCGCCAGCACCATCAGTTCGTTGCGGGCGAGCAGCTGCTGCAGCGCAGCCTGCTCCATGCGGCGAAAACCTTCCTGGCCGTACAGCGCGATGATCTCGGCGACCGAGAGGCCGTTCTGCTGCTCGACCTCCTTGTTGAGCTCGACGAAGCTCCAGCCGACCTTCTTCGCCAAAATTTTACCGAGCGTGGATTTGCCGGCGCCGCGCAGGCCGATCAGCGCGATGCCGCAGAACGGCGCGCGGCGCGATGCGGTTGCACTGCCGCCGGCGAGCAGATCCTTCGCCTGTGCGATCTGGGCAGGCGTCGCCTTGCGCAGGAGATCGCGAAACATCTGCCAGTCCGGCGTCGGATCGGCGCTCGGAAGCAGGTCTTCGAGATGCGCGCCCATCGCGTCGGACACGCGGCGCAACAGCACGATGGAGACATTGCCCTTGCCGCTCTCGAGCTGCGCGATGTAGCGCTCCGAAATTCCTGATACCTTGGCGAGCACCTTGCGCGACATGCCGCGCAGTGCGCGCATGGTGCGCACACGCTGGCCGAGCTGTTCGAGAAATCGGGATTCGGCGTCGGGACTGTCGGTCATGGACTACAAATCATGGGCCTTCTTTAGCGGTTGTCCTGCGGCGCATTTTAATGAAACATAATGCCTGCTGGCATTGACAGCAAGCCGCGGTGGTGTCTTTCTATGAATTATAATTCAAAATTCGGGGGAGAAGTCCGTGAGCGAGGGATGCTATAATGCGGTGACCTGGCTGCTCGACCGTAACGTCGAGGAGGGCAGGGGCAACAAGCTCGTCTTCGACGACACCGTCTCGCGGCTCACCTATGGCGAGCTCGCGCGCGAGACGCGGCGCGCTGCCAACATGCTGCGCCGTCTCGGCGTCCGCCGCGAGGAGCGCGTGGCGATGATCATGCTCGATACGGTGGACTTCCCGGTCGTGTTCCTGGGCGCGATCCGCGCGGGCATCGTGCCGGTGCCGTTGAACACGCTGCTGACCGCGGACCAGTACGCCTACATCCTCGCCGACTGCCGCGCGCGCGTGCTGTTCGTGTCGGAAGCGCTCTATCCCGTCATCAAGGACGTCGTCGGCCGCATGCCCGATCTCGAGCACGTCGTGGTCTCGGGCGCCAAGCAGAATGGCCACAAGCAGCTCGCCGAGGAGCTCGCAGGCGAGAGCGACCAGTTCACCACTGCCGCGACGCATCCCGACGAGCCGGCGTTCTGGCTCTATTCGTCCGGCTCGACCGGCATGCCCAAGGGCGTGCGTCACCTGCATTCGAACCTGCAGGCAACCGCGGACACTTATGCGAAGCAGGTGCTCGGCATCCGCGAAGGCGACGTCTGCCTCTCCGCCGCAAAACTGTTCTTCGCCTATGGCCTCGGCAATGCGTTGACCTTCCCGATGTCGGTCGGCGCCACCGTGGTGCTGAACAGCGAGCGCCCGACGCCCGCGCGCATGTTCGACCTGATGAACAAATTCAATCCGTCGATCTTCTACGGCGTGCCGACGCTGTTCGCCGCGATGCTCAACGACGAGACGATGAAGGCCGAGCGCTGCGGCAAGTCCTTGCGCATCTGCACCTCGGCTGGCGAGGCGCTGCCGGAATCCGTCGGCAATAGCTGGAAGGCGCGCTTCGGTGTCGACATCCTCGATGGCGTCGGCTCGACCGAGCTCTTGCACATCTTCCTGTCGAACGCGCCCGGCGACATCAAGTACGGCTCTTCCGGCAAGCCGGTGCCGGGCTACGCGGTGCGGCTGGTCAACGAGGCCGGCCAGGACGTGGCTGACGGCGAGGTCGGCGAGCTTCTGGTCGATGCTCCGTCCGCCGGCGAGGGCTACTGGAATCAGCGCCACAAGAGCCGCCGCACGTTCGAGGGACCGTGGACCCGCACCGGCGACAAATATGTCAGGGATGCCGAGGGCCGCTATACCTTCTGCGGCCGTGCTGATGACATGTTCAAGGTCTCCGGCATCTGGGTCTCGCCGTTCGAGGTCGAGAGCGCGCTGATTACGCATCCGGCCGTGCTCGAAGCTGCCGTCGTGCCGGAAGCCGATCCGGAAGGGTTGCTGAAGCCGAAGGCCTTCGTCGTGCTGCGCCCTGGCGCGACAACGGCGGATCTGCAGGAAATGCTGAAGGAGCACGTCAAGCAGAAGATCGGCCCGTGGAAATATCCGCGCTGGATCGCTGTGGTGGAGTCCTTGCCGAAGACGGCGACGGGAAAGATCCAGCGGTTCAAGCTGCGCGAGGGCGCGAACTAGCCGTGCGCATGCAGTGCAGTGCTGTCACCGCGAACTCCGCCGCGCTCCCTCCCCCCTTGTGGGGGAGGCACAGGCCGCCTTCGGCGGCCGTCCTTTTAGTCAACGCCGAAGCGAAGCTTCGGCTATGGGAGAGGGGTCGCCCAGGAAACGGTCTCTCCATCGTCACCACATCGCGTGTTGCGTTTGCTCAAATCGAGAGAGCGTGCCGTGTGGCACCCCCCTCCCTAGCCCTCCCCCACAAGGGGGGAGGGAACGACGGAGCATGTGGAGGCACGCGTTTCCTTCACGAAGAGGAATAAACAGCATGATCCTCAATCCCACAGGCTTCCTCACCATCGGTGGCGCCAGCCTCGAGTACAAATGGCTCGCGCCGCAAGCCGCTGATGCGCCGACCATCGTCATGCTGCATGAAGGTCTCGGCTCGGTTGGCCTCTGGGGCGACTTGCCGGAAAAGCTTCAGCAGGCGACGGGCGCCGGGATCTTCGCCTATTCGCGAGCGGGCTACGGCCAGTCGAGCCCGGTGACGCTGCCGCGGCCGCTCGATTACATGCAGCGGGAAGCGCTGGACGTGCTGCCGACGATCCTCGACGTGATCGGCTTCAAGCGCGGCCTCTTGCTCGGCCATTCGGATGGCGCTTCGATCGCGACGATCTATGCCGGCGCGCATCAGGATCACCGCCTCAACGGCGTAGTGCTGATCGCGCCGCATTTCATTGTCGAAGATATCTCGGTGAAATCCATCGCGGCGATCAAGACCACTTACGAGACCACAGACCTCAAGACGAAGCTCGCGCGCTGGCACAAGGACGTCGACAATGCCTTCTACGGCTGGAACGGCGCCTGGCTCGATCCGGCGTTCCGCGACTGGGACATCTCGGAATATCTCGCCTACATCCGCGTTCCGGTCATGGTCCTGCAGGGTGAAAACGACCAATACGGGACGCTGCGCCAGGTCGAGATTGCGCAGGAAGAGTGTTACTGTCCGGTAGATCTAAAAATCATTTCAGGCGCGGGGCATTCCCCGCAGCGTGAAGCGCCGGAGGCGGCGCTTGACGCGATTGAGCAGTTTGCGAAGGCGGCCCTGCGCGACGATCGGGGACTCCAGGGACGCGCCGCGTGAAGCAGCGGAGGCACATCAATGAATGTGCCGCCGAATGCGGGCAGCTCGCTTCCGTGGCCGCAGCTCTCCAAGGCGGACTGGGGCGCACTCGGGGCGATTGCGCGGTCTCGATAGGTTTCATGAAACAAAGTGCATGCATTGGCCGTTATGGACTAGACGCACCCTAAAAGATGCATTATTGTGCATCTAACGCTACAGCCAAAACCTCATAATCAAGCTCAAGGGTGGCCCATGGCCGGGGAAGATCGGCGCCTCGCAGGCGGTGCGACATTCATCGATTTCCAGACCGAACCGTCCCGCTACCGGCACTGGAAGCTCGCGGTCGATGGCGACGTCGCGACCCTGACCATGGATGTCGACGAGAATGGCGGCCTGTTCGAGGGCTATCTGCTCAAGCTCAATTCCTATGATCTCGGCGTCGACATTGAGCTCGCCGACGCGATCCAGCGCCTGCGCTTCGAGCACCCGGAAGTGAAGGTCGTGCTGATGCGTTCGGCCAAGAACCGCGTGTTCTGCGCCGGCGCCAACATCCGCATGCTTGCGGGCTCCACTCACGCCCACAAGGTCAACTTCTGCAAGTTCACCAACGAGACCCGCAACGGCATGGAAGATTCTTCGGAGAATTCCGGCCAGCGCTTCATCACGGTGGTGAATGGCTCCGCCGCTGGCGGCGGATATGAGCTCGCGCTCGCGACCGACCATATCATTCTTGCCGATGACGGCTCGTCTGCTGTCGCTTTGCCCGAAGTGCCGCTGCTCGCGGTGCTGCCGGGCACCGGGGGTCTGACGCGCGTCGTCGACAAGCGCAAGGTGCGCCGCGACCACGCCGATTTCTTCTGCACCATCGAAGAGGGCGTGAAGGGCAAGCGTGCCGTGCAGTGGCGCCTGGTCGACGAGATCGCGCCGAACTCGAAGTTAGAGGCCAGGATCGCCGAGCGCGCCAAGGAATTCGCCGGCAGCTCGAAGCGCAAGGGCGGCGGCAAGGGCATTACGCTCTCGCCGCTCAAGCGGGTGATCGACGAGACCAGCATCCGCTACGGCTTCGTCAGCGTCGATATCGACCGTGCCGCGCGGATCGCCACCATCTCGATCAAGGCGCCGGAAACTGCGCCGCCCGCTGATATCGACGGCATGATGGCACAGGGGCCTTCGTTCTGGCCGCTCCAGGTCGCGCGCGAGCTCGACGACGCCATCCTGCATCTGCGTATCAACGAGCTCGAGATCGCGATGCTGGTGTTCAAGAGCCACGGCGATCGCGCCCATGTGCTCGCCAGCGACGCCTTCCTTGAAGCCAACAAGGCGCACTGGCTGGTCAACGAAATCAGGCACTACTGGAAGCGCGTCTTGAAGCGCATCGACGTCACCTCGCGCACGCTGGTGACGCTGGTTGAGCCGGGTTCCTGCTTTGCCGGCACGCTCGCCGAGCTCGTCTTCGCCGCGGACCGCTCCTACATGCTGATCGGCACACGCCAGGGCGACAACCGGCCGTCGCCCTCGATCGAACTCTCGGCGATGAACTTCGGTCCGTATCCGATGAGCCATGGGCTGACGCGGCTGGAGTCGCGCTTCCAGGCCGATCCGTCCGACGTGGAACGCGCGGAAGCCACCGTCGGCACGACGCTCGACGCCGAACAGGCCGAAGAGCTCGGCCTCGTCACCTTCGCGCTCGACGACATCGACTGGGACGACGAGGTTCGCGTATTTCTGGAGGAGCGCGCCAGCTTCTCGCCCGACAGCCTGACCGGCATGGAGGCGAGCCTGCGCTTCGTCGGTCCCGAAACGATGGAATCAAAAATCTTCGCGCGCCTGACCGCGTGGCAGAACTGGATCTTCCAGCGCCCGAACGCAGTCGGCGAGGAAGGCGCGCTGCGCCGCTACGGCAGCGGACAGAAGCCGAAATTCGATATGACGCGGGTGTAACGGTTTCGCGTCCCGGGCGCGCTGCGGCACGAAGTGACGCTGCGCAGAACCGGGACCCTGGCGGACCAGACAATAGGTCCCGGCTCTGCAGCGCACCGCTTCGCGCTGCGCAGCGTCCGGGACACGAGACAGACCAAGGAGCACGGCCATGAACATGAACATCATGAACGTCGACTACTCGACCAAGATTCCGAACAACGTGAATCTCGCCGAAGATCGCCAGGTGCTGAAGGCGCTCGAAGGCTGGCATCCCGGCTACATGGACTGGTGGAGCGACATGGGGCCGGAAGGCTTCCAGGAATCGCTGGTGTACTTGCGCACCGCCTACTCGGTCGATCCGCGCGGCTGGGCCAAGTTCGACTATGTGCGGATGCCCGATTATCGCTGGGGCATCCTGCTTGCTCCCCAGGAAGAGAACCGCGTCGTGCCGTTCGGCGAGCATTATGGCGAGCCGGCCTGGCAGGAAGTCCCGGGCGAGCATCGCGCGATGCTGCGCCGCCTGATCGTGATCCAGGGCGACACCGAGCCGGCTTCGGTCGAACAGCAGCGCCATCTCGGCAAGACCGCGCCCTCGCTGTACGACATGCGCAACCTGTTCCAGGTCAATGTCGAGGAAGGTCGTCACCTCTGGGCGATGGTCTACCTGCTCCAGAAGTATTTTGGCCGCGACGGTCGTGAAGAAGCGGATGATTTGTTGCGCCGCCGCTCGGGCGATGCGGATGCGCCGCGTATGCTGGGCGCCTTCAACGAAGCGACGCCGGACTGGCTGTCCTTCTTCATGTTCACCTACTTCACCGACCGCGACGGCAAGATGCAGCTGCACTCGCTGGCGCAGTCGGGCTTCGATCCCCTATCGCGCACCTGCCGCTTCATGCTCACGGAAGAAGCGCACCATATGTTCGTCGGTGAGACCGGCATCACCCGCGTCGTGCAGCGCACCTGCGATGCGATGCGCGAAGCCGGCATCACCGATCCGACCGATATCGCCAAGGTCCGTGCGCTCGGCGTGATCGACCTGCCGACCATCCAGAAGAAGCTGAACCTGCACTACACGCTGTCGCTCGACCTGTTCGGCTCGGAGGTCTCGACCAATGCGGCGAATGCCTTCAACGCCGGCATCAAGGGCCGCTACCATGAGACCCAGATCGAGGACGATCACCAGCTCAAGAACGCCACTTATCCGGTACTGAAGTTCATCAATGGCGAAATCAAGCTGGTCGACGAGCCGGCGCTCACCGCGCTCAATATGCGCCTGCGCGACGACTACAGCCAGGACTGCGTGAAGGGCATGCTGCGCTGGAACAAGGTAATCTCGACCGCGGGCTACGACTTCAAGCTGACGCTGCCGAACGTCGCCTTCCATCGCCACATCGGCGAATTCAAGGACGTCCATGCGACGCCCGATGGCATCCTGATCGACGATGCCACTTGGGCCAAGCGCAAGGACGAATGGCTGCCCTCGGCCAGCGACGGCGACTTCATCACCTCGCTGATGCAGCCCGTCACCGAGATCGGCAAGTTTGCGTCCTGGATCTCGCCGCCGAAGGTCGGCATCGACAACAAGCCGGGTGACTTCGAGTACGTGAAGATCGAGTCGTAAGCGCCTTCACCTCTCCCGCTTGCGGGGAGAGGTCGGATCGCCCCCGGCGATGCGAAGCATCGTCCGGCGCGATCCGGGTGAGGGGGTACAGGTCTCACGTCGATCGCACGTGGGGAGAGAGGCCCCTCACCCCAACCCTCTCCCCGCAAGAGCGGGGCGAGGGAGCGCAGCATCCGCGCCGCAAGCAGCGTGACAGTTAGCAGTCCTCAGCTATCCCACCCGCTCCCCTTGATCCCCGGATTGGCATAAACAATCCCGCCATCCACCGCGATGGTAGCGCCGACCACGTAATCGCCCGCGCGCGAGGCGAGATAGATCGCGGCGCCCGCCATGTCCTCGTCGGTGCCGATGCGCCCCGCAGGCACGCGCGTTGAGACCTCGTCGCCATGGTCGCGCGCGGCGCGGTTCATGTCGGACTTGAACGGGCCTGGCGCAATCGCCGTGACCACGACATGGTCGGAAATCAGCTTCACCGCCATGCGCCGGGTCAGGTGGATCAGTCCGGCCTTGCTCGCGGCATAGGAATAGGTCTCCATCGGATTGACGAAGATGCCGTCGATCGAGGCGATGTTGATCACCTTCGCCGGTCGCTCGGCAGAAGCCGCCGCGCGCAACGGCGCGGCCAGCGCCTTGGTCAGGAAGAACGGCGCCTTGACGTTGAGGTTCATCACCTTGTCCCAGCCGCTCTCCGGAAATTCATCGAAATCCGCGCCCCAGGCCGCACCGGCATTGTTGACGAGGATGTCGAGTTTTTGCTCGCGCTTTTTGAATTCGCTTGCCAGTAATTCGGCGCCGGCCAACGTCGAGATGTCGATCGGCAGCGCGATGCATTCGCCGTCATATCGCGCGGAGAGCTCCTTGGCCGTCTCCTCGCACGGTCCCGCCTTGCGCGCGGTGATGTAGACCTTTGCCGCGCCGGCGCTGAGAAATCCTGCGGCGATCATCTTGCCGATGCCGCGCGAGCCGCCGGTCACGAGCGCGACGCGGCCTTTGAGCGAGAACAGATCGTTGAACATGATGCCTCCCTTGATTGGCGCTCGTTGTGAGCGGGGCGCGGAGGTGAGTCAAGGAACCGTCGCCAGCTCCGCACTCGTCAGGATGAGCCTGACTGTGCGGATGGATCAAGCCGCAGCGATCCGGCGGAAGCCGTTCCACATCGCCGTCGCAGCGCCGGAGGTCAACACCGGCAGGATGCGGGCGTCCTGGTAGTTGCCGTTGAGCGAGACGCGCGGCAACGCGGTCAGTTGGCCGGCGTTCTCGGCGAACAGCATGCCGGGCCGCGTCGTCACCGCGGTCTTGAAGCCGGCGGATGCAGCGAGTGCGAATTCGCGTTCGCCCGCGGCCTGGCGGTCGCCATAGGGATAGGCAAAATGCTGCACGGTGCGGCCGAGCGCGTGCTCGATCCGCGCGCGGCTCAAGGTCATCTCCTGTGCAGCGATCTCCCCGCTTTGCTTGGCGAGATTGCAATGGCTGATGGAATGGGCGCCGATCGTGACCAGCGGATCGGCGGCCAGCCGCTCCACCTCGTCCCACGACAGGCAGAGGCTGCGGCAGAGCGCGGCCATGTCGACGTCGTGTCTGGCGCAGAGAGCCTCGATCTCACGCTCGAGATCGTGCTCGCCGGGCAGCGCGCGCAGCCAGTCGTGCAGGCGGTCGAACGCCGCCTGTTTTGCGGCCGGCGTCGTCGCATCGAGCCGCAGCGCGGCGTTGCCGATCTGCACGTCGATTTGTTCGGTCTTGGCGATCGCGGCTTCGAGCGCGGTCCACCACAACCGTCCGGTGCCCTCGGCAAAATCGCTGGCGATATAGACGGTCAAGGGCGCGTCAAATTCGCGCAGTACCGGCAGCGCGAATTCCAGATTGTCGCGATAGCCGTCGTCGAGGGTGAAGGCAGCGAAGCGGCGGGCGAACCGGCCCTGCGCCAGCCGCTCTTGCAGCTCGTCCATGCTGACAATATCGATGTCGCGCGAACGCAAATGGCACAGCGTCGCGCGCAGGAAGTCGGGCGTGACTTCGAGATGCCGATTCGGTTGGAACGCAGCCTCGCGCGCCGGCCGCACGTGATGCAGCATGAAAATTGCGCCCACGCCGGACAAAAGCGGACGCAAGAGGTGGTGCGCCCCGCTGAAATAGAGTGCTCCCAGCCCGGCGCGGATGACGTTGTTACGGAGTTGTTTCATTTCCGGCGGGCCGACCCCTGGCATTCCGCCCTCAACTTAAGGACGGACCCTTGAAGAAAAAGTTATTCCATTGTCCACGGAGGTCCTTCGGAAGGACGCCATTTCCGGTTTGACAGCCTGCCAAGGGTTTGTTTTGTCTCCGGTTCCAGAGTTCGGGTCGTCGAATGCAGAAGCTTTTCAGGTGGGCCAGCAAATGGTGGCCGGGATTGATCCCCCTGGCCGTCATGTGGGGATTTGCGGCCTGGAATAATACCTTGCCGGTCGAGGCGGACCTGTCCGCCCGCAGCTCGGCCGCCCTCAAGGACACTGTCCTGGACAAGACCCGGATCGCGGTCGACGGCCGCGACGTCAGCCTCGCCGCCGATGCCTTCTCCGAGGAGGGGCGCCGTGACGCCGTGATGGCGGTTGAGACCGTCCCCGGCGTGCGCCTGGTTGATGACCGCACCCGCCTTGTTCCCGAGGCCAAGCCCTTCGTCTGGAACGCCGAGCGTGATGTGGTGCGGGTGACGCTGTCGGGCTCCGCGCCGCTGCCGTCGATGAAGGCTCGCCTGACCGAGGCGGCCCGCAAGGAGGTCGCCGGGGTCGAGGTGGCCGATCAGATGGGGCTGGCGCGCGGCGCGCCGCCGCGTTTCGAGGCGGCCGCGATGCTCCTGCTTGACCAGATCGGCAAGCTGAAGGAGGGCAAGATCACGATCTCCGACACCAAGGTCAGCCTGTCTGGCATGGCGCGCGAGCTCGGCGGCCGCGAAGCGATTGCGGCTGCGCTCAAAAACCTGCCCGAGGGTTTCTCGATCGCCGCGAACGAGGTCAAGGCGCCGCCCTACATCTTCCAGGCCTATAAGGATCCGGTTGCCGCGACCGTAACGCTGACCGGCTACGTGCCCGACAACAACGTGCACTCAGCGATCGTAGCCAGCGCGTCGCGAAAGTTCTTCAATGAGAAGATCGTCGACAATCTCAAGGCCAGCATCGGCGCGCCCAGCTCCTTCAACACCGCCGTGGTCGCAGCGCTCGGCGCGCTGTCGCGATTGTCGACCGGCACGCTCGTGGTCTCGGATCGTGAGGTGAAGCTGTCGGGCGATGCGCTCTATGAAGGCGCCGCCAACGACATCCGCGCAGGCCTGGGCAAGGACTTTCCAAAATACTGGCAGTTCAAGCCGGAGATCACGGTGAAGCCCGCGGCGGGCCCGGTCGACGGCACCGTCTGCCAGCAATTGTTTTCCGAGCTCCTGACCAAGGGCAAGATCCGCTTCGCGCCGAAGCGTGCCGACATCGATCCGGATTCCGCAGGAATCCTCGACCATCTCATCGAGACGGCGCTGCGCTGCCCCACGACGAATATCGAGATCGCCGGCCACACAGATTCCGACGGTGAGGACGCCTTCAATCAGGCTCTCTCGGAGAAACGCGCGCAGGCGGTAATCGACTATCTGGTCAAGGCCGGTCTGCCCGCCACCCGCTTCACCGCGGTCGGCTATGGCAGCACGCAGCCCGTCGCCGGCAACGACACCGACGATGGCAAGGCGCAGAACCGTCGCATCGAATTTCTGGTGAGGTGACGATGCCCTATCTCGTTTCGTTCCATCTGGGTTGGCTGGTCGGCTCTTTGCTGCTGGGCTTTTGCATGGGTTGGATCTCGGTGGTCCAGCGCGGCAACGGCACCTCGAAGGTGACCGCGCGCTGGCTCGCCGTGTTCGCCGCCGCCCTGGTCGCGGCCTCGTTCGCGCAGGTGGTCCCCGGCCGCTTCGGCTACTGGCTCGACCTCGGGCTGATCATGTTCGCCTGCTACCTCGTCGGCTGCACCATCGGCGCGTGGCTGCGCGACCGCGTGGTTTCGCGGAGCTCGCCGGCGGGCTGAGGCGTCGGCTCGCTCGGAGGCGGGCCTCAACGGGACATCGGTAACGGTTTGATTGGCAAGAATATTGTCGAATGGTACGACGGCGCTTGACAATAATACGTACGTACGTATTTTGGCGCTCATGCCAAAGCCCTCGCTCAAAGACGCCATCCTCGACGCCGGCCTGAAGGTCATGTTTCGCACCGGCTATCACGGCACCAGCGTGCGCGACGTCACCACTGCAGCGGGCGCGCCGCAGGGATCTTTCACCAACCATTTCCGCTCCAAGGAGGCGTTTGCCTCCGAGGTGCTCGACCGCTACTTCGACGTTACCCGGGGATTGGTCGCGGAGGCGCTGGAGGACAGCTCGCTGACGCCGCGGGCGAGGCTGCGGCGCTATCTCGACATCATCACCGGCAGGCTGGAAGCCGACGGCTTTGGCCGCGGCTGCCTGATCGGCGACCTCAGCCTCGAGGCGACCGGAAGCAGCGAAATGCTGCGCAAGCGCCTCGCTGAAATTTTTGCCGAATGGCGTGTGCCGTTTGCGGCCTGCATTGCGGAAGCCCAGGCGCGCGCCGAAATCTCATCCGATTTCGAGCCCGAAGAGCTTGCCGATTTCCTGCTCGCATCCTGGCAGGGCGCGATCCTGCGGATGAAGGTCGATCGCAATCCAAAAGCGCTCGAACGTTTCAAGACCATCGCATTCCAAACCGTGTTCAGGGAGCCGACATGAGCAAGTCCATCGAGATCGAGATTCGCAAAGCGTCCGTGCTGGGAAGCAGCATGGCTTATCGCGAAACGGATGCGCAGGATGCGCCGGTCGCGCTGTTCCTGCACGGCAACCCCACCTCGTCGCACATCTGGCGCAACATCCTGCCACTGGTCGCGCCGGTGGCGCATTGCATCGCGCCCGATCTGATCGGCTTCGGCCAATCCGCCAAGCCCGATATCGCCTACCGCTTCTTTGATCACGTCCGCTATCTCGACGCGCTGATTGATGAGCTCGGCATCTCCTCGGCCTATCTCGTGGCGCAGGACTGGGGCACGGCGCTGGCGTTTCACCTTGCGGCGCGCCGGCCGGATTTCGTGAAGGGCCTCGCCTTCATGGAGTTCATCCGGCCGATGCCGACCTGGCAAGACTTCCACCACACCGATGTCCCGGAGGAGCAGGATCACGCCGAGGCGGCGAGGGCCGTGTTCCGAAAATTCAGGACGCCGGGCGAGGGCGAGGCGATGATCCTCGAGGCGAATGCGTTCGTCGAACGCGTGCTGCCAGGGGGCATCGCGCGCAAGCTGCGCGACGAAGAGATGGAGCCCTATCGCGCGCCGTTCCCGACGCCCGAGAGCCGCCGTCCCGTTCTTGCTCTTCCCCGCGAACTGCCGATCGCAGGCGAGCCCGCGGATGTCTACCAAGCCCTGCAGTCAGCGCACGCGGCTCTCGCTGCATCGTCCTATCCCAAGCTGCTCTTCACGGGCGAGCCGGGTGCGCTTGTCTCCCCCGAATTTGCCGAGCAGTTCGCAGCCTCGCTGAAGCACTGCGCGCTCGTTCGCCTCGGATCCGGGCTGCACTTTCTCCAGGAGGATCATCCCGAGGCGATCGGCCGCTCCGTAGCCGGCTGGATCGCCGGCATCGAAGCTGTGAGCCCGCAGCTTGCGGCCTGAAGGAGAGCCTGATGTCTGAGGTAACGATCATCTATTGCCGACCGTGCGGCTACGAGAAGCGTGCAAAGGATGCTGCCGCGGCGCTCCACCAGCAACTCGCCATCGAGTCTGATCTCGTGCCGGGCACAGGCGGCATCTTCCAAGTCAAGCTTGGCGACCAGATTGTCGCCAGCCGCAGCAAGGGCCATTTTCCTGCCACCGACGAAATCGTGGCCGCCGTAACCGCTGCGCGCCATTGACCGCCGGGAGGCTTCGTCGGTGCCCGCGGCCGCGGCTACCTGACCGCTCTTTGAGGCGTCCCGGCGCCGCGGCCTTTCGGCGCATCGAAAACCTGAACAAGCGCTCCGCTAGCCCCCTCTTTCAACGGGCCGGCGCGCGCCATAGATTGACGTCGGCTTAATCCGTGAAGGAACATTGCGCGGTTGAAATCATCAAAACTTCATGGCCCCTGCGCAGGATTGCCAAGGAGATTCGCGTCAGTCCCGCCGCCGCAAGCGTCAAACCGTCCATCCGGAGCCCGCAGCCCTGTCTAAAATATTGAAGGCACGTGTTTTTGTTCGAATTGGCGAATTCCACTCCGCCCGAAAACGCGCTAGTGGAAGGGCAGGGGGGTAGGTGCGATGCTGGAGCCGGCGGCGAGGTTCATCGAGTGCCTGTGCGTCGTCCGCCTGTTCGCCGGCCACCCCGGCCGCTAAAGCGTTGTTTGAGGTCTAGATGCTGGAAGCCATACGCAGGGCGATGTCGTTTCTGCGCCAGAAGCAAATCCTGCATAAGCTTGGAGTTGTGATCAGCGTCGCGGTCATCGGCATCGCTTGCTATGTGCTCTACCACATGCTGCGGGGCATCGACTTCAACGAGGTGATCGAAGCGATCAAGAGCACTGAGCCGCGCCAGATCGCGATGGCGGCGCTGTTCGTCGCCGCCGGATATTTCACCCTGACCTTCTACGATCTGTTTGCCGTGCGCGCGATCGGCCACTCCCACGTGCCCTACCGCATCAACGCACTCGCGGCCTTCACCAGCTACTCGATCGGGCACAACGTCGGCGCCAGTGTTTTCACCGGCGGCGCGGTACGCTACCGCATCTATTCGGCCTATGGCCTGAACGCGATCGACGTTGCAAAGATTTGCTTCCTCGCCGGCCTGACCTTCTGGCTCGGCAATGCCGCCGTGCTAGGTCTCGGCATCGCCTACCATCCGGAAGCCGCCGCTGCGATCGACCAGCTTCCGCCCTGGCTGAACCGGGCGATGGCGATGATGATTATCGTGGGGCTGGTCGCCTACGTGGTCTGGGTCTGGACCCAGCCGCGCGTGGTCGGCCGCGGGCCCTGGACCGTGGTGCTGCCGGGCGGGCCGCTGACGCTGCTCCAGATCGCGATCGGCATCCTCGATCTCGGCTTCTGCGCGCTCGCGATGTACGTGCTGGTCCCTGACGAGCCCAATCTCGGCTTCGTCGTGGTCGCGGTGATCTTCGTCTCGGCGACGCTGCTCGGCTTTGCCAGCCACTCTCCCGGAGGGCTCGGCGTGTTCGACGCCGCCATGCTGGTCGGCCTCTGGCAGATGGACCGCGAGGAACTCCTCGGTGGCATGCTGCTGTTCCGCGTCCTCTATTATCTCTCCCCCTTCGTCATATCTGTAATCTTGCTGACGTTTCGCGAGGTTATAATCGGCGCCCGATCGAAGCGCTTGCAGCAGGCGGCGCTCAAGCTCGACCCCGGCCCGGCGCCTGAAGCCGCCTATGTGAGAGAGCGCAGCGATAGTGGCGCCTGACCGGCGTAAGCCCTTAGGAGAAGCCCGCCCCAATGGCGATCGACGCCCCATCCTCTCCCGCCACCGCGCCGTGGTCTGACCGGCTGCGGCACTCGACCGTTATCCTGATCGCTGCGGCGCTGGCGCTGTCGGTGGTGGTCTCGCTCGGCGAATTATCGGTGATGCATGCGGCGACGGTGTTCCTCTGTATCGCGGCCGCGGCGCTGATCCCCTGGCGGCTGCACGATACCGCCGCCTCACGCGACGACACCCGCCGCATCAATCCGGTCGAGAGCGCGGCGGTCGCCGCGGTCGTCGCCGGCATGCCGGATCCGGCGGTGCTGCTCGACCGCGCCGGCCGGGTCATCCACCTCAATGCCGCCGCAGCCCAGCTCGCGCCGGCGCTGCGCAAGAGCGAGCTCGCCCAGTTCGCGCTGCGTTCGCCGGAGATCATCACGGCGTTGCGCGAGTCGATCGCGACCACCGAGCCACGACGCGCGACCTATCTCGATCATGTCCCGGTCGATCGCTGGATGGAGCTCATGATCACGCCGGTGCCGGTCCCGACCACCTTCGGCGGCGCCGATAAATGCATGCTGATGACCTTCCACGACCAGACGCCGCTGCGCCGGGTCGAGGAAATGCGGGCCGACTTCGTCGCCAATGCCAGCCACGAACTGCGCACGCCGCTCGCCGCGCTGTCGGGCTTCATCGACACGCTCCAGGGGCAGGCCAAGGACGACCCCAAGGCGCGCGAGCGCTTCCTCGGCATCATGCACAACCAGGCCACCCGCATGGCGCGGCTGATTGACGACCTGCTCTCGCTTTCGCGGGTCGAGCTGTCCGCCCATGTGCGGCCCGACACTCTGGTCGACCTCCTGCCGATCATCCGCCAGGTCGCCGACGGGCTTGAGCCGCTGGCGCGCGAGCGCCAGGTCGAGGTCGAGATCGATCTGCCGGAGCCGCCGGTGATGATCGCGGGCGATCGCGAGGAATTGCTCCGGCTGTTCGAGAACTTGATCGAGAACGCCCTCAAATACGGAGCATCGGGCGGACGCGTCATCGTGTCGTTGACTTCCAGCCCCGCCACCGATGGAGCTCAGGAAATCCGGGTCATGGTCCGGGATTTCGGCCCCGGCATCGCGCCGGAGCATCTGCCGCGGCTGACCGAGCGCTTCTACCGGGTTGACGTCGGCGACAGCCGCTCGCAGGGCGGGACGGGGCTCGGTTTATCGCTGGTGAAACATATTCTTAACCGCCATCGCGGCCGGCTTTTGATCGAAAGCGTGCCCAGGCAGGGCGCCACTTTTACCGCCTGTTTTCCCCAGACCCGGGCTCCCGGCGCCGCCTGAAAATCAAGCGATTTCAATCGCTTGGTGGCGTCATCCGACTGTCACGAAACCTTCGTAAAAGCACAGCCGGCCGCTCCTAAAGGGGCGGCGCGGGGAGCGCGATCGGGCGCGGATGGTGCTTCGCTCCCCTGTATGGAGACCAGCATGAATTTCATCAAAACTATCGTCGCTGCTGGCTTGGTCGCCGCATCGGCGACGGCAGCCTTTGCTGCCGACATCACCGGTGCCGGTGCGACGTTCCCGTTCCCGATTTATTCGAAGTGGGCTGACGCCTACAAGAAGGAGACCGGCAACGGCCTGAACTACCAGTCGATCGGCTCGGGCGGCGGCATCAAGCAGATCCAGGCCAAGACCGTGACCTTCGGCGCCAGCGATGCGCCGCTCAAGGCCGAGCAGCTCGAGAAGGACGGTCTCGTCCAGTGGCCGATGGTGATGGGCGCTATCGTTTCGGTCGTCAACATCGAGGGCGTGAAGCCCGGCGAGATGGTGTTCGACGGCGAGACGCTGGCCAACATCTATCTCGGCAAGATCACCAAGTGGGACGACGCCGCGATCAAGAAGCTCAATCCGAACGTGAAGCTGCCGTCGGACGCGATCACCGTGGTTCGCCGGTCGGACGGTTCGGGCACCACCTTCAACTTCACCAATTACCTCTCCAAGGCCAGCGCGGACTGGAAGAGCAAGGTCGGTGAGGGTACCGCCGTCGAGTGGCCGGTTGGCGTCGGCGCCAAGGGCAACGAAGGCGTGTCGGGCAACATCAGCCAGACCAAGAACTCGATCGGTTACGTCGAGTACGCCTACGCCAAGCAGAACAAGCTGACCTACACCGGCCTCGTCAACAAGGCCGGCAAGACGGTTCAGCCGACGGTCGAAGCCTTCCAGGCGGCTGCTTCCAACGCCGACTGGGCCAAGGCTCCCGGCTACTACGTCATCCTGACCGACCAGCCCGGCGACAAGTCCTGGCCGATCACCGCGGCGACCTTCATCCTGATGCACAAGGAAGCCACCGACAAGGCGGCCTCGCAGGAAGCCATCAAGTTCTTCCGCTGGGCCTTCAAGAACGGCGGCAAGGCGGCTGAAGAGCTCGACTACATCCCGATGCCGGACAGCGTCGTCCAGCTGATCGAGAAGACCTGGGCTGCCGAGATCAAGAGCTAAGGCGCTCTCGTCCCGGACATCGCGCCGGGATCTGCAAGACTTCCGCTCCGGATCGGCATCCGCCGATCCGGAGCGCCGAACCGACAATAAGCGTATATAATCGGGTGCAGGGGATCGGCGTGGCTGAGATGGCTGTTGAGAGCAATGTAGTTGACGCCGCCGGACCGTATGATCGCGCCAAGGCTTTGAGCGCGTTCAAGCTCGGTGACCTCACCTTCTATTGGATCACGCGGTTGAGTGCGATCTCCGTGCTGCTGATCCTTGGCGGCATCATCGTTTCGTTGATCGTCGGCGCCTACCCGGCGATGAAAGAATACGGCCTGCCGTTCCTGTGGACGCAGCGCTGGGCACCGTCGGCGGATCCGCCCGTGCTCGGTGCGCTCGGACCGATGTACGGCACGCTCGTTACCTCCTTCATTGCGATGCTGATCGCCATTCCTGTCGGCCTCGGCATTGCGATCTTCCTCACCGAGCTCTGCCCGCAATGGCTGCGCCGTCCGATCGGCATGGCGGTCGAGCTGCTCGCCGGCATTCCCTCGATCATCTACGGCATGTGGGGCTTCTTCGTGCTCGGCCCGTTCCTGGCCAACACCTTCCAGCCCTTCATGATCAAGATCTTCGACGGCGTTCCCGTACTTGGGGCGATCTTCGCCGGCCCGCCGTCCTATCTCAGCCTGTTCAACGCCGCGCTGATCCTCGCGATCATGGTGCTGCCCTTCATCACCTCGATCTCGGTCGACGTGTTCAAGACGGTGCCGCCGGTTCTGAAGGAGGCCGCCTACGGCGTCGGCTGCACCACTTGGGAAGTCGTCCGCAGCGTCGTCATCCCCTACACCCGCGTCGGCATCATCGGTGGCGTCATGCTGGCGCTGGGCCGTGCGCTCGGCGAGACCATGGCGGTGACCTTCATCATCGGCAACTCGTTCCGCATCTCGTCATCGATCTTTGCCCCGGGCACCACGATCTCGGCGGCGATCGCCAGCGAGTTCGCCGAGAGCGACGGCCTGCATCAGTCCGGTCTGATCCTGCTCGGCCTCCTGCTGTTCGTGCTGACGTTCATTGTGCTCGCAGCCGCGCGGCTGATGCTGCTGCGTCTCGAAAAGAAGGCGGGGAAGTAACATGAACCCGATCTATGCACGCCGCCGCCGCAAGGACATCGCCATCCGCGGCCTTTGCTTCGCCGCCGCCGCCTTCGGCGTCACCTGGCTTGCGCTGATCCTGATCACGCTGCTCTACAACGGCTTGACCGGACTCAATCTCCAGCTCTTCACCGAGAACACGCCGCCGCCGGGATCGACCGAGGGCGGCCTGCTCAACGCCATCGTCGGCTCGCTGATCATGACCGTGCTCGGCGTCGGCATCGGCGCGCCGCTGGGTCTGTTCGCCGGTACCTATCTCGCCGAGTACGGCCGCAACGACAAGCTGACCTCGGTGATCCGCTTCATCAACGACATCCTGCTCTCGGCGCCCTCGATCATCATCGGCCTCTTCATCTATGGCGCGGTGGTGGTGCCGATGCGTGGCTTCTCGGCGATCGCAGGCGCGCTCGCTCTCGCCGTCATCGTGATCCCGGTGGTGCTGCGCACGACCGAGGACATGCTGCTGCTGGTGCCGAACGCGCTGCGTGAAGCAGCCTCCGCGCTCGGCCTGCCGCGCTCGCTGGTGATCAAGCGCATCGCTTATCGTGCCGCGCGCTCCGGTCTCATCACCGGCGTGCTGCTCGCAACTGCCCGCGTCGCCGGTGAAACCGCGCCGCTGCTGTTCACGGCGCTGTCGAACCAGTTCTTCAGCCTCAGCCTGAACAAGACGATGGCGAACCTGCCGGTCACCATCAACAACTTCGTGCAGAGTCCCTACGCCTACTGGAAGCAGCTCGCCTGGAGCGGCGCGCTGCTGATCACGCTCACCGTGCTTGCCCTGAACATTGGCGCTCGCATTCTTGGCGCCGAGAGGACCGCAAAATGACCGACCTGTCCGTATCCGTGAGTTCCAACGGTCACCTGGCGTCACAGCAGCCGCTGCCGGAAGCGCCTGCCAAGGTGACGGCGCGCAACCTCAACTTCTATTACGGCGAGCACCAGGCGCTGAAGAACATCAACCTGACGCTCGGCACCAACCGCGTCACGGCGTTCATCGGCCCGTCGGGCTGCGGCAAGTCGACCCTGCTGCGCATCTTCAACCGGATGTACGACCTCTATCCGGGTCAGCGCGTCACCGGGCAGCTCATGCTCGACCAGACCAACATCCTCGACCCCAAGCTGGACCTCAATTTGCTGCGCGCCCGCGTCGGCATGGTGTTCCAGAAGCCGACGCCGTTCCCGATGACGATCTACGAGAATATCGCCTTCGGCATCCGTCTCTATGAGAAGATCTCGAAGTCCGAGATGGACGACCGCGTCGAGAAGGCGCTGCGCGGCGGCGCGCTGTGGAACGAGGTCAAGGACAAGCTCAATGCTTCCGGCCTGTCGCTCTCCGGCGGCCAGCAGCAGCGTCTCTGCATCGCGCGCACCGTCGCGGTGCGGCCCGAGGTGATCCTGTTCGACGAGCCCTGCTCGGCGCTCGATCCGATCTCGACCGCCAAGGTCGAGGAGCTGATCCAGGAGCTGTCCGAGAGCTACACGATCGCGATCGTCACCCACAACATGCAGCAGGCGGCCCGCGTCTCCGACAAGACCGCCTTCATGTATCTCGGCGAACTGATCGAGTTCGACGACACCAGCAGGATCTTCACGTCGCCGACCGACCGGCGCACGCAGGATTACATCACCGGCCGGTTCGGCTGAGGAGACAGGACATGGGTTCTGAACATACCGCAAAGGCCTTCGACACCGACCTCCAGGAACTCACCCGCCTGGTCGCCGAGATGGGCGGGATCGCCGAGCGCATGATCGTCGATTCCGTCGACGCGCTGATCCGCCGCGACGTCGCGCTCGGCCAGCGTGTCGTCACCACCGATGCGGAGCTCGACGCGCTGCAGAAGCGGATCGAGGAGCGTGCCGTGCTCACCATCGCGCGCCGCCAGCCGATGGCGGTCGACCTGCGCGAGATCGTCGGCGCCATGCGCGTCGCAACCGATCTCGAGCGCATGGGCGACCTCGCCAAGAACATGGGCAAGCGCGTCGCGGCGCTGGAGACGGACTTCCATCCGCTCAAGCTGTTCCGTGGCCTGGAACATATGACCGACCTCGTGCAGCAGCAGGTCAAGTCAGTGCTGGACGCCTACGCCGCGCACGACCTGCCAGCGGCGATGGCGGTGTGGAAGGGCGACGAGGAAGTCGACGCCATCTGCACCTCGCTGTTTCGCGAACTCCTCACCTACATGATGGAGGATCCGCGCAACATTTCGTTCTGCATCCACCTGATGTTCTGCGCCAAGAACATCGAACGCATCGGCGACCACGCCACCAACATCGCCGAGACCGTATTCTACATGATCGAGGGTCAGGCGATCGCCGACAAGCGGCCGAAGGGCGACATGACGACCTTCACCGCGACGGTCCCGAATACCTGATTACGCAAGGAGCGACGACCCAATGGGCGCACGCATTATGGTGGTTGAAGACGAGGAAGCTCTCACCGAGCTTCTTCGCTACAACCTCGAGGGCGACGGCTATGACGTCGAGACGGTGATGCGCGGCGACGATGCCGACACCCGCCTCAAGGAGCACATCCCCGACTTGATAGTGCTCGACTGGATGTTGCCGGGACTATCAGGCATCGAACTGTGCCGCCGTCTGCGCACCCGTCCCGAGACCAAACAGCTCCCGATCATCATGCTCACCGCGCGCGGCGAGGAGAGCGAGCGGGTGCGCGGTCTTGCGACCGGAGCCGACGATTACATCGTCAAGCCGTTCTCGGTGCCGGAGCTGCTCGCGCGCGTGAAGGGCCTTTTGCGGCGCGCAAGCCCGGAGCGGCTCGCCACCGTGCTGGCCTATGGCGATATCGAGCTCGACCGTGAGAAGCGCCGCGTGGCGCGCTCGGGCCGGCCGATCGATCTCGGCCCGACCGAATATCGCTTGCTGGAGTTCTTCCTGGAGCATCCCGGCCGCGTGTTCTCGCGTGAGCAGCTGCTCGACAGCGTCTGGGGCCGCGACATCTATATCGACGAGCGGACCGTCGACGTGCATATCGGCCGCCTGCGCAAGCTGCTCAATCTCGGCCGCGAGCAGGATCCGATCCGCACCGTCCGCGGCGCCGGCTACGCGCTGGATGATCGTTTCGCGAAGGCGGAGCAGACGTAAGTCTGCCGGCGATTTTGATGTGATTGGCGAGCTGTCGCCACAATCTCCGCTGTCGTCCCGGCGAAGGCCGGGAGACCCATAACCACTGGGCGTGGTTTGGCGAAGACTCGGAGTTGCCCCTTCACGCAACAACCAGGGGCTCGGAGTACGGGTCCCTGCTTTCGCAGGGACGACATCGAGTTTGTTGAGCCGTCACCGCGTGACGGCGCCGTCTTTGCAGTCAGCTAACTCACCGCGTGCCCGGCTTCGCCGACGGTCGGCGCCGATCCGCCGCCGGCTGGTACGCGACGCGCGAGTGCTGGGCGCAGTAGGGCAGGCCGGAGAGCGCCCTGCCGCCGCAGAAGAAGAAATCCGGGCTCGAGGGATCACCGACCGGCCAGTGGCAGGTTGCCTCGTTCAGCTCCAGCAGCGACAGCCGCTGGCTCATCGGCACCACGTTGTCGTAGGTGACCGGATCGGGCTCAACCTCGACCTCGAAGGCCTGGGCCAGCGCGGTGTTGCCGCGCGAGATCGGACGGCTCACCCGCATCATGTGCTGCGCGGGGCGGGCCTTGCGCGGCCGGGGAGCGGCAGATGAGGGGCTCTTGGCGCGGCCGGACAGGCCGAGCCTGTGCACCTTGCCGATCACGGCGTTGCGGGTCACATTGCCAAGCTCGGCCGCAATCTGGCTGGCAGAAAGTCCTGCTTCCCAGAGCTTTTTCAACTGCTCGACGCGATCGTCGGACCAGGTCAAAACCGTCATTGGCACCCTTTCCTTCGCCCGCGCCTGCCATACTGGGGCCGCACAGCGAATGCCTAAGCTTCGAAAAACCCGTGCCGCCAGAATCCCTTAAGGCTCGCCGGGCGCACCTAGAACGCCCGAACGTTTACGCCGGTACATGAGGACTTAGAGGATCAGAACTGCTGCACGAGATGTCGTATCTGACAGGCCAAACGCTACAATATGGCGTGACTCACGCGCAAGAGTCCGCCGACTCGCGTCCACATGTTCCGTGGCGAAATTACGCAAAATCGTCACCGCAAGACTACGGATTCAGCGTTTCGCGAGGCTTTCCGGGCAGCATTGACACCGGTTCTCCCGAGCATAAGATAGTGTCACGTGCCGCCCTTAAAAGGCGGCACGTTTCGTTTTCCGGGCCGGTCAATGGTGCGCTGCGCAATGCACGCTTCACACCGTCCGCAGCACCCAAGTGATCGTCATGACCAACAGCGCCGCGCCGCATCTGCTTCCCGTTTTCGCCAGAGCCGACATCGGTTTCGAGCGCGGCGAAGGCTGCTGGCTCATTGCCACCAATGGAGATCGCTATCTCGATTTCACCTCGGGCGTGGCGGTGAACGCGCTCGGACATGCCCATCCTGCGCTGGTCAAGGCGCTGCAGGAGCAGGCCACAAAACTCTGGCACATGTCGAACCTGTTCCAGAGCCCGGATGGTGAACGTCTCGCCGCGCGTCTGTGCAACGAAAGCTTCGCGGACTTCGTGTTCTTCTGCAATTCCGGCGCCGAAGCGCTGGAATGCGTGATCAAGGTCGTGCGCCGCTATCACGCTGCGAAAGGCCATCCCGACCGCTATCGGATGATCACGTTCGAGGGCGCCTTCCACGGCCGCACGCTGGCGACGCTGGCCGCAACCGGCTCCGCCAAATATCTCGAAGGTTTTGGTCCGCCGATGGATGGTTTCGACCAGGTCCCGCATGGCGACATCGAAGCCGTGAAGAAAGCGATCGGTCCGCAGACCGCCGGCATCCTGATCGAGCCGATCCAGGGCGAGGGCGGCGTGCGTTCGGCGACACCCGCTTTCCTCAAGGCGCTGCGCCAGCTCTGCGACGAGCGCGGCCTGTTGCTCGCATTCGACGAGGTGCAGACCGGCATGGGCCGTACCGGCGATCTGTTCGCCCATCGCCGCTTCGGCGTCACGCCCGACGTGATGTCGCTGGCGAAAGCGCTCGGCGGTGGCTTCCCGATCGGCGCCTGTCTTGCGACCGCGGAAGCAGCGTCCGGCATGACGCCCGGCTCGCACGGCTCGACCTTCGGCGGCAATCCGCTCGCGATCTCAGCTGCGAATGCGGTGCTCGACGTCATGCTCAAGCCCGGCTTCTTCGATCACGTGCAGAAGATGTCGCTGCTGCTCAAGCAGAAGCTCGCCTCCGTAATCGATCGTCATCCCGAAATCGTCAGCGAAGTGCGCGGCGAGGGCCTCCTGATCGGCATCAAGGCCGTGGTGCCCTCCGGCGATCTCGTCGCGGCGCTGCGCGAGCAGAAGCTGCTCACGGTGGGGGCCGGCGACAATGTCGTCCGCTTCCTGCCGCCCTTGATCGTCACCGAAGCCGAGATCGAAGACAGCGTCGGGCGGCTCGAGCGCGCCTGTGCTGCGCTGTCGTCCGCTCAGGCCAAGCAGGCAGCAAGCTGATGAGCAAGCCCAAGCATTTCCTGGATATCAACGAGCTGCCGCTGTCGGAGCTCAAGCGCATGCTCGCCGCGTCCTCCGCGATGAAGGCGAAGCAGAAAGCGCACCAACCGGTCAAGCCGCTCGAAGGCAAGACGCTGGCGATGATCTTCGAGCGTCCGTCGACCCGTACGCGCGTGTCGTTCGATGTCGGCATGCGCCAGCTCGGCGGTGAGGCGATCATGCTCACCGGCGCCGAGATGCAGCTCGGTCGCGGCGAAACCATCGCCGACACCGCGCGCGTGCTCTCGCGCTATGTCGATGCCATCATGATCCGCATCCTCAACCATGATGCGCTGCTGGAGCTTGCGGCGAACGCCACGGTGCCCGTCATCAACGGCCTGACGCGACGCTCGCATCCCTGCCAGGTGATGGCCGACCTGATGACCTATGAGGAGCATCGCGGCCCGATCGAGGGCAGGACAGTGGCCTGGACCGGCGATGACAACAACGTGCTGGCGTCCTGGGCGCACGCGGCCGAACGGTTCAAGTTCAAGCTCAACGTCGCAACGCCCCCCGGAGCTCGCACCGAAGAAGGTGATGCGCGACTGGATCAAGGCGACTGGTGCGCCGATCGTGCTCGGCACCGATCCCGAGGCCGCCGTGAAGGGCGCCGATTGCGTGGTCACCGACACCTGGGTGTCGATGGGCGACAAGGAGGGCGAGCACCGTCACAACGTGCTCAAGCCCTACCAGGTCAATTCCAAGCTGATGTCGCTGGCCAAGCCCGACGCGCTGTTCATGCACTGCCTGCCTGCCCATCGCGGCGAGGAGGTCACCGACGAGGTGATCGACGGCCCGCAATCGGTCGTGTTCGACGAGGCCGAGAACCGCCTCCATGCGCAGAAGGGCATCTTGGCCTGGTGCTTTGACGCGGTGAAATAGCGCGGCGACGGAGTGGATGGCTGCGCCGGCGGTCCCGTCCTCCGCTGTCGTCCGGCGAGGACTCGGAGCTATCATCTCGGGCTACAACGTAATCCTGTGGTTATGGGTCCCGGGCTCGCGCTTCGGGACGACATCGAATTTGCGGTATCGTCGTGCGCTCCATAGCTGCATCCGGAACACATCGCCTCGCGCCCCTTCCATTTCACCTCCTCCGACCCCAGATAGAGCGCCATGGTTTCCCAATCCCCCGACATGAAAACCGGGCCTGAAGGCCCGGTTCGCGCACCATCATCGGTTCCCGTCGATAACGCCGTGCTGCCCTATGAGGTCGACGCGCTCGACGTGCGCGGGCGCCTGGTTCGGCTTGGTCCTGCGCTCGACGAGATCCTGACCAAGCATGACTATCCCGCGCCGGTCGGCAAGCTGCTCGGCGAGGCCATCGTGCTGACGACGCTGCTCGGCTCGGCGCTGAAATTCGAAGGACGCTTCATCCTTCAGGCGCAGACCGATGGTCCGGTGTCGTTCCTGGTCGTCGACTACATGGCGCCGGATCGCCTGCGCGCCTATGCGCGCTACGACGCTGCGCGTCTCGGCGATGCCAGGGATTCCGGCACGCTGCTCGGCCGCGGTCATCTCGCCATGACCATCGACCAGGGCCCCGACATGAGCCGCTACCAAGGTCTGGTCGCGCTCGACGGCGGCAGTTTGGAAGACGCCGCCCACGAATATTTCCTGCGCTCCGAGCAGATCCCGACGCGCGTGCGCCTCGCAGTCGGCGAGGAGTGGCGCTCGAGCGACGGCGGCAAGCATCGCTGGCGCGCCGGCGGCATGCTGATGCAGTTCTTGCCCAAGGCGCCGGAGCGTGCGCGGCAGGCCGACCTGCATCCCGGCGATGCGCCCGAAGGCGTCGAAGCGCACAGCGTCACTGAAGACGATGCCTGGGTCGAGGCGCGCTCGCTGATCGAAACCGTCGAAGACGTCGAGCTGATTGATCCCGAGCTCTCCAGCGAGCGGCTGCTGTTCCGCCTGTTCCACGAGCGCGGCGTGCGCGTGTTCAAGCCGCTGGTCCTCAAGGCACAATGCTCCTGCTCGCGCGACGCGGTCGCCTCCATGCTCAAGAGCTTCTCGCCCGACGACCGCACCGCTATGGTCAAGGACGACAAGGTCGTCGTGACCTGCGAGTTTTGCTCGTCAGTCTACCACTTCACGCCGCACGAGGCGGGCGTCGAGGACGCGTAGCCTATCCATTCTCCGTCATTGCGAGCGCAGCGAAGCAATCCAGAATCTTTCCGCAGTAACAGTCTGGATTGCTTTGCTGCGCTCGCAATGACGAGGTGGAGGCAGCGGGCGCCTTACTCTCCACTCGTGCCCCGGACGCACGCAGCGTCCCTTCGACGGTGCGCTGCAGAGCCGGGGCCCATCTCACCGTGTCTTACCGTGTCGCCTTCTGGGGCCCGGCTCTGCGCAGCAACGCCGTAAGCGCGTTTACGCGCGTCTTCGACGCGCTATGGCGTTGCAGCGCGTCCGGGACACGAGAGTGAGTGATCGGCAAACTGCTCGCCAAAGGCTAAGGCAGCGCCGCCTGCCTCAGTTCAACACGCGTTTGTTGTCCGGGCTGTCCAGCGAAAAGGTCGGCACGTCGATCTCGAAGCGTTCGCCGCTTTCGCTGACCATCTGGTAGCGGCCGGTCATAAAGCCCGAGGCGGTCGAGAGCGGTACGCCCGAGGTGTATTCGAAGCGTTCGCCGGGGGCCAGGATCGGCTGCTCGCCGACCACGCCCTCGCCCTTCACCTCCTGCTGGCGGCCGGAGGCGTCGGTGATGATCCAGTGCCGCGTCTTGAGCTGCACGGTCTCGTCGCCGGAATTGGTGATGACGATGGTGTAGGACCAGAAAAAACGGGACCGGTCGGCCGACGACTGTTCCGGAACATAGTTCGGCTCGACGGTTACTTCGATCTGGCGGGTCACGGCGCGGTACATGGCTGCCATCATAACGAAAACCCGGCCGGGAACCAATCGCCGCAGGCGGCTTTCGCGACATCGTCCCGCCAGAATTCGCGAAGAATAGAGCCCAAACTGATCCGGCCGCTTTGCGAGACGACGACCGGACCGGTACAATCCATTCAGCATCGCAATTTGCGGAAGGGTTTCAGGCCCCGATGACCATTGCCGATCAAGTGACGGGATCGACGATCGCGGGAACCGCGGAGGCCAAGCCGCGCGCGGCCGCGCCGGCCATCTCGCTCCCCGCCATCGGCGAGCGCGAGCTCCGGCTCGACCTGTTCCGCGGCCTCGCGCTGTGGCTGATCTTCATCGACCATCTGCCGCCGAGTCTTCTGACCTGGTTCACGATCCGCAACTACGGCTTCAGCGACGCGACCGAGATCTTCATCTTCATCTCTGGCTACACCGCGGCCTTCGTCTACGGCCGGGCGATGCTGGAAAGCGGCTTCGTCATCGCCACCGCGCGCATCCTGCGGCGCTGCTGGCAGATCTATGTCGCCCACGTCTTCCTGTTCACGATCTTCCTCGCCGAGATCTCCTACGTCGCGACCAGCTTCGAGAACCCGCTCTACACCGAAGAGATGGGCATCATGGATTTCCTCAAGCAGCCCGACGTTACCATCGTGCAGGCGCTGCTGTTGCGCTTCCGTCCCGTCAACATGGACGTGCTGCCGCTCTACATCGTGCTGATGCTGGCGCTGCCCTTGATCCTGTGGTCGATGAAGTGGCGGCCCGATGTCACGCTCGGCCTCTCGGTCGTGCTTTACGCGGTGACCTGGGAATACGACCTTTATCTCTCGGCCTATCCGAACGGCTTCTGGGCGTTCAATCCGTTGGCCTGGCAATTGCTGTTCGTGTTCGGTGCGTGGTGTGCGCTTGGAGGTGCGCGACGGATGTCGCGCATCCTGGCGTCACGCGTGACGATGTGGATCGCGATCGCTTATATCGTCGCGGCGTTCTACGTGACGCTGACCTGGTATGTGCCGCAGCTCTCCCACTTCATGCCGAAGCGGCTCGAGCAGTGGATGTATCCGATCGACAAGACCGATCTTGACGTGTTGCGCTTCACGCATTTCCTGGCGTTGGCCGCGCTCACCGTCCGCTTCCTGCCGCGGGACTGGCCGGGCCTGAAATCGCCCTGGCTGCGGCCGCTGATCCTGTGCGGCCAGCATTCCCTCGAGATCTTCTGTCTCGGCGTCTTCCTCGCCTTCGCCGGCCATTTCATCCTGGCCGAAGTCTCCGGCGGCGCAGCCATGCATGCGCTGATTAGTCTCTGCGGAATCCTGATCATGTGGGGCATGGCCTGGGTGATTTCGTGGTACAAGCGCGTGGCTGACAAGAGCGGTGCTAAAACCAAAAAACGCAGTCGGCAACGCCGACATGGCGGGAGGGGGCTGATGAAGGCGAAGGTTCTCCTGAGCCTGATCCTGCTATGCGGTGGCCTCGCCGCGCCGGCGGCGCGCGCGGGCGATGCTGCGCCTGCTGCTCCGGCCATGCCCGCAGCCTGCGAATTGCCGTCCTATCTGCTTACCACCGAAAGCCAGCTTCCGAAGGTTGCCGATGTCGTCAAGGCCGGCAGGCCGCTTGAAATCCTGGTCATTGGCAGCGGTTCGACCAGGATACCGTTCTCCGAGGACAGCTCCTATCCGGCGCGGATGCAGGCCATTTTGAAGGACAAGCTGCCGCCGTCGGAGGCCGTGAACGTCTCCGTAGAAATACAGAGCAAGAAGACGGCCGAGGAGGCGGCTGGAACCTTTGTTAAGCTGATGGAAGCAAAAAGGCCTACCTTGGTCATCTGGCAGACCGGGACTGTGGATGCTATCCGAGCCATCGATCCCGAGGAATTTCGCGGCGCGGTGACCGGAGGGGTTGCCGCATTGCAAAATGCAGGGGCTGACGTCGTGTTGATGAACTTGCAGTACAGTCCGCGTACCGAGACCATGATCTCGGCGCCGCCTTATCTCGACAATTTGCGGGTGGTGGCGCAGGAGCATGAAATCCCGCTGTTCGACCGTTTCGCGATCATGCGGCAATGGAATGATCAGGGTCAGTTCGACCTGTTCAGCCCGTCCCGCGGCCCAGAACTGGCGAAACAGGTCCATGATTGCCTTGGCCGGGCGTTGGCTCAGTTCGTGATCGACGCTGCCCATCTGGGGCCGGCCCAGCAGCAAAATTGAGGTCTAGCGTTAATGAGTTCTCTTCGCCCTTTTTGCCCGACGACATGGTTGGCCGCGCCCGCAGCAGCGGCGGTTCTGGTACTGACACTGCTGGCGCAGTCGCCCGCGCAGGCGCAAGCCGCGCAGGCAACGGCCGCCCCCACCGCTAATTCCGCTCCCGCATCACCCTCCCAGACCACGGTCGCCGCGACGCCGTCCGCTGAGCAGCGCGGCCTCACTGCGCGCGCCATAGACAAGGTGAAGCAGGTTGCGAAATCCGCTGGCGACATCTTCAGCCGCGTGCCCTGCCTGGCGCCGAAGGACAGCTCGAAGGCGATGGGCTCGCTGCCGCATGTCGCGGGCAAGCTCGTCGCTGGCAAGCCCGTCATCATCGTTGCGTTCGGCTCGTCGTCGACGGCCGGCTATGGTGCCAGCTCACCCGATTTCAATTATCCGACCCGCCTCGCCGCGCAACTGCGCCGGCACTATCCGACAGCCGACATCACCGTCATCAATGCCGGCGTCGGCGGCGAGGATGCGCCCGAGATGACCAAGCGTCTCCAGAAGGAGGTGATCGACGTGCATCCGGATCTCGTGATCTGGCAAGTCGGCACCAACGCAGTGCTGCGCAATCTCGATCCCGGCGATACCGCAAAAATGGTCGAGGACGGCATCGCCCGCATCCAGGCTGCCGACGAGGCCGACATCGTGCTGGTCGATCCGCAATATTCGCCCGCCGTCAATCAGCGCGCGGAGAGCGCGGGCAAAATGGTGAAGCTGCTCGGCAAGGTCGCCGAGCTCCGCCACGTCGGCATCTTCCCGCGCTTCGAGGTGATGCGTGACTGGCACGAGAAGCAGGCGATCCCGGTCGAGAGTTTCGTCATCGCCGATGGCCTGCACATGAACGATTGGGGCTACGCCTGCTTCGCCCAGCTCCTCGGCGACGACATCATCCGCTCCGTCGGTCAGATCAAGCTCGGCGTGAATGTGCCGCCGGACGTGCGCACGTACCGGCCGATGTAGATGTCGTAGGGTGGGCAGAGGCGCGCTCTTCGCGCGCCGCGCCCACCATCTATCGGCGCCGGGATCGTGAACGGTGGGCACGCTTCGCTTTGCCCACCCTTGTATTAGCCCGACCGCTCGATCGCCTCACGCCTTCTCCAGCGCTGCCGTCAGATCCTCGATCAGATCGTCCGCGTGCTCGAGCCCTGCCGAGAAGCGGATAAAGCCCTCGCTGATGCCGAGCTCGGCGCGCACTTCCGGCTTCAGGCGCTGATGCGTCGTGGTCGCCGGATGCGTCACGAGGCTCTTGGCGTCGCCAAGATTGTTCGAGATCTTCGCAAGCTTGAGCTCGTTGAGCACGCGGAACGCCGCGGCCTTGCCGCCCTTGACCTCGAAGCCGACCAGTGTCGAGCCGCCGCGCATCTGCTTCTTCACCAGCGCCGCCTGCGGATGATCGTCTCGGCCGGGGTAGACCAGCCTCGAAATCTTGGGGTGGCTCGCCAGCACGTCCGCAATGCGCGCTGCGGTGTCGGTCTGCGCGCGCACGCGGACGCCAAGCGTCTCCAGGCCCTTGAGCAGGACCCAGGCGTTGAACGGCGAGATCGACGGGCCGGTCTGGCGCATGAAATTGTGGATGTGCTCGGCGATGAAGGCTTCCGACGAAAGGATGACACCGCCGAGACAGCGGCCCTGGCCGTCGATGTGCTTGGTCGCGGAATAGACCACGACGTCAGCACCAAGCGCGAGCGGGCTCTGCCAGATCGGGGTCGCGAACACGTTGTCGACGACGAGCCGCGCGCCACCCTTGTGCGCGATCTCGGCAATGCCGGGAATGTCGAGCACGTCGAGCGTCGGGTTGGTCGGACTCTCCAGGAAGAACGTCTTGGTGTTCGGCTTCAGCGCGCGCTGCCACTGGTCGAGATCGAGCCCATCGACGAGCGTCGTCTCGATGCCGTAACGCGGCAACAGATCCTGCACGACATAGAGGCACGAGCCGAACAGGGCACGCGAGGCCACGACGTGATCGCCAGCCTTCAGCGGCGCTAGGATCGCGGTGGTCACCGCGGCCATGCCGGTCGCGGCCGAGCGGGCGGCTTCGGCGCCTTCGAGCTCGATCATGCGGCGCTCGAACATCGCGATCGTCGGGTTGGAGTAGCGCGAATAAATGAAGCCGGGATCTTCGCCCTTGAACCGCGCTTCGCACTCCTCGGCGCTGTTGTAGACGTAGCCCTGGGTCAGAAACAGCGACTCCGATGTCTCGCCATATTGCGAGCGCAGGGTGCCGGAATGGACCAGGCGGGTTTCGGGACGGTAAGCAGCAGGCGACTTCGACATAGGTACCTCCGACATGACCACGCGAGCGAAATGGTCACAAAAAAACCGGCCTGGAAATCTCCACTGGCCGGGATCACAGAGGTCCCCGGCCTGTTTAGCGACTTATTTAACGTGGCTGCAAGCCGGCCGGCTCAAATCACCACGGGATAAGTCATGCTCATATTCCGCAATGCCCTTTCCGTCAAGGCGTCCATCGGATAGCCGTAAAAGGTTCATTTTTCCGCGTTTTCGGATGCGTTTGACCCCGAAGAGGACCACCGTTTGACGTTCACGGTCGCTGCCGACGCCAATGGTATCCTGCCCGACCGCATGATCGCGGCGATGGCGGAAGCGGGGCTCATTCTGCCCGCTTACGACTTTGTCGAGAGCCAGATCCAGCCGGCGAGCCTCGACCTGCGTCTCGGCGACATCGCCTATCGCGTCCGCGCCAGCTTCCTGCCCGGCCCCGGCGCCACCGTCGCAGAGCGTATCGACGAGTTGAAGCTGCATGAGTTCAGCCTCGCCGACGGCGCGGTGCTGGAAACCAACTGCGTCTATATCGTGCCGCTCCTCGAAAGCCTCGCGCTGCCGCCGGAGATCGTCGCGGCCGCGAACCCGAAGAGCTCGACCGGCCGGCTCGACGTCTTTACCCGCGTGATCGCCGACGGCACCCGCCGCTTCGACATGATCGGCGCCGGCTATCACGGCCCACTCTACGCCGAGATTAGCCCGAAGACGTTTCCTGTGCTGGTGCGCGAGGGCTCGCGCCTGTCGCAGGTGCGCTTCCGCACCGGTGATGCCATTCTCAATGCCGATGAGCTCGATGCCTTGCATGCGACCGAGCGCCTCGTCGACATCGACGATGCCGATCTCTCCGGCGGCGTCGCTGTCTCCGTCGATCTCTCCGGCGAAAAGGCGAACGGCTTCGTCGGCTACCGCGCCAAACGCCACACCGGCGTCGTCGACGTCGATCGGCGTTCCGGCTATTCGATGGAGGATTTCTGGGAGCCGATCTCGGCCCGCCCCGACGGCAGCCTGATCCTCGATCCCGGTGAGTTCTATATTCTCGCTTCGAAAGAGGCGGTGCAGGTGCCACCCGATTACGCCGCGGAGATGGTGCCGTTCGATCCACTCGTCGGCGAGTTCCGCGTTCACTATGCCGGCTTCTTCGATCCCGGCTTCGGCTATGCCGGCGCCGGCGGGCAGGGCGCGCGCGCCGTGCTGGAGGTGCGCTCGCGCGAAGTGCCCTTCATCCTCGAACACGGCCAGATCGTCGGCCGCCTGGTCTACGAGAAGATGCTGGCCCGCCCCGACGCGATGTACGGCCAGCGGATCGGCTCGAACTACCAGGCGCAGGGCCTCAAACTATCGAAGCATTTTCGGGTGTAGCGATCTGTAGCTCGCCCCGCTGTCATTCCCCGCGAAGGCGGGGAACCCAGTAGGCCGCGGCGTATCAGGCTCGATAGCAGGCGCATCGCCCGATCAAGTCGGGCGGTGACGCCGAATGTGTGGCAGGATACGTAGCGAAGTCCGAGCTACATGCGAGGTAGTGGAATGGCCAATCCATCCGAACTTGATGCAAAGATCGTCGAAGACGTCGCGGACGCGCTGATCTATTCGGATCGCTCCGGCACGATCGTGCGCTGGAATCGTGCATCGACGGGCTTGTTTGGTTTTTCGGCGGACGAGGCGCTGGGCCAAAATCTCGATCTGATCGTTCCCGAACATCTGCGGGCCGCGCACTGGAAGGGTTTTGAAGCCGCGATTGCGAGCGGCAGCATGAAGCTCGCCGGCCGGCCGACGCTCACCCGCGCGCTGCACAAGAGCGGACGCAAGCTCTACATCGAAATGACCTTCGCGCTGGTGCGAGCTGCCGGCGGCGCAGTGCTCGGATCGGTCGCGATGGCGCGCGACGTCACCGAGCGTGTCGAGCGTGAGCGAGCCGCCAAAGCTGCGCAAAATTCGTGATGCGGAATTGACGGGCTGTCATGCAGGGCGCCCTGCATGGGCGTCAGCTTGCCTGTCACCGGGTGCAGTGACACACTCGATCAAACAACGATCGGGAGCGAACATGACCGCGACGGCTGATTCTGCGCAGGAAGCCCAATGGAAGCGCTGGCGCGCGGTCGCCGATCTCTATCATGCCTACTTCACCGGCCTCATCCTCACCGTGGTCACGCGGCGCGGCACCGCGGATGCGGCCGAATTCGTCTTCCGCGTGTTTCGCCGCCAGCAGCAGGAGCGCTTTCTGCCAGGGCTCGAAAAGCTCGGCCTCAGCCATCTGCCTCCGGCGGTGGCCGCCGCGCAATACCACTATCTCTCCAACTGGATCGGCGGCGTGCATGTCGAATACATGTATGAGAGCGATGTCAAAGCGTGGATCCGCTATCCGCCACCGCGCTGGATCTGGAGGGGCACTGCGATCTGCGGCGTGCCGGGCGAGGTCAGCCGCGCGATGCTGCGCGGCTGGCACGCGAACAACGGCGTCGCGCTCGGTGATACCAGACTTGGCTTCGTCTGCACCAAGCAGAGCGTCGACGGCCAGGACGGGCTCGAAGGCTACTACTTTCAATACGACCATCCGCTCGAACTCGAGCAGCGTCTGGTGTTCGCGCGACATCTGGAAGCGCCGCTGTTCGACGCCAAGACTGCGCCGGCGCTGCCTGTCTCGAGTTGGCCGAAGCCGCGGCTCGAAAAAGCCTATCGCAACTACGCGATGGAATATGTGCGCACCGCCGCGCCCGTGATGGTGCAGCTGTTCGGGCTGGAGGATGCCGGCTATCTCCTGCACCTCACCGGCAAGCTGATCGGCATGCAATATTTCGACGAGGTCGCAGCCGCGCTCGCGATGAACCGCGGCGGTGCGCGCGAATTCGCATCGTTCCTCAATGCCCTGTTCGCCGCGCAGGACGATACCGCCGGGACCTCGCAATCCGAAGGCACGTTCGAGATCCGCCAGCAGAGCTGGAAGCTGATGGAAGATGTCGCCGACTATCACCGCGCCTGCGCCAGGGTGCTGGAGGGCCTGTTCGAAGGGCTGGCCGCGGGATGCGGCCGGCACATCGGCGTGCATCTGCGCCCGACGCCAAGCGGCCGCCCGCCACTGGTCTGGACCATCGGGTAATTCCATCTCTTGAAATGCGCTGCCGCAGGGCACGCCTGCACCTGGCGCAGGAGGAATCGGCGCGCACCGTGCTAACAAGCCTCTCGCCGCGCCTTTCGCGCGATGAAATTGATTGGCACACCTAGTCATTGCCGCGCCGCAAATGGCGCTTGTGCCCGGGAGAGGAAATGTCCGACATCGCCGAAATCCCGGTCGATGAACAAGAACGTCCGCTGCCACCGCCCCCGCGACCGGTCAAGAGCGCGCTGACCGACGGGCCGATCCTGCGCACGCTGGTGGGGCTGGCCTGGCCCAACGTGGTCGCGCTCTCCGCCGGCACCTGCGTGGTGATCGCCGAGACCTCCTATATCGGCCGGCTCGGCGTCGAGGCACTTGCCGCGATGGCGTTGGTGTTTCCGACAGTGATCCTGACCATGACGATGTCGGGCGGCGCCATGGGCGGCGCGGTGGCCTCAGCCATCGCACGTGCGCTCGGCGCCGGTGATCGCGAGCGCGCCGGCACGCTTGCCGCGCATGCGCTCTTGATCGGCGTCACCTTCGGCCTCGTCTTCATGCTGGGCATGCTGGTCTTCGGGCGGCGCGTGCTTGAGCTGCTCGGTGGCCGCGGCGATGTGCTCACGCATGCGGTCGCCTACACCCAGGTATTCTTCGGCGGCGCCGTGCTGCCCTGGCTGCTCAACACTATGGCCGGAGTCCTGCGCGGCACCGGCAACATGAAGCTGCCGTCGCTGCTGATCCTCAACTCCGCGGTCTGGCAGGTCGTGCTCGGCGGCACGCTGGGGCTCGGGCTCGGGCCGGTGCCGCAACTCGGCATGCGCGGCGTCGCGGCCGGCGCGCTGATCGCCTATTCCATGAACATCTGTGTGATGGGCTGGTACCTGTTTTCGGGGCGCGCGCGCGTTGTGCCGAAGTTGCGCGGACTTCGCGTCCAATGGGCGATGTTCTTCGACATCCTGAAGGTCGGTGCGATCGCCTGTTTCTCGCCGCTGCAATCGGTGCTGACGATCTCGATCTTCACCCACATGCTGGCGAAGTTCGGCACCCCGATCCTCGCTGGCTACGGCATCGGCGCGCGGCTGGAATTCCTGCTGACCTCGATCGCGTTCTCGTTCGGCATCGCCTCGGTACCGATGATCGGCATGGCGGTCGGCGCCGGTCGCATCGCGCGCGCCCGGCGCATCGCCTGGATCGCGGGTGCCAGCGCCTTCGTTGCCGTCGGCGCGCCGGCATGTCTGGTCGCGATCTTCCCCGATCTCTGGGTCAACATCTTTACGGACAGCGTGACCGTGCGCGCGGCCAGCCACCAATATCTGTCGACGGTGGCGCCATTCTACGCTTTCATTGGCCTCGCCTCGACGATGTACTTCTCCTCGCAAGGCGCGGCGAAGGTGATCGGCCCGGTGCTGGCGCAGACTGCGCGTCTCATCTACATCGCTGCGTGCGGCTGGTGGCTGTCCACGCATGACGCCACCGCGCAGAGTTTCTTCTGGCTGGCTGCAAGCTCGATGGTCGTGCTCGGCCTCCTCTCGTGCTCCAGCGTGGTGCTGACACGCTGGGGACCGCGCGAGAGCAAGCCCGCAATCAGACCGGCTCTTTCGGCCGCGGCGGACTAGGACGTGTACGAATAAGGGCGCGGTGCACGCTTGTGAGGTAGGTGAAGTCGCCTTGCCGGATTTTTGTTTCTGAATGTTCCTAGCCGACCTTTGGCAACTTCGAGTAACCGGAGCTGGTCTTGCCGAATGCTCCGCGCCAGCTCTTGGGGACAACGTCGCATCGAGTCCATCAAAAGCGGAAAGCCACATGACCTCGATTTCGGCGCTCTCCTCCCACCACCATCACGCATCACCATTGCAGCGACTACAAGATGAACTGCAAGCGGAAGTCAGTTCAGGCGCGATCAGTTCGTCCGATCAATCGGCACTGTCGTCCGCGCTCAGCGACATTGACTCCGCCTTGCAATCAAGCAGTGCGAGCGATCAGTCCAGCGGCAGCAAATCACCGCCTGAAGCCTTCAAGTCGAAGATCGATGATCTCATCCAGCAGGAAGTTTGGGCCGGCAAGCTGACCGACCAGCAGGCCACCGAGCTGCAAGGTATCTTCAAGGCAGCGCTCTCCCATGGACCGGGTGGGGCAGGTGGACCGGGCGGAGCAGGCGGACCGCCGCCATCCGACGGACCTCCTCCCGCCAACGGCGCGGATCGTTCGTCAAGCGGCAGTTCGGCGACGGACCTGCTTCAACAATTCCTCGATTCGTTCAAAAGCCTGCTCACGGATTCGACCTCTTCCGGTGCGATGGGATCAAGCGACACGACGAATGCGAGCGGGTCTTCTGCGGCCAGCGGCGCGGACACTTCGTCGAGCGGCAATTCGGCGACGGACCTGCTTGAACAATTTCTTCAGTCGCTGAAAAATTCGCTCGCGGATTCGACCTACAGCGCGACGCGACCAAGCGACCCGACGAAGGCGAGCGACCCTTCGCTTTCCGGCATCCTTATCAACGATCGGATCTGATATCAGCGACGCATCATCCGCTTGGCGCGGCGGCTGTACGCTGCCGCGCTTCAGCGATGCATGTGGCGGCGATGACCGCCACTGCCGCCGACATTGGCGAGCCGCATCAGTTGCGGGATCATCGCCATCATGTCGCCGCCGCCGGAACCAGCGAGCATGCCCATGATATCGCCGCTGCCCATGCCGCCGATCCCGGTCGGCATGGTGACGCCTCCACCCATCGGCGCAGAGCCGCCATAATTCGGCGGGCCAAAACCGCCGCCCATCATGCCGCCGAGCCCGCCGCCGTTCTCCATCATGCGGCCCATCATCGGGCCCATGGTCTGCATCAGCAAGGCGAAGCGGCGCTTGCCCATCTTCGCCTTCATCATCTCCAGCATTGGCGCCATCTGGGTCATCATGTCCTCGCCGCCGGCACCTCCGCCGCCGCCGAGGAACTGCGCCTTCGCCGGCGCGCTTGCGATCGATAACAACAGCAGTACGGCAGCTGCCTGGCAGATCACCTTGTCAGCACCTCTCATGGCATGCTCCTCGCGTGCGTGGCTTCGCGGGGAGAGCTGAGCCAACCGGACGCACGGTGCCATCGTTAGGACTGAGGCGGGGATGGCTCTGTGAAAAAAGTCACGCAGGCGCGAGCATGATCCGGAAAAGCGTGCGGCGGCTTTTCGAAAGGATCATGCTCAACAGAAGCCTAGGCGGCTGGCGGAAACGCCCTGTGCATGGCGGACACGGCCTCCTTCGCCTGTCCCTGGATGTAAGCCGCAAGTTCGTTCGGCAGCATGTCGATGATCCAGAGCAGCCGGCACCTCGTCTCGCCTTCGGCGATTACCTGCACCGAAGCGCTGTAATACTTCAGCTGCTCGTTGTTGATGGCATAGACCAGGCGCTGCCGCGCATCGTCGCAGTCGACGAGCACCTCGCGTAGGACGGAGCCGTTGGCGAACGTGATGATCCGTGCATCGCCGTCGAGCGTGCACGCGGTGACGAAGCCCGGCACCAGCCGCTGATGCAGCGCGCCGAAATCGCGAACCGCGTCCCAGACGTCGTGCGCGGAGGCGGAGAGGGGGATGTCGTTGTGGATGGAGGCCATGAGAGTTCCTCAAAATGCAGAATTGGGTGGGCAAAGGCGCGTAGCCCCGTGCCCACCATTCATCGCATTGTCGCGAGCAATTGGTGGGCACGCTTTCGCTTTGCCCACCCTACGAGATCTCGTACGCGGCTAACGCTCATGCGCAAACCGCCTCGACATTGTTGCCGTCGGGATCGATCAAAAACGCCGCATAGTAAGTCGGGCTGTAATCCTTGCGCGGGCCGGCGCCGCCATTGTCGCGGCCGCCGCTCTTCAGCCCTTCGCTGTGAAACGCCTTGACCGCATCGTGGTCCTTGGCGCGGAAGGCGATGTGCGCGCCGTCGGCCTGCCGTCCCTTGTTCAGGTGCAGCCAGAGCGCCGGCTCGCCCTTCGGCCCGAAGCCGGCATAGCCGTCGCCGCTGGAGCAAAGGACATAACCGAGCGGCGCCAGCACTGCGGTGTAGAAGCGCGTGGCCGCGTCGAGGTCGGTAACGCGAAGGCCAATGTGGTCATACATGATCGTCTCCGTTGCAAAGCGCGCCGTGAGTGGCGCGCGCCGGAGACGACCCTAGTCAGTTGAGGGCGAAGTGCTCTTGGAGAATCTTGCGCTCCCCCCGTGAGGCCTGGCGGAATTTCGTCGGCGACACGCCGGCGGCGCGGTGGAAGGTGCGGACGAAATTGGAGAGGTCGCCGAAGCCGACGTCATAAGCTATGTCGGTGACCGCGATGTCGTCATCGGCGAGCAGGCGCGCCGCATGCCGAAGGCGCGAGCGCACCAGATATTGATGCGGGGTGACGCCGAGGACGCTCGAGAACAGCCGCAGGAAATGGAACGGGCTCAAACCAGCCTGTCGTGCGGCCTGTTCGAGGTCGACCTCGGCATGCGAATTGTCGTCGATCCACAGCGCGGCTTCCACCGCGCGGCGGCGGTCGCGCGCGGTGGGCGTAGCCTGCTTGCGCGCCTTACCCGAGACGACATCGACGAAGCGAGCTGCGAGAATCTGTCCGACCTCATCGAGACCGAGATCGCTGTTGCCATCTGCTGCCGTCTGGGCCAGCTCCCCCAGCACCATCAGCTCGGGCAGCGGCGGCGTCGCGCCGACCTGCCAGATCTCGCGACGTCCCCCGAGAGCATCGACGAGATCCTCACCGAGGAAGAAGGACAGGCAGACGTCGCCGCTGACATGCTCATGCGTGCATGTGTATTCGTCGCCGGGCGCGCCGACCAGCATCGAGCCCGCCACCAACTCGAAGAAGCCGGCGCGGCAATGGCAACCAAAACTGCCCGAGCGGACATAGGCAATGGAATGGCCAGTGCGGCATTCGGCAAACGGCAAGTCGTCCGGTCCCGCATCGCAGCGAAACTCGGAGACGGTCATCAAGGGCGTCGTCAGCAGCGTGGTGTCTTCCATGCCACCTATCTAGGTGGACGGCCTCGGCGGGGCAACGGGCAGCAACACCTCGAACAGCGTCTTGCTGGCGATCGGATGGGCGCCCTCCAGCGCCAGGAGCCGTCGCGTGGAAGCCTACGATGCCCTCGATCGCAAGCTCGGCATTGCCGGACGGCCGCTGCTCCCGCGCCTCGGGATGAACCGCAAAAATCCGGCGGCGCGTGTCGATCTCCCGCGCCTCCGGCAATTGCACGGCCACCACGCCGGTGCTGCTCCAAATGATGCCGCAGCGCCCTATGGCCGTGTCGAATATCGTGTAAGTAAGCCCCACCATGCACACGCCCCACTCAGTGCACGTCTCTCCCCAGACCCGAAATCATAACACCGCCACAATTCGGCGCACCTGGAATCTTACCAGGAAGTTAACAACTGTTCGGCTAGGCACGCCAAAGCGCTTGGCGCGAGGCGCCGTCTCGGCTAATCAGGGTGGGCGCGGAGCGCACGTCCGCGGGCGTAGTTCAATGGTAGAACGGCAGCTTCCCAAGCTGCATACGAGGGTTCGATTCCCTTCGCCCGCTCCAAAGCACGTTTTCCTCGTAGAATTAAGTTTGCGTGGCCTTGTAGGCGCCGAATTTCTCGTTCTCCTGTCCTTCCGATACAACGCCCCTACAAATCTGTAATCGAAGTCCTCGGATCACGGGCGGCAAATCGCCCGTCGGTCGGCCTGCTGGAGCTACAAGTGTGTCAACGGCGGTCCCGAGAACATCCGGAAGCGCCGAGTAGCCATGACCGGCGAATGTTTCGGACCAAAATTCCACCTTACGCGAGGGCGTGGGAAAGCCCCGCCTGTATCCAAGTTCGTCCAGTCGCTCGTGCTTTGAATGAACCGTCGTCAGTTGTGCCGATGCGCTAGTGAAGATAGTCAAACGAAAAGCCGGATATGGCTTCATAAGTTACGAGTACGAGCGACTCGAGCGACCCTCTCGCTTTCCCAAACTGTGCATGGGGATGCGCCGTCAGTACCCAGGTCACAAATCGTATGGTCTCGGAAAGCTCTGTGAGCAGCACCCGTTGGACTTGCTTCGGCTCAAATCTCGTTGCGCATCGTGTCTGCGATTATCTCGAATGAGCGCAGACGCATCGAATGGTCGTACACGTCCGACACAACCATCACCTCGTCAGCTCCGGTTTCCGCCACCAATGCTTTTAGACCCAAGCGGATAGTGTCCGGTGATCCGACGATCGAACGCGCAAGCATACCCATCGCCTGCAGCTTCTCCGCGGGCGACCAGTAGGTCTCGATATCATCAATCGGCGGCTTGCTCAGTCCTCGCTGACCGCGAAAAATGTTGGTGAACGACATCTGCTGCGTCGTCGCCAGCCTGCGCGCCTCTGCATCCGTGGGCGCCGCGATGACGTTCACGCCGACCATCGCGTAAGGGCGGTCGAGCTGTTCCGAGGGCTTGAAGCGCGTACGGTAGATCTGAAGGGCAGGGATGAGCAGTTCGGGTGCGAAATGGGAGGCGAAGGCGTAAGGAAGGCCGAGCTCCGCCGCCAGCATGGCGCCAAAATTGCTCGAGCCGAGGATCCACAGCGGGACTTCCGTGCCCGCCGCCGGGACGGCCTGGATGCGCTGGTTTGGCCCGGCCGGAGCCAGGAAGGCTTGAACCTCAAGAACGTCTTGTGGGAAGTTTTCCGCAGCTTCGGGCGTGCGCCGGAGCGCGCGCAGCGTAAGCTGGTCGGTCCCGGGCGCACGGCCGAGGCCGAGATCAATGCGCCCGGGAAACAACCGGGCCAGAGTGCCGAACTGTTCGGCAATGACGTATGGCGCGTGATTGGGCAGCATGATGCCACCCGCGCCCACTCTGATTGACTTCGTTCCGGCCGCAATGTGCCCGATCACGACAGCAGTCGCAGCGCTGGCAATGCCAGGCATGTTGTGGTGTTCGGCCACCCAGATGCGCCGGTACCCCCACCGTTCGGCATGAATGGCGACGTCGCGAGCGTTGGCGAGCGCACCCCGCGCGTCGGTGCTCTCCGTGACACGAACCAGATCGAGAATGGAAAGAGCAGGCATCAGTTGTCCGGGCATGGTGCGTTGAGACGCGATGGATGCGGGCCTATACCCCGTCCGTATGCGTCGGCGGAAGTACCGCTACAGCAAAACCTTCGGCATCACCACCACGACGTCGACGGTGCGGTTGAGCACTTTCGCCGCCACGGCGATCTGGGGCGAGAACCCGTCCTCAATCTCGGCCACACGTTCATCATCGTTAGCGAAGGCATAGATGGTACGACTACATGCTGGATTGGTGTTTCGATGAGCAGCCGCAATGGTTCAAGACGGAGAACGGGCGGATTTACGTATTGTTCGGTTTCCTCCAGGCCGGCTGGCGGAGCAGAACACCAATATGGCGTTGAAGTACGCCACCTACGGCTACATCCTGGAAAATGGGCGTGTTGTCATGGAGGGGCCGGCGACGGCATTGCGCGAGAATGAGGATGTGAGGGAGTTCTATCTCGGTACGGCAGGAAAAAGCCGCAAATCCTTTCGAGACGTGGTGACGGATCGTCGTCCAAAACGATGGCCCACGGATGGTTAAGTTCAGAAATGCGCGATCGAACTCTGGTAGTGTCAGGTAACGCTCATAGGCCTTTCTGTACTTCGCTTTGAGCTTTGGATTTTTGTATGCGAGGAATTCTTGAGTCAGCAGACCCCAAGTCCAGAAGGGAGGCGTAGGTAGCGTCCTCGCTCGCTCTCGATCGGCAAGCATACGATCGAGTAACTCCGCGTTGTCGCCGGGGGCAGGCCGAAAATCTCTATCGCTCGGACGAAACGCGGCCCCCCACGAGAAGGTGGGTCATCGCGCGCAAATCACGCTTACGCCAGCGGCGAGTCGGATTTGTTCGCCTACGTATCGAGCGTCGTCTCCTGTTTGCGGACGTGCCAGACGGGCTTACCCGGGATAATGCGGATCGTAAGACCGACGGTCTTCGCGTCCCGCCATGCAACGACCGTCTTCGCGAAATGCTCGTCATTATTTATGCAGGAATCGTTTTCCCAAGCTGCATACGAGGGTTCGATTCCCTTCGCCCGCTCCAAGCCTTAGTCGAAATGTGGCGGATGGTTTTGCAGGGTTTGTTCGCTCTTTGGCCTCGAGCTTACTGATCCGCGCCTTGATGGCGGCGTTCCGTCCGACGTATCGGCGGATGATCTCTCGACCGACTCCTCCTCCCGCGCGAGCGTTTTGGCGATCTCGCGCATGGTGAGGCCAGCGATGTAGATGGCGGAAATCGGGCGTAGAATTGAACTTTTCACCGATCCGTCGGTTTTCTTTCGGGGCAGGGCCGACTGGAGGTTTGCCATGCTCAAGGCACTCATTGCGGGAGCTGTGGCCATCGGCCTAAGCGTCGCTCCAACAGCCACAAGCGCCATGTCGAAGTCCCACCAGACGACCCACAAAGTTCACCATGCAGGGAAGAAGATGGCGCCTGGCACAACGACCGGCATGTCAACCGGAACGACGACCGGAAAAGCGACCAGCGGTGCAAAGGCCAAGTCAGGGTACTGAACTGCGCACGTCGAATCGACAGGATCGAGATCGAGATCAGCTAAGTCGCGATATCATGCTGATGTCGATGGCGTAGCCCTTCGCGATCCCGGCCAGCGTCTGCCGGCAGTACGGCGCTTGAGCGCTTCCTTGCGCTGGAAGTCAAACAGCTTCGGCTTCCGGCCGAAGTTGACGCCTGTCGCCATGGTGCGCTTCCGACCCTCTCCGGTGCGCTCGCGGATCAGATGGTGCTGAAACTCGGCCATTGCCGCTAGCAGGGTCGATAACAACCGCCCCTGCGAGGTGGTGGTGTCGAATAGCGCGGCGCCGGCCTTGCCGATGCGCTCGATCAGGCCCAGCAGCTCGCGAGGCGGATGGGCGTGGTGGTGCTTGTTAGGTCAATTCGCCCTATCGCCTAATGAGCACCCTTAAGCTACGGACCGTGACATGACACCTCCAGAACAGGCAGGAGGAACGGCTTGGAACGGTACATCCACAGCGAGAACATCGCTCTCTTCAAACGAAGACTCGCGGATCCCAACACGACCGACAGCGAGCGCAAGACCATTCAAAAGCTGCTGGCCGAGGCGGAAGCGAACGAAGCTCAGGGGTCGAATCGCCCGCACAAATCAGGCTAATAGAACCCGCGCGTCACCGCCCACCTCTCACAACATGGCAGACTCGCATGGCTGCGTGTCCGATCTCATGTCCCGCTGCGAACCCGGGACAACGCGCGGAGCCCATCCGTGCACGATGTCCCGGCCCGCTTGCAGAAAACACTGGAAGAAGCAGGCAGGCGTTCGCTTCCAGTTCCGCGAAATGACTGTGCGCTTAGGAAGCCGCTCCAGCTTCGTCCCGCCTGCTTAATGAACCAAGAGTCCGGGAACAAGCTTTCCAAACATATCGAGAAGGCAATCGAGAAGAGTCTGAAGCCACGATTTTGAATTCGTACGCTGGGATCATCTGTGGCAGCGCACTGATGGTCTAGCCTCGGACTAAGTCAGTTTTTCTGACCCATTGCAGTGTCTAACATTTCTTGAATTTCACGCCGAAGCAGCGAAGATAAAGTGGAGCTTTCCCGCTGAGGGGCGTCCCATGTTCGACACGGCCACCACTTCGCTGTTGCGCGCGGTCCTCGATGAAGTCTGCGAGAGCGTTTCGCGGCGTGAAACCGGAGTGCGCACGCACGTCGCCTCGAAGATTCTGGAAGCCGCGACCAACGGCAATGTCTCGCCCGAAGCATTGAGGACGCAAGGCCCTCTTGCAAGCGTCCATGTGGTGTTAACCGGACGAGGGGCGCCGTGAATTTCCAGGTTACGGTCCTGAAAATCTTGGTCAGCTACCCGGAGGGCTTCGCCGTGATGACCGACCTCAAGCGGGACATGGCGTTCCTGGCGACCAGCGGCCGGGACTGGGCCGACCGGACCAAACGGCTCGCCTCGCGCGTTCCGAACCTGGACATCTTCTCGCAAGGCCTCGTCACGCGCGAAAGCGGCGGTTGGAAGATCACCGAGAAGGGGCGGCTAGTGTTGGAACTCATGGAGGCACGCCCGGGAGCCGATGAACTGCTCGCGGGGGCTACCACCGAAAGGGTAACTGTACCTGTGCTCCCGCGGCGCTTGACCGTCGAGCGGGCTAAACGGCGGAGGGAGCGCAGCGAGCGGCGCCGTGAGGCTCCCGAACTTGCACGGGCTAACGCCTCCTGAACGCGTCGGCGCTGAAAGCATCGGACCTTACTGTCGTCTTGCGCAAGGGATATCGGCTCGGCGCTCAGTCGATCGCTGCGGGCGGCTTGCACTCGCCAGTATTCACCGTTGCATGGCCGACGGGCGAGGTCGGCGGCATGGGCATCGAGGGCGCCGTTCGACTGGGATAGTGAGATCTGTCTTTGACGATCCACTGTGGCACAACGGTACGTAGAAATGCTGCACTTTGTGCTTAGTCCATTGTGCTTAGCACGAACTGGTGGCTGTCGAGGGACAGGCGCGGAGTTCATGCTTTTGCGGTTCTCGGCGCCGCTCACGCAAATTCAAGCGTAACGTCAACACGTCAGGTCAACGCCTCGGATCGAGGTAAGGCGCGTTGCACCGCATGCGGAGCGCAAAACGCAGACGGGAGATGGTCCATGCCTGATGCACGAATCCATATCGTCGCAACCATGCTTGCCACATTCGCACTCAGCTCGGCGTGTGCCATGACCTCAATGCAGCAACAGCCGGGCCCTGCGATCTCGGCACACGCCATGATCCCGAAGAAGCACATCGCCGCGCGCCCGGCCAAGCCGGCGCAGCATCGGCTCGTGATCCAGGTCGACCAGAACGACCCGGCCGTGATGAATCTCGCGCTCAACAACGCCACCAATGTGCTAGACTACTACCGCAAAAAGGGCGAAGAGGCCGATGTCGAGATCGTGGCATTCGGTCCGGGGCTGCATATGCTGCGCAAGGATACGACGCCCGTCGCAGATCGCATTCACGCGATGGCGGACCTCGCCTTCCCGAACAAGGTTCGCTTCGCTGCATGCGGCGTCACCAGGGAAGGGATGGAAAAGAAGGAAGGCAAGCCGCTCGAGTTGCTGCCGGAAGCGTCCATGGTTCCCTCGGGCGTCGTGCATATGATGGAGCTGCAGGAGAAGGGCTGGAGCTACGTCCGGCCGTAGGCAGGCGAACGAGGGGAGGCTGCGATGATGCGCAAGCTGCTGTTCATACTGGCCTTGTCGCTGCTCGTGCTGCCCGCTTCCGCGGAACATGCCAACAGGACCGGCGGTGAAAAACGGCACGCTGAGCGGGCGGCACCTGCGCCGACGCGCAGTAGCCACGCCACGCGCCCCGTTCAGCCACGGAGCGCAGAAACAGAGGTGCGGGATCGCATCAATGCGGGTTCGGTCGGTCTCGCCGCCGGACTGCTGGAAGGCGCGCCGCTCCGCTTCGCCACCGAAATCTCACGTGTCGTCAACGATGGCGGAAAGGTGCATGTGCTTCCGATCGTGACGCGCGGGCCGACCGAGAACGTCAATGATCTGCTCTATCTCAAGGGGGTCGACCTCGCGATCATCAACAGCGATTCGCTCGACGAGTACCGCGCCCAGGTGCCCGAGATTGGAAGCCGTATCGTCCAGGTGATGAACCTGTTCCCGTCCGAGCTGCATGTCTTCGTGCGTCCCGAGATCAAATCGCTCGCCGACCTCGCGGGCAAGAAGGTGAACTTCAACACGCAGGGCACTGCCGCCGCCTATTCGGGTCCACTCATTTTCAGCCGCCTCGGTATCGAGGTGGAGAAGACTTTCGTGCCTCACCCGGTTGCGCTGGAGCAGATGCGCAAGGGCGAGGGCGAGATGGCAGCCGTGGTCTTCGTCACCTCCAAGCCGGTGGACGCGTTCGTCAAGCGCAAATGGGACGAGGGCTTCAAGTTCCTGCCGGTGCCGTTTGATCCCAGGCTGGCCGACTATTACGTGTCGGCTTCGCTCACATCGGCCGACTATCCCGCGCTGGTGCCGGCGGGACAAACTGTCGAAACGATCGCGGTGCCGACGGTCCTGGTCGCCTATAACTGGAATCCCGGCTCGCCGCGTTATGACCGTGTCAAGGCCTTCGTGAACGAGCTGTTCGGCAAGCTCGATCAGCTGCGTACGCCAGGCTTCGATCCGAAGTGGAAGGACGCCAATCCGTCTGCCAGTGTTCCGGGACTGCAGCGCTTGAAGGCGGCCCAGAATTGGCAGGATCCCCACATGGCCAATCGGACGGGACGTCCATGAGGTGGCTCGTCGCCATCCTGTTCGCCAGCCTCGAGATCGCGGAAGCCCACGGTCAACCCGCTTCCAGCACGCTGAAGGGGCTGGACGAATGCGTTGCCCAAACGCGAGCAGCCGAAGCGGTCTGCGATCAGGCCGGTAGCGACACCGCGGCTAGTCTCGCTTGCAGGTTGAAGGCGCTCAGCGCGGAGGAGCAGTGCCTCGATAGCTTGTTCGGCAACAAAAACAAAGAAGAGGCCAGGCAGCCGGGCGATACACCCACCAAACCGCGCGCCCGCACGCCGCCGGGGCCACCGCCACCACCAGCGCCCGAACCGCCACCGGCGCCCGAACCGCCGCCAGTGGCCGCCCAGCCCAATACGGACGACACCACCGCGGCACTTCCAGCCGGCAAAGGTTGGCTGGTCAGCGAGACCACCTCTCCGAGGGACTTCTCTCCGCTCTTCGTGGCCAAATTGTACGCGCTTCCCCCGGTCGCGGCCGACGCGCCGGAGACGCTCGTGCTGCGTTGCCGCAACCTGCGGACCGAGATGTCCCTTGGCGCCAACGGCGTCTGGCGCGCCTTGCGCGGTGGAAGCGTCGAGGTCGTGATCTCCCCCGATCAACCGGCGGCACGGCCGATGCGCTGGCGATTGGCGGTCGACGGTCGCACTGCCGTCATGCCGGACGAAACGGTCGAACTGGTGCGCGGGCTCGGCGGTGGAAGGACGTCGATATCCGTGACGGACGATGCGGGACGCATCAGCAGCGCGATCTTCGACCTGGCCGGCATCGATACCGTCCGCGCCAGGCTTGCAAATGCCTGCCGCTGGCCGAATGCGACGGTCGAATCGAGAGGGCGGTGACGCCATCGGGCTTTGCAGCGCTCGTGTGTCGCGCCAAGATTCTAATATATTAGCCCTTCGCTCCCGGCACTCACCGCTCCATCGGCCTAAGCTTCTCCTGGCCGGCGGCTGCGGTCCTTGCGCCGGGCGATGCTTGGACGAAGGCCAGGACCAACAAGAATGGACCAGCAAAAACTCGATCGCGCGATCGGTCGCCGCTTGAAGACGCTGAGGACGCAGGCCGGGATGACGCTGAATGAACTCGCTGCACGGTCCGGTGTCAGCCGGGCCATGATCGGACGGGTGGAACGGGCGCAGAGCAGCGCGACTGCTGCGCTGCTCGGCAAGCTTTGCGCCGCGCTCGACGTGTCGCTAAGCGACGTGGTCGCGCTCGCCGAAAAGCCGCCGGAGCGGCTGGTCCGGCTGGCCGATCAGCCGCACTGGCGTGATCCCGAGAGCGGCTATCGCAGACGTCATGCCTCGCCGACGGGTGCGGCGAGCGGCATCGAGATCATCGTCGTCGACCTGCCGGCCGGCGCGCGGGTGCCGTACAGCCCCTGGGGCCGCAACGCCTTCACCCAGCAGCTCTTGATGCTGGAAGGCGCGATCGCCGTTCACATCGATGCCAAGGCAGTGCGCCTGCGTGAGGGCGACTGCCTGGATTTCGATGTGATGCGTGCGGTCATCTTCGAGAACGAAACCAAACAGGATGCGCGCTACGTCATCATCACGCGGCGCGGCACCTCTTACGGGAAAACGTGATGTCACTGATCGTGCGGGACGCAACGCTGGAGGATGCGGCCGATATCCTCGCCATCTATAATTTCGCAGCGATCAACACCACGGCGGTCTGGACCGACGGCCCGGCCGACCTCTCCTCGCGACGCGAGTGGATCTCCGCGCGACAGGAAGCCGGCTATCCCGTGCTGGTCGCGATGAAGGGCAAGGATGTCGTCGGCTTCGCATCCTTCGGCGATTTCCGCCCCTTCCCCGGCTATCGCCACACGGTGGAGAATTCGGTCTATGTCGACGAGCGGCATCATCGGCTCGGCGTTGGCCGCAGCCTGCTGGCCGCGCTGATCGAGCGCGCCACAGCGCTGGACAAGCATGTCATGGTCGCCGGAATCGAGGCCGCCAACGCCGCCTCGATCAACCTGCATGCCTCGCTCGGATTCGTCGAGGTCGGCCGCATGCCGGAGGTCGGCTCCAAGTTCGGCCGCTGGCTCGATCTCGTCTTCATGCAGAAGCGGCTCGCGAGTAGCGTGAGACCGTGACGATGCAGATCCGCACCGGCGACACCTTTGATCCGCGCGTCATTGCGTTGCTGGATCACCACGTCACCGCCGCTCGGGCGCAGACCGCGCCGGGCAGCGCGCATGCGCTCGATCTCTCCGGATTGCGCGCGCCGGATATCGCGTTCTGGACCGGCTGGGACGGTGACACGCTGGTTGCGACCGGTGCGCTCAAGACGCTTTCGCCTGATCATGGCGAGGTGAAATCGATGCACACGCTGCAAGCCGCGCGGCGGCGCGGCTTTGGCGGTCAGATGCTCAGCCACATCTTCGCCGCGGGCCGCGCGCGCGGCATGGCGCGGCTCAGCCTCGAGACCGGCTCGTGGGACTATTTTAGGCCGGCGGTTGCGCTCTACCAGGCGCATGGTTTTGTGCTCGGCGGCCCGTTCGAAGGCTATGTCGAAGATCCCAACAGCCTGTTCCTGACGCTCGACCTGAGCGGTAGGTGAAACTGCCGGTTCGCGGCTCCAGTGCAACCGGGGCTCGAAAACGCCGACTGGCCCCTCAAAATGAGTTGCGTACCTCAAGGCGCCTCTGCTAGCCTTCAGCCATGGCCGAGGACGCATCCACCACCGCGCTGACGCTGAAGGACATCGCCCGCGAAGCAGGCGTGAGCCTCGCGACGGTGGACCGCGTTCTGCACAACCGCCCGGGCGTGCGGCCGGACACGGTCCTGCGCGTGAAGGAGGCGATCGCGCGCAACGCGTTCCAGCCGCATGTCGCTGCCGCCGAACTCGCCCGCGGCCGCGCCCGCCGCTTCGCCTTCGTGATGCCCTCGGGGCCGAACCCGTTCATGCAGCAGATCGAGGCCTATCTCGCCGAGATGTCGGGCTGGCTCTCGGCCCGCCGCCTCAGCGTCGAGATGGTCGCCACGGATGTGTTCGATCCCTCCGTGCTCGCGGCTTCGCTGGAGGCGCTGTCGGGCGACTACGACGGCGTCGCCGTGGTGGCGCTGGACCATCCGAGCGTCCGCGCCGCCGTCAACGACCTCGTCGAGGCCGGCACCAAGGTGGTCACGCTGGTCTCGGACGTGCCGTCGTCGCGCCGCCACCATTATGTCGGCATCGATAACATCGCCGCGGGGCGCACCGCCGGGGCGCTGGTCGGGCGGCTGATCGGCCAACGATCCGGCAAGGTCGCGATCGTCGCGGGATCACAGGGCCTGCGTGACCATGCCGAGCGCATATTCGGCTTCAACCAGGTGATGGCGTCGGAATTCCCTGATCTCAGCGTGCTGCCGGTGCTGGAGGGGCGCGACGAGGACGACCGTTCGGAGCAGCTCCTGGCGCGGCTGTTCGGCAGGCATGCTGACATTGTCGGTCTTTATAACGTCGGCGCCGGCACGCAAGGCGTCGGCAAGGCGTTAACCGACAAGGCGTTAACCGATAAGGTTTCGAGCGATTCCGGGCGCGAGAAACGGGTGGTGTTCGTCGGACACGACGTGACCTCGCTGACGCGCCGTCTGCTGTTGCAGGGCGTGATGGATGCCGCGATCTCGCAGAACCCGGGACATGAGGCGCGCGCCGCTGTGCGCGTGCTGCTCGCGCTTGCGCGGGGCGAACCGATCCTGCGCGAACAGGAGAAGATCAGGATCGACATCGTGATGCGGGACAATCTGCCCTAGGTCGCAAGGCCGAACGGCGGGAATTCTGGAAGGCCCGTTGCGAGGAAGGCGACGCAAGCTCGCACATCGCGACGGGCGAAGGGGAGGATGCCGTGTATCTCGGAATGGACATCGGCACGTCCGGTGTGAAGGCGGTGCTCGTGAGCGAAGCCGGCGCGGTCGTCGCGACGGCGGCGCGCGAGCTTGCGCTGTCGCATCCAGCGCCGCTGTGGTCCGAGCAGGATCCTGACGCCTGGGTCGACGCCGCGACCGGCGCTGTCGACGATCTCGCCGCCCGCCATCCTCGCGAGGTCGCGCAGGTGCGCGGCATCGGGCTGTCAGGCCAGATGCACGGCGCAACCCTGCTCGGCGGGGACGGCCGCCCGCTGCGTCCCGCCATCCTCTGGAACGATGGACGCTCGCAGGCCGAATGCGTCGAGCTGGAGCAGCGCTGCCCCTCCCTGCGCACGCTAGCCGGCAATCTGGCGATGCCCGGCTTCACTGCGCCAAAGTTGCTCTGGGTCGCACGACACGAGCCCGGCATTTTCGCGCGCGTGGCAAAGGTGCTGCTGCCGAAGGCCTATGTGCGTTATCGCCTGACCGGCGAGATGGCCGAGGACATGTCGGATGCCGCCGGCACGCTGTGGCTCAATGTCGGTCGGCGCCACTGGTCCGCCGCGCTGCTGCAGGCCACCGGGCTCGATCTCAATCACATGCCGCGCCTCGTCGAAGGCAGCGAGGTGAGCGCCGTGCTAGCGCCGGAATTTTCGCGGCGCTGGGGTATGGCGAAGGACGTGGTGGTCGCCGGCGGCGCCGGCGATTGCGCGGCGAGCGCGATCGGGCTCGGCGCGATCGCGCCTGGTGATGCGTTCCTGTCACTCGGCACATCCGGTGTGGTGTTTCGGGTCACAGATCGGTTCGCGCCTGCGCCGGCTTCGGCCGTGCACACCTTCTGCCACGCGCTGCCCGGCCTTTGGCACCAGATGGGCGTGATGCTGTCAGCTGCGGCCTCGCTCGCCTGGCTCGCCGGCGTGATGGAGACGCCTGCGGCTGCACTGCTGGCGCCGCTCGGCGCGCACGTCGACGCACCAAGCTCCGTGTTCTTCCTGCCCTATCTCGATGGCGAGCGCACGCCGCACAATGATGCCGCTGCTAGCGGCGCGCTCGTCGGTCTGCGCGGTGCGACCGGGCGCGCGCAGATTGTCCAGGCCGTGCTCGAAGGCGTCGCCTTCGCTGCGCGCGACAATCTGGCGGCGCTCAGCGCGGCGGGCGGGTCGATCGCCGAGGTCGATCTGGTCGGCGGCGGCTCGCGCTCGCCGCTCTGGGCGCAGATCTGCGCCGACGTGCTCGGGATTGCCGTGCACCGCGTCGAGGAAGGCGAGGTCGGGGCGGCACTCGGTGCCGCGCGGCTCGGCCGGCTCGCCGCCACAAGCGAAGATCCCGCAGCGGTCTGCACCCGACCGCGCCGGCTCGCGAGCTTCGCGCCCCGTGCGTCCGTCGCCGCGGCCTATGACGAGGCCTATCGGCGTTGGCGCAGGCTTTATCCCGCATTGAAGGAGACCGCTTAAGTGAACGCGTCAACCAAGTTCTTCGATGCAAGCACCCCTGTCGCCTTTGCCGGCAAGGATGCAGGAAACACGCCCGCCTTCCGCTGGTACGACAAGGACCGGGTCGTGCACGGCCGCAGGCTGGAGGATCATCTGCGCTTTGCGGTCTGCTATTGGCATTCGTTCTGCTGGCCGGGAGGCGATCCCTTCGGCGGCGAGACTTTCCTGAGGCCGTGGCACCACGGCAGCGATGCGCTGGCGCTGGCGCGGGCCAAGGCCGATGTCGCCTTCGAGCTGTTTCGCCTGCTGGATGTCCCATTCTTCACTTTCCACGATGTCGATGCGGCGCCCGAAGGCGCCTCGCTAACGGAGTCCGTCGCGAACCTGAATGCGATCGCCGATCTCTTTGAAGCGAAGATGGCCTCGGCGAAAGTCCGCCTGCTGTGGGGTACCGCCAATTTGTTCACGCATCGCCGCTACATGGCGGGAGCCGCGACCAACCCCGACCCCGAAATCTTCACCTACGCCTCCGGTCAGGTCCGCGCCGCGCTGGAGGTGACGCACCGGCTCGGCGGCCAGAACTACGTGCTCTGGGGCGGGCGCGAGGGCTACGAGACGCTGCTCAACACCGATCTCAGGCGCGAGCTTGATCAGCTCGGCCGCTTCGTGTCGCTGGTCGTCGAGCACAAGCACAAGATCGGCTTCAAGGGGCCGATCCTGATCGAGCCCAAGCCGAAGGAGCCGACCAAACATCAATACGATTTTGACGTCGCCACCTGCTACGGCTTCCTGCAGCGCTACGATCTCCTGAATGACGTCAAGCTCAACATCGAGCAGAACCACGCCATCCTCGCCGGCCATTCCTTCCATCACGAGGTCGCGCTCGCCAAGGCGCTCGGTGTCTTCGGCTCGCTCGACATCAATCGCGGCGACGATCTGCTCGGCTGGGACACCGACCAGTTCGCGATGAACGTGCCGGAGCTTGCTCTGGTGTTCCACGAGATCCTGAACCGCGGTGGCTTCACCTCGGGCGGGCTCAATTTCGACGCCAAGATCCGGCGCCAGTCGATCGACCCGGACGATCTGATCTACGCCCATGTCGGCTCGATGGATGCGTGTGCGCGGGCGTTCCTCGCCGCAGCCGACATGGTCGATGCCGGTGTCCTCACCGCGCCGCTCGCCGAGCGTTACGGCGGATGGGCTACCCCCGAGGGGCGCGCCATTCTCGGCGGCCAGCGTTCGCTCGCCGAGCTCGCCGACAGTGCGCTCAGGCCCGGCTTCGACCCGCAGCCGCGGTCGGGACGGCAGGAATATCTGGAATCCCTGGTCAACCGTTACGTCTGAGCGAGGCTGATGATGGTAGGCAGCGAAGCAACACGGCAGCCGGTGCTCCAACTGACCGGCATCGGCAAGGAGTTCGGCGCAATCCGCGCGCTGCATGGCGTCGACATGCAGGTGTCGCCGGGCGAGGTGGTCGGCCTGATGGGCGACAACGGTGCGGGCAAGTCGACGCTGGTCAAGATCATTGCCGGCAATTTCCGCCCCAGCCACGGCGAAATTCGCTTCGCCGGCAGTGCGGTTCAATTCAGTCGTCCGGTCGATGCCCGTGCGATCGGCATCGAGGTGGTCTACCAGGACCTCGCGCTGGCCGACAATTTGACGGCGGCGGCCAACGTGTTTCTCGGCCGCGAGCTGAAGCGCAGGTTCGGCCCGCTTGCCCTGCTCGACCACAAGGCAATGGCGGCGCGCGCGCTGGAGCTGTTCGGCGAGCTGCGCTCGGAGACGCGCCCCGACGATCTCGTCAAGCAGATGTCCGGCGGCCAGCGCCAGGCCGTCGCGATCGCGCGGACGCGCCTGTCCAATGCGAGGCTCGTGATGATGGACGAGCCGACGGCCGCGATCTCGGTCCGTCAGGTCGAGCAGGTGCTTGGCCTGATCCATCGGTTGAAGGAGCAGGGAGTCGCGGTCATGCTGATCTCGCACCGCATGCCCGACGTCTTCGCGGTCTGCGACCGGGTGATCGTCATGCGTCGCGGCGAGAAGCGGGCCGACAAGCCGATCCACGAAACATCCCCCGAGGAAGTCACCGCACTCATCACCGGCGCGAAGGAGGCTGCGTGATGGCCATGCCCATGGAAAGCCCGATCAGCTTCACCAATATCGGCAAGGCGAAGTGGTGGCAGCGCGGCATCTTCGCTTCCCAGACCGGCTATGTGTTGATCGCGCTGGCGGTGCTGCTGGTGATCATGCATTTCGCCAGTCCCTATTTCTTCACCGAAGGCAATATGCAGAACGTGGCGAAGAACTTCTCCTTCATCGCCATCGCCACCCTCGGCGTCACCTTCGTGATCATCACCGGCGGCATCGATCTCTCGGTGGGCTCGATGATGTGCTTCTCCGCCATGATCACCTCGATGGTCATGACCGAGCTGTCGACGCCGGGCTCGTACGGCGCTTCGTTGTTCGTGCACATGGCGGCCGACGGCAAGACCGTGCTGGCCAATGTGCCGGGCCTGATCCTGCTGGTCTCCGTCGCCGCGGGTCTCGGCGTTGCGCTGATCGCTGGGCTCGTCAATGGCTTCTGCATCGCCGTGCTCGGCCTGTCACCCTTCGTTACCACGCTCGGCATGCTCTCGATCGTGCGCGGGCTCGGCTATGTCGTCTCCAATGGGCGCGGCAGTTTCCCGGGCGGACCGGACGCCGACTATTTCTACGCGCTCACCTCGGGCGACGTGCTCGGCCTGCCCGTGCCTTTCATTTATCTGGTGGTCCTCGCGCTGGCGATGGCCGTGGTCCTGCACCACACCTCGTTCGGCCGCCATGTCTTCGCGCTCGGCGGCAACGAGAAGGCGGCCGAATTGACCGGCATCCCGGTCGTGCGGGTGAAGATCGAGGTCTATGTGATCTGCGCGCTCGCCGCCGGGCTCCAGGGCATCATCATCTCCGGCTGGCTGGGATCGGCGCCGGCCAACATGGCGACGTCCTACGAGCTCAACGTGATCGCGGCGGCCGTCATCGGCGGTGCCAACCTTGCCGGCGGCATCGGCGGTCCGCTTGGCGCCATCGTGGGCTGCGTGCTGCTCGAGGTGATCCGCAACGGCCTCGTGCTGGCGCAGGTCAGCTCCTACTGGCAGCAGACGCTGGTGGGCGTGATCATCATCCTGGCGGTACTGGTCGACCGCGTCCGCTCGCGGATGATCTGAAGTGACGCGTTCCGGGAGGGCAACGTAGATGCCTGTCCGCTTCCCGGGGCGATCTTGAGAGGATGGGCACCAGAGAAGGGTGGAGGAGACAATGAGGAAACTTCTTCTTGCCGGCATCGCCGTTGCGATGATGGCAACGCCGGCGTTTGCCGCGAACTACCGCTTCGTGATCGTGCCCAAGGCGATGAACAATCCGTTCTTCGACTTCGCGCGCGACGGCTGCGAAAAGCGCGCCAAGGAGCTCGGCAACATCGAGTGCATCTACAAGGGGCCGGTGGAGCATGAGCCGGCGACGCAGGCGCAGATCATCCAGGACTTCGTCACCCAGAAGGTCGACGGTCTCGCCATCTCGGTCGCCGACGTGGCGGCCATGACCAAGTCGATCGAGGCGGCGACTGCTGCGGGCATCCCCGTCATCACCTTCGATGCGGATGCGCCGGGCTCCAAGCGCATCGCCTATATCGGTACCAACAACAAGGAGTTCGGCCTCGCGCTTGGCAAGCAGCTGCTGAAGCTGCGACCCGACGGCGGCAAATACGCCATGGTCTCGGGCGGTCCGGGCGCCAAGAACCTCGCCGAGCGCGTCGACGGCGTCCGTGAGGCGCTGAAGGGCTCGAAATGGACCGAGGTCGCGGGCTCTCCGACCTTCTGCAACGATGATCCGGCGCTGGCGGTCCAGCAGATGACGGATATGCGCACTGCAACGCCCGACCTCGCCGCCATCGTTCCCGTCGGCGGATGGCCGATGTTCGCTCCCGAAGGCTTCAAGGCGTTCGCCACCCGGTACAAGAGGGAGATCGATTCCGGCAAGTTCACGCTGGTCGTCGCCGATACGCTGAAGATGCAGCTCGAGCTGCTGCGCGACGGCTATGCCAATGCGCTGGTCGGCCAGCGTCCCTTCGAGATGGGCGAGAAGGCGATGGACACGCTGCTCGCCATCAAGAAGGGCGAAAAGGTGCCGGAGATCGTCTATACCGGCCTCGATCTCGTGACCAAGGACAACGTTGCGCAGATGTTGAAGTAGCAGCGCTGCCAGCCCCTTGCTCCTGCATGCCTCTCTCGCTTGCGGCCTTCGCAAGCGGGAGAGATAATGCGGGTAGGAAGGGCCAAGGGCCGGAAGAGATTGGGGTTGGAAGAATATGGGAATGAAACGGTCGCGGCTCGGCTCTATCGAGGTCACTTCAAGGCTCGGCTCTATCGAGGTCACTTCAATAGGTCTCGGTACCGCCCCGCTCGGCGGATTGTTCACCTCCGTCAGCAACGCCGATGCGGAAGCGACGATCGAACGCGCCTGGTCGCTGGGCGTCCGCTTCTTCGATACTGCGCCGCTCTATGGCTTTGGCCTCGCCGAGCGGCGGCTGGGCGCATTCCTGCGGCGGCAGCCGCGCGAGTCCTACGTCATCTCGACCAAGGTTGGCCGCCTGCTGCGCGCGCCCGATGGCGCTGCCGCGGAGGACGACTATTACAAAAACGGGCAGCGCGAGCGGCCGGTGTTCGATTTCAGTCATGACGGTGTGATGCGTTCGGTCGAGGAGAGCCTTAACCGCCTCGGGCTCGACCGCGTCGATGTCCTGCTCGTGCACGATCCGGATGACCACTATGACGACGCCGTCGCCGGCGCCTTCCGCGCGCTCGAGCGTCTGCGCGCCGACGGAACGGTCAAGGCCATCGGGGCCGGCATGAACCAGTCGGAAATGCTGGTCCGTTTTGCGGAAACCGTGCCGGTCGACTGCTTCCTGCTCGCCGGCCGCTACACGCTGCTCGACCAGGGCGCGCTGGATGCGCTGTTTCCGGTCTGCCAGTCGAAAAACATCGGCATCCTGCTCGGCGGCATCTACAACAGCGGCATTCTGGCCAATCCCGGGACGGGCGCGAAGTTCAATTATCAGGATGCCGATGCGGCGCTCGTCGCGCGCGCGCTCGAGCTCGACGGGCTCTGCCGCAAGCACGGCACCGAGCTGAAGGCCGCAGCGCTCCAGTTCTGCATGGCTCATCCGGCGGTGACGGTTGCCGTGATGGGCGCGCGCAATGCCGGTGAGGTCGCCGACAACATCGCGATGTCGGGGACGGCGGTGCCGCAAGCCTTCTGGCAAGAGCTGCGCGCGCGAAAACTCGTCGACGCGCGGGCACCGCTGCCAGGCGGAGCGTAAGGCATGATCATCGACGGCCATCAGCATTTCTGGGACCCCGCGCGCGCCGACTATCCCTGGATGGAAGCGCCTGAGTTCACACCGATCCGGCGCGCCTTCGGCCCCAGCGATCTCGCGCCGCTCCTGAAAGCAAACGGCGTCGACGCGAGCATCGTAGTGCAGTGCCGCTCCGCGCTGGGTGAGACTGAGGAATTTCTGCAGGTCGCCGCCGCGAATCCATTTGTCGTCGGCGTGGTCGGATGGGCCGATCTGACCGATAGCGGTCTTGGTGACTCACTTGATCGGCTGCGCGGCGCGCCGGGCGGCGGCAAGCTGGTCGGCATCCGCCACCAGGTCCACGACGAGCCCGATCCCGATTGGTTGCTGCGCGAGGACGTTCGCCGTGGGCTGGCCGCGGTATTCGCCCGCGATCTCGCCTATGATTTGCTCGTCCGAACCCGCGAGCTGCCCGCCGCGATCGCGACCGCCCGGGCCTTTCCGCAAGCGCATTTCGTCCTCGACCACGCTGCCAAACCGCCGATCGCCGATGGCGGCAGCGCCGAATGGGCCGACCGCATCGCCGCGCTCGCGGCTTGCGGCAATGTCTGGTGCAAGGTCTCGGGGCTCGCGACGGAGGCGGTCTGGAACGATTGGGACGCGGAGCGGCTGCTTCCATTCGTCGAGCACGCCGCGCAATGCTTTGGCGAGGACCGCCTGATCTTCGGGTCAGACTGGCCGGTGTGCCTGCTCGCGGGGAGTTATGGCGAGATCAAGAACGCGCTGGAAGCGTGCTTGGCGAAGGTCGGGCCGAGGGTGCTGGAGAAAGCGTTCGGAGTGAATGCGAAGGCTGCGTATCGGTTGTCGGCTAGCTGAGGTGACACACCGGCGTTTCCACATCGTCATGGCCGGGCTTGTCCCGGCCATCCACGAACTCGAGTCGCCAGCTGTACGAACAACGTGGATGCCCGGGACAAGCCCGGGCATGACGAGTTTGGGCATCCTAGGCGTATTTTACGCGCCCGCGGGCACCTGATCCAGGAACCCCGTGATGCTTCTGATCCGGCCGTCCTTCAGCACGGCGAAATCCGTCCCCTTGATCGGGCTGTCGACACCATCGGGGCCGAGGCCCCAGGAGAAGCGGATGTGGTCGCCGTAGCCGTTGGGCTCGCCGATCAGCTTGAACCTGAATTCCGGAAAGCGCTGCTGCACGCCTGCGATCAGCGCGTCGATGCCGTCCTGGCCGTCACCCTTCATCAGGGGATCGATATAGCTCGCATCCGCCGTCCAGTGCTCGCTGAGCAGTTCGCGCCGGCGGCCGGTCGCGCGCTCGTTCCAGAGCTCGATGTAGCGGCGGGCGATGGTGACGTGGTCGGTCATGATAATCTCCTTCGATGTCGCCGTGTCCGGCTGCCCATGACTATCGAAGGTTTGCGCGCGCCGATCGATTACCTCGGAGATCATGCGCCCGTAAAAAACTGAAGCGCGATGATGTTGTCATCGCGCTTCAGTCGTATGCGAACTTCCGCGAAATTACTTCGCCGCGGTCACCATGATCTCGACGGTGTATTGCGGCGCCGCCAGCTTGGCTTCGACGGTGGCGCGGGCCGGGGTGTTGCCGGGCGAGACCCAGGCGTCCCACACCGCGTTCATCTCGCCAAAGGTCTTCATGTCGGTGATGTAGATCGTGGCCGAGAGCAGCTTTGACTTGTCGGTGCCGGCCTTGGCGAGATGGCTATCGATCGTCGCCAGGATGTCCTGGGTCTGCTTCGTCACGCTTTCGCCGGCGGCCTTGTTGGCGACGACACCCGCGAGGTAGACGGTGTTGCCGTGCACAACGACCTGGCTCATGCGCGGGCCGGTTTCGAAACGCTGAATGCTCATTGCGAGTCTCCTGGTGGAATGGCGGCCCTGTCTAGCCCAGCGCCCGGCGCTCCGCCACCCCAGGCACGCATGCGTTGCCAGGCACGCATGCGTTGCCGCCGATGTATGCGTCGTTCACGGAAACTGACGGAGAAACGTCCAGATCGTCTCGGCGCCGTCGATGTCGCCGTTCTGCGGCCCCAACAGCCTCGTCGCGATCTTCGGGAAGCGGGCATCCGGAGAGAAGCCGGGCATGCGATGTCCGCCGTGATTGATGCGATAGAGCACGACGTCGTGCCCCCGGGGACAGTGCGAGGAGATCCGCGTAACCGTGGATTGGTCCGCGGGCGCCCTGCCAGGCAAATCCGTCACGTCGGCGTCATCGATCTCGCAGCCATTGAGCTTGCGCCAGAATTCCAGCGTCTCATTGGTCGACCAGAACCCGTCTGCAGCATAATAGCTCGATCCGCGCCCGCCCTCGTAGGGGACCAGCGGGTCGGCCGTGCCGTTCATGATCAGCATCGGCAGCGGCCGCGACGGATGGCACGTGACTGCGGCCTCATCAGTCAGATTCATGACCACGCTCGCGCCGGCCGCAAACAGATCGGCGCGCGCGCAAACGAGCGTCATCACCATGGCGCCGCCATTGGAGATGCCGGTGACATAGATGCGCTTCGGGTCGGCCGTCCCGTTCGCCACCAGCTTCTCGACGACCTTTGCGATGAAGGCGACGTCGTCGGTGCCCGCGGGCGGGCCACGAAGCGCAGGTCCCGCCTTCGTCCTCGCATCGGCCCAGGCGTGGTTGAGCCCGTCGGGAAAGACCACGGCAAAACCTTCACGCTTCGCGACCTGCGGCCACGCCGTCCGCGCGACCATGTCCGAGCCGCGCTGGGTCTTGCCATGCAGCACGATCACGAGCGGTGCCGGCTTTTTCGCCGGCAGTTGCGCGGTGTAGGAGCGCTTCACGCCGTTGACGTCGATCGTATCGGCGGATGCGACTGAGCCGGCGGCCACTGCCGCAAGAAGCGCCCCGATATGCATCCACCGTCGCACGATCTAGCCTACTGCTTTCGCCGCCGCGCGGCCTGCGTTGCGGCCGGAGAACAGGCAGCCGCCGAGGAAGGTGCCTTCGAGCGAACGATAGCCATGCACGCCGCCGCCGCCGAAACCGGCGGCTTCGCCGACCGCATAGAGGCCGGGAATGACGCTGCCCTCCTGGCCGAACACCCGCGAGTCGAGGTCGGTCTCGAAGCCACCCAGCGTCTTGCGGGTGAGGATGTTGAGCTTGACCGCGATCAGCGGCCCATGCGCGGGATCCAGGATCCTATGCGGGGAGGCGGTGCGGATCAGCTTGTCGCCGATGTAGCGTCGTGCGTTGTGAATGTTCATCACCTGCGCATCCTTGACGTAAGCGTTGGCGATCTCACGGTCGCGCGCCTCGATCTGCATCCTGATGTGCTCGAGCTTAAGCAGGTCGCTGCCAACAAGCTTGTTCATGGCATCGACGAGATCCTCGATCCTGTCGCGCACGATGAAGTCGACACCATGGCTCTTGAATGCCTCCACCGGCGCCGGCGCGCCCTTGTTGGTGGCGCGGCGCAAGGTCATGCGCCAGCTCTTTCCGGTGAGATCGGGATTCTGCTCCGAGCCCGACAGCGCAAATTCCTTCTTGATGATGCTCTGCGTCAGGATGAACCAGGAATAATCATAGCCGGTGGACATGATGTATTTGAGCTGGCCGAGCGTGTCGGAGCCTGGGAAGAGCGGCGCTGGCAGCCGCGCGCCCGTGGCGTCGAACCACATCGAGGAGGGGCCGGGCAGGATGCGGATGCCGTGGCGCGGCCAGATTGGATTCCAGTTCTGGATGCCTTCGACATAATGCCACATGCGGTCGCGGTTGATCAGCCGCGCGCCGGCGCGCTCGGTGATGCCGATCATGCGGCCGTCGACATGCTCGGGCACGCCGGAGATCATGAACTTCGGAGGCTCGCCGAGCCGCTGCGGCCAGTTCTGCCGCACAAGGTCGTGGTTGCCGCCGATGCCGCCGGAGGCGACGATCACGGCCTGCGCCTTCAGCGAGAACTCTCCGATGACATTGCGCGAGGAGCTCTTGCCGCGCTCGACATTGTCAGGCGCGAGAACGGCGCCGCTGACGCCATTCACGGTGCCGTTGGTGATGGACAGCGCGTCGACGCGATGGCGGAACCTGAAGGTCAGTCGGCCGCTCTTCACGGCCTCGCGCGCGCGGCGTTCGAACGGCTCGACGATGCCGGGGCCGGTGCCCCAGGTGACGTGAAAGCGCGGAACCGAATTGCCGTGACCCATCGCATCATAGCCGCCGCGCTCCGCCCAGCCCACCACAGGGAAGATGCGGTGGCCCATCGCGCGCAGCCAGTCGCGCTTCTCGCCCGCGGCAAACGCCACATAGGCTTCGGCCCATTTGCGCGGCCAGAAATCCTCGTCGCGGTCGAAGCCGGCGGTTCCGATCCAGTCCTGTAGCGCGAGCTCGTAGGAATCCTTGATGCCGAGCCGGCGCTGCTCCGGCGAATCGACCAGGAACAATCCGCCGAACGACCAGAACGCCTGGCCGCCGAGGGACTGCTCGCCCTCCTGGTCGACCACGATCACGCGTTTGCCTGCGTCCGCGATCTCGGTCGCGGCCACCAGTCCCGACAGTCCTGCACCGACGACAATGACGTCCGCCTGCTCCGTCATGAGTTCCCCCCCTGTAGTTGCCCGGATTGAAGCCAGCGGTTGTAGCTGAGATCAAGGGTGTGACGCGTAAGAGTCCGTTAACTTGTTCCGGTTTGGGACCGAAGCGGGCCTGGTGCAGCGCCGACGCAACACTGGATTTGAATTTGTTTTGAGCGAGCCGGCCTGCCTAGACAAAACCACGGTTACAGCGGACGCTAGCAACGCATCACGAACCTGACACGCAGATTCGAAATCGACTGGGGCGGGGGGACAATGAAGTTTCTGACTTGGATGCTTGCGACGGTTCTGCTGATCGCTTGCATGGGGGCTTCTCAGGCGGTGGTCCGGATCGCGGACGACCGCGGCGGTCGGATCGGAACCTACGTCGACAAATATCAGGACCTGCGGCAATCGGGTGATACCGTCATCATCGACGGCCTCTGCGCTTCGGCCTGCACCATCGTCCTCGGCGCCATTCCGCATGACCGCATCTGTGTGACCTCGCACGCGACGCTTGGCTTCCACGCCGCTTGGGATTTCGGCAACAACGGCCGCGCGATCACCAATCCCGAAGCGACCCAGATGCTCTATTCGATGTACCCGTCGCGGGTGAAGCGCTGGATCACGCAGCGCGGCGGCCTCACCCCGCACATGCTCTTCCTAAGGGGCAAGCAGCTCCAGGCGATGTACAGGCCCTGCTACCTGGATGCGCAGGCTTCGACCGGCAAGCCCTTGCGCCGGGCTCTTCCGCCGGTGGAACAGCTGGAGTCCGCCCGCGGCCAGCTAGATCGCTAAACCCATCAGTACGACGTGACGTTCGCCCGCCGGCGCTTGCCCGCCCGCGGGCCAACGCCTATTTGAAAGCTAGGGAACCCCGGCCTTCACCGCGATCGTTGTCATGGCTCAACCACTGCACCCGGCACATCCGCTACAGGACAATTCGCCCACTGCCGTCCGGACGCCGTCCGTGCTGCTCTTGGCTGGCGCAGGCTTCGGCGGTCTCGTCGTGATCGGCGCACTGGCGCTGTGGTTCCACTACGGCACCCAGGTGTTTTTCGAAATGATCAGGACCGGCTTTGTCGCCTGCTTCTGACCTGCGACAGAAAGTTTTTCGCTCATGAGCTCCACCGCCCGTCCGCTGGTGATCGCGACCGCCTTCGCCGCAAGCCTCGTCGTCGGCCTTCTGATCGTGTTCTGGGCCATGGGTGGGGTCAGCAAGGTGGCACAGCCGGCCGCAATCGGCGGCCCGTTCCAGCTCACCGATCAGCACGGCAAGGCAGTCACCGACAAGAATTTGAAGGGCAAGCCGACCCTGATCTTCTTCGGCTACACCCATTGCCCCGACGTCTGCCCGACGTCGCTGTTCGAGATATCGGAAGTGCTCCGCGCCATGGGCAAGGATGCCGACAAGGTCAATGCCATCTTCATCTCGGTCGATCCGGAGCGCGACACGCCCGCGACGATGAAGGACTATCTGGCGAGCTTCGACCCGCATCTCGAAGGCCTCAGCGGCGATCCCGCCGAGACCGCCAAGGTCATCACGTCCTACCGGGTCTATGCCAAGAAGGTCCCGACCAAGGACGGCGACTACACCATGGACCACACCGCGCTGATCTATCTGATGGACCGCGACGGCCGCTTCGTCTCGCCGTTCAACCTGAAGCGGACGCCCGAAGAGGCCGCGGCCGAGCTCAAACGGTATCTCTGAGCCCCTGATTGGCCTGCAATCGGCGCTCGCGTTCCCGGCGGGATGGTCTATAAGGCCCTCCGATCCCAACGAAATTCGTTCATCTCCCGCCGATGGCCCCGTCGCGACAGGTAAAATCGCCCAAAACCATGCGCCGTGTCCTGCTTGGACTGGCGGCCGGCGTCTGCCTGCTCACAGCCCTGCCCGATGCGAGGGCGCAGGCCCCCCGCCAAGCAGCCTCCGGCGGCGCCCCAGGGAGCGCCTCAAGCAACGCCGCAGGCCGCTCCCCAAACCGCGATCCCGGCCGCTCCCCAGGCGGTGCCCGGCTTCTGGGACCCGCGGCGGCGCCCGGAGCGGCCGGACCTGTCGCGCCTGACCGTGATCCGCTTCCTGACCGAGACCGATTATCCGCCGTTCAACTACACCGGCGCCGATGGCAATCCGGCCGGCTTCAATGTCGATCTCGCCCGCGCGCTCTGCGAGGAGATCAAGGTCACCTGCACGGTGCAGATGCGTCGCTTCGAGACGCTGGTCGACGCGCTCACCTCCAACCGGGGCGACGCCATCATCGCCTCGATGGCGGTAAGCCCGCAGCTGCGCGCCCGCGTCGATTTCACCGATCCCTATTACCGCGTGCCGGCGCGCTTCGCCTCGCGCAAGGACGCGGTGATGCCGGAGGTCCGGCCCGAATATCTTGAAGGCAAGAAAGTTGGCGTCATCGCCGGCTCCGCGCATGAAGCGTATCTGAAGGCGATGTTCACCGACGCCGAGATGCACGGCTATCCCAATGACGATGCGCTCCGCACCGCTTTGCGCAAGGGCGAGGTCGACTTCATCTTCGGCGACGCCATCTCACTCGCGTTCTGGATCAACGGCACCGATTCCGGTGACTGCTGCGCCTTCTCCGGCGGCCCTTTCGTCGAGAGCCGCTTCTTCGGCGAGGGCGTCGGCATCGCCGTGCGCAAGGGCAACGACGTGCTGCGCCAGGCTCTGAACTGGGCACTGTTCCGCGTCTGGGAAAAAGGCCGCCACACCGATCTCTGGCTGCGGTATTTTTCGGTGAGCCCGTTTTAGTTTGCTCTTCGCCTCTCCCCGCATGCGGGGAGAGGCCGGATTGCATCGTTAGATGCAATCCGGGTGAGGGGGACTCTCCGCGAGTCCGATTCTCACCGTGATAGCAGCCCCTCACCCCAACCCTCTCCCCGTAAGAACGGGGAGAGGGAGTAAGCGCGGCGACCGCCGCACGAACTTTTGCATTCTGCCCGGAAATCGCTATTTTCCGCGGCCCGGAGGCCCTTAATGTCTGTTGTCGATCTTGCCGCGAACCCGAGCGACCTGCGTGCGCTCGCCGAACAATCCAACGCCTGGCCGTTCGAACAGGCGAAGGCCATTGTCGCGCGGCTGAAGAAAAGCCCGAAGGACGAGGTGCTGTTCGAGACCGGCTATGGCCCGTCCGGCCTGCCGCATATCGGCACGTTCGGCGAGGTCGCGCGGACCTCGATGGTGCGCCATGCCTTCCGCGTGCTCACCGAGGACAAGATCAAGACGCGCCTTTTGGCTTTCTCCGACGACATGGACGGCCTGCGCAAGGTGCCGGACAACGTCCCGAACAAGGATCTGCTGGCGCAATATCTGGGACGTCCGCTGACCGCCGTGCCGGATCCGTTCTCGATCGAACATCCGTCGTTTGGTGCGGCTAATAACGCGCGCTTGCGCGCGTTTCTGGATCATTTCGGCTTCGACTACGAGTTCGCCAGCTCGACCGAGTACTACAAGTCGGGTCGCTTCGACGCGACGCTGCTGAAGATGCTCGCCGCCTACGACAAGATCATGGCGATCATCCTGCCGACGCTGGGGCCGGACCGCCGCGCGACCTATTCGCCGTTCCTGCCCATCAGCAAGACCACCGGTGTCGTGCTGCAAGTGCCGATGGTCCGCCGCGACGTCGCTGCGGGCACGGTCACTTATGTCGATCCTGATACCAACCAGGAAGTCGAAACGCCGGTTACGGGCGGCAACGTCAAGTGCCAGTGGAAGGCCGACTGGGCGATGCGCTGGGTCGCGCTCGGCGTTGACTACGAGATGGCCGGCAAGGATCTGATCGACTCCGTGAAGCTCTCCGGTGCGATCGCCAAGGCGCTCGGCGGCACGCCGCCCGAAGGCTTCAACTACGAACTCTTCCTCGACGAGAAGGGCCAGAAGATCTCGAAGTCGAAGGGTAACGGCCTGACCATCGACGAATGGCTGCGCTACGCCTCGCCGGAATCGCTGTCGCTGTTCATGTATCGCGAGCCGAAGGCGGCGAAGCGCCTCTACTTCGACGTCATTCCGCGCAACGTCGACGACTATCAGCAGTTCATCGACGGTTTTGCCAGGCAGGACGGCAAGCAGCAGCTCGGCAATCCGGTCTGGCACATCCACAACGGCAATCCGCCGAACGGCGACATGCCTGTCACCTTCCAGCTTCTCTTGACGCTGGTGTCGTCGTCGAATGCCGAGAATGCCGAGACGCTGTGGGGCTTCATCGGCCGCTACCGCCCCGGCGTGAGCCCACAGACGCACCCGAAGCTCGATGCCATGGTCGGCTACGCCATCAACTACTACCGCGACTTCGTTGCGCCGACGAAGCAGTTCCGCGTGCCCTCGGACACCGAGCGCGCCGCGCTGCAGGATCTGCGTGATGCGCTGTCGCAGCTTCCGCAGGATGCCTCGGCCGAGGACATCCAGAACGTCGTCTACGAGATTGGCCGCCGCGAGCCGTTCCTCGATCAGGTCAAGAAGGGCAAGGACGGCCGCCCCGGTGTCACGCTCGACTGGTTCAACATGCTCTATCAGGTGCTGCTCGGCCAGGAGAAGGGCCCGCGCTTCGGCTCCTTCGTCGCGGTCTACGGCATTCAGAACGCCGTCAACGTGATCGACGGTGCGCTGGCGCGGAGCGCGTAAAGGAGCCCGTCGCAAAGAGCGCATGAGTGACGTGTAGCCCGGATGAAGGCAGCGATATCCGGGGTCCCTCAACGACGGTCCCGGATGTCGCTGCGCTCATCCGGGCTACGGATGTCTGCTCAGGTCGATCGCAGCACGTAACGCCGGTTGTCCTTCTGAACAGGCCGCGCGTTCATCGGATAGAGTTTTGCAAACGCTGCGACGTCAGTGGCTGACACCTGGATCGGATCGGTCAGCAGCAGCCATTGGACCACCTCCGAGCAGGGCGGCGTGGTCAGCGAGCCGGAATAGCGGAAGTAGCTGTGCCTGTGTGGCAGCAAGGCGTGGGGATTGATGCTCGCGTCGGCTTTCACTGCGGGTCCTTCCGCCGCCGGCATGGTCTTGACGATCTTGCTGAACGCAGCGTTCGGCTTGCCTTCGGTCATCAGCACGCCGACCACGGCGAGCCCGCCGGAATCGTTGCGGTGGACGAAATGCGCCTCCATCGGAAAATTCTTGCCGCCGATCGTGTGCTCGCTCGGCCGGTGGAAGTGCACCTGAAGCAGCTTGTACTTGACGTCGCCGAGCATGAGCGTGCTGCCTTCGGCGAAGTTGAGCTGGATCGTGTGCCCGTTGTTGATGATGGTTTCGGCGCTCTTGCCCCAATTCAGCTTCAGCGCGGGCAATTGCGACTTGATGGTCGCCTCGATGTCGATCGGTGATTGTTGCTGGCCGACCGCGCAGACCTTGTTGGCCGCGTCGAGATCGCCCCATTTGGCCGGGCCACCGTCGCCCTCATAGCTCCAATGCGCGCCTTCGGCGGCGAAGGCGGGCTTGCACAGCGGACAAAGCGCAAGACCCGCAAGGGCCTTCAATGCGTGGCGGCGATTCATCATATCCCCCCAAGATGAATTTGATCAGCAACAGGCCCGCAAACTAGGCGACAGGGGCGGTGAGTCGCAATGGCGATCGGGCTTTGAGGCTACTGGCTCGCCCATACGATCCGTGCGATCCAGGCGACGTCGTTCGCCGGCATTGTGCGCTCGCCCTGCGTCGCGTCGAGCGGTTGTAGCTCGAGCGCCTTCGCCGTGCGGCGCTTCAGCGTCGCGACGGTCACCTCGCCCGCTTTGCTCTTTATCACCACGCGATCCTCCTTTCGGATCGGCGTGCCACGTGAGACCAGGATGATGCCGCCGTCGCGATAGAACGGCGCAAGCGCATCGCCGGAAATCTCCAGCGCAAAAGTGCGGCCGTCGTCCGCGGCGGGAAGCGCGACCTCGGTCCAGCCCTTGCCGGATGGAAAGCCGGATTCGTCGAAAGCGCCGCTCGCGCCCGCCTCTGCGAAGCCGAGCAGCGGCACCGAGCGGCCGTCACGTGCGTCGTCGTCGATCAGTCTTGCGAAGGTATCTATCGAGGAGTCGGCCGCCGCCAGCGCCTTTGCGATCGATTCGGTCGAGGGCCAGCGCTCGCGGCCGTCGGAGGTGATGCGCTTGGATCTGTTGAAGGTGGTGGGATCGAGCCCGGCGCGCTTGGCGAGGCCGGACGGCGACAATCCGGCACGCGCGGCCAGCCGATCCAGCGCGACCCAGATCTGGTCGTGAGTCAGCATCCTCTGCGCTTTGGCCTGCCTGACCATGGAAGGTCCAGCCCGTCGCTCAGGAAAACTGTCCTCAAATCAACCGGTTTTCCGTTTTTCGCGCAAGAGGCAGCGGCAAAGTCTTGAGTTCGGAAGAGGCCGCCATTACCGTCGCGCCGGGTTTTGAGACCCGCGAGAGGCGAAAAACCCCAAGAGACTCAAAGAGCTGACTCAAAGAACAAACGGGACTGCGTAAGCGGTGGTCAAGATCTACAAAATCTGTCCGGCCTCGGCCTGGCGCGAGGCGGAACGGCAGGGTGTCTACCGGGGCAGCGCGGACGATGCGCGTGACGGTTTCATCCATTTCTCGACCGCGGCCCAGGTTCCCGAGACCTTGCGCAAGCACTATGTCGGGCAGCGTGCGCTGTTTCTGGTCGAGGTCGACGGCGATGCATTCGGCAGCGAACTACGCTGGGAGCGCTCGCGCAACGACGAGCTGTTTCCGCATCTCTATGGCGAGCTCGATCTCGGCGCGGTGATCTCGGTGATAAACCTCAATATCCGCGCCGATGGCGGTCACGATGTTCCGGAGCTTCTGCCGTGATCCGCGCTTTCGACGCCTTCTCGCTACCGGTGCTGCGCTGGCTCGATCCGGAGGATGCCCATCGCCTCGCGATCCAGGGCCTTCGCTTCCTGCCGCGGGTCAAGCCGCGGCCTGACGATCCCAAGCTCGCGGTGCGCGCTTTCGGGCTCAACTTTCCCAATCCGATCGGCATGGCCGCGGGCTTCGACAAGAGCGCGGAGGTGCCGGATGCGCTGCTGCGGCTTGGTTTCGGCTTCGTCGAGATCGGCTCGGTCACGCCGAAGCCGCAGAGCGGCAATCCGCGGCCGCGGCTGTTCCGGCTCGAGCGCGACGAGGCCGTGATCAACCGCATGGGTTTCAACAATGACGGTGCGGAGGCCGCGCTACGCCGGCTCGCGGCACGCGCGCAGAACGGCGGCATTGTCGGCGTCAATGTCGGCGCCAACAAGGATTCGCCGGACCGTGTCGCCGATTACGTCAAGCTGATCGAGACCTTTGCGCCGGTCGCGAGCTATTTCACCGTCAACGTCTCCTCGCCGAACACGCCCGGCCTGCGCAATCTGCAGGAGGGGGCGCTGCTCGACGATCTCCTCGCCAGGGTGATCGACGCGCGCGAGCGGGTGCGCCAGAAGGCGGGCGACACGCCGGTGCTGCTCAAGATCGCGCCCGACCTCAGCCTCGCTCAGCTCGACGACGTTGTGCAGGTCGCGCGTGCGCGACGGGTCGACGGCATGATCGTGTCGAACACGACCATCGCGCGGCCGAGCACGCTGCGCGAGGAGATGCGCGCGAAGGAGCAGGGCGGCCTGTCGGGCCGGCCGCTGTTCCGCCTGTCGACGCGAATGGTCGCGGAGACCTATGTGCGTGTCGAGGGCGCGTTCCCGCTGATCGGCGTCGGCGGCGTAGACTCCGGCGGTGCCGCGCTGACGAAGATCCGCGCCGGCGCGAGCCTAATCCAGCTCTATTCGTCGCTGGTCTACAAGGGGCTCGGCCTCGTCGACGAGATCAAGCGCGACCTTACCTCGACGTTGCTGCGCACGGGGCGCGACTCGCTGTCTGAGATCGTCGGCGCCGACGCGGCCACGATCACGGCGGAAAACTGGCCGGGGATGTAGCAGTCTCGTGCCCCGGATGCAGCGCAGCGCGCCGCCTTCGGCGTGATGCGTTGCTGATCCGGGGCCCACAGCCGCTGGGTCCCGGCTCTGCGTCGCGTCATTTCATGCCGCGCCGCGTCCGGGACACGATAGCTACGATTTCGCAAACGTCGCCCGAAACAGCGCCGGATACCGCGCGCCCTGCAATCCGCCGCGCGCGATGTAGAAAGCGATCATCGCGGACCACAGCCCGGCATTGCCGAACGATTGCAGCGCCCACCAGGTGCCAAGGAAGATCGCAAGCGACGCAAGCATCAGATTGCGCATCTCGCGCGCCCAGGTCGCGCCGACATAGATGCCGTCGAAGCCGAATGCGAACACGCCGGGTATGGGCGCGAGCACGATGAACGGCAGGAAGTCGCGCGCGGCGCGGCGGACGTCCTCGCTCGCGGTCATGGCATTGATCAGCGCCGGGCCGAACAGGGCGAACAGCACGGCGACCACCAGCGCGAAGCCGAGGCCCCACAGCAGCACCAGCCGGGTGGAGTCGCCAAAGCCCTTGGCATCGCGCGCGCCAAAGGTGCGGCCGCAGAGCTGCTGGGCCGCGTTGGCAAGGCCGTCGAGGAAGAAGGCGCTGACCAGCAGGAAGTTATTGAGCACGGAATTCGCCGCCAGCGTGACGTCGCCGGCGCGGGCGCCCTTGGCGGTAAAGAACAGGAAAACGGCGATCAGCGCCGCGGTGCGGACCATGATGTCGGAGTTCACCGCGAGCATCCGCATCAGCTTGGCCCGATCGAAAAGGCGCGCGCGCGGCACCGCAAAGCCGCCATCCGCATAGCGCCGGCAGACGATCACGCCGAGCACGAAGCCGACCGTCTCCGACAGCAGCGCGGCAATCGCGGCGCCCGCGATACCAGTGTCGTAGACCAGAACCAGCAGGATCGTCGCGACCATATTGATGAGGTTGATGATGATCTGCAGCAGCAGCGCCGGGTTGGCGCGCGCCTGGCCGACCAGCCAGCCGAGGACGACGTAGTTGGCAAAGGCGAAGGGCGAGGACCAGATCCGGATCATGAAATAGGTTTTTGCGGCGCGCGTGACGCCCTCGCTGCCGCCCATCAGGTCGAACAGCACGGCGGCCAGCGGCAGTTGCAGCGCGATCAGCGCGGCGCCGATCAGGCCCGCGACGATGAAGCCGCGGACGAGAATGGCGTTCAGCTCCTGCATCTCGCCTCTGCCCAGCGCCTGCGCGGTGAAGGCGAGCGTGCTCATGCGCAGAAAGGCGAACAGCCAGAACAGGCAGTCGAAGATCACGGATGCCATCGCGACGCCGCCGAGCAGGGCGGCGTCGTCGAGCCGGCCGATGGCGGTGGTCGAGACGACGCCGATCAGCGGCGTGGTGAGGTTTGCGACCATCGCGGGACCTGCGATGGCGAAAACCTGGCGGCTGCCGACCCTGGGATGAAGCGGCGCGTTCATGTCAGATCACGATCACCATGCCGTCTTCGGCAGCGAGATGAGGCACGTCGTCCAGGCGCGACAGCATGTCGTCGCTCATATGGGTGAGGACGAGCCGCTTGGCGCCGATCGCGGGGAGGTGCTGTTCCAAGGTTTTCAGGCTGAGATGGTTCTTCACCACCTTCTCGTACATATAGGCCTCGGCGATGAAAAGGTCCGCGCCATGCGCCAGCGGAATGAGCGTCTCCGTCCATTCGGTGTCGGCGCTGTAGGCGAGCGTACGGCCTTCGGCCTCGACCCGATAGGCGAGAAAGGGACCGCCGGATTCGCCGTGCACGACCGGGTAGGGCGTCACCGTCACCGCGCCGAAGTCTTGGCTTTGCCCTGGTGTGAGCTCGACGACGGACAGCTCGAAGCGCTGTTTGGTTTTGGAGGAGTGCTCGAACAGCGCCTCCATCACCTGCGCAAGCCGCGTCTCGATGCCCTTAGGGCCCGCTATTGTCAGCGGCCGCGTCCGCCGCGAGAACTGCGCGTCGAGCAGGAAGAACGGTAGCCCGGCAAAATGGTCGCCGTGGAAATGCGTGATCAGGATCAGGTCGATCTCATTGCGATCGATCTCGAGCCGCTTCAGCGCCGGCAGGGCCGATGCGCCGCAATCGATCAGGAAATTGGCCTCGCGCCCCCTGACGTGGAAGCAGGTATTGAGCCTGCCGCCGGAGCCGAAGGCGTCGCCGCAGCCGACAAAGCGCAATTGCATCGGCTGCGTACTCCCTAGAGCATGATCCGGAAAAGTGTGAAGCGGTTTTCCGACAAGATCATGCTCAAAAAATAAACGACTTAGCGGCGCGGCGCGCCGAACACGCGCGACAGCAGCCAGATCGGGATCACGATGACGGCGCCGAGCAGGAAGTAGCGCCACAGCCAGTTCACGGCGTCGAAGCCGAGATCCCACAAACGCTTGAACAGCAGGCGAATGCTGTAGATGATATTCCAGGGATCGAAGCCGATCGCTGCCAGTACGACGCCAACCAGGATCGAGAGCAGGATCAGGCGGAATGCGACCGCCAGCGGCGAGCCGCCGAGAAAGCGGTTCAGGCCATCGCTGCCGCCGGCCGGCAAATCTCTGACGTCGTTGGCCATCGCAAGAAACTCCTCAAAGGGGATTCGACCCGATTATAGGTCACGGCGGGGCAAATGGGGAACCCGCGTTTACCCGTCAATGGCGCTCGGCGGACGCTGCAACCTTAATTGTTGGTAGGGATTCGTCCGCTTTTAGCATCTTTTCCAGCGTTTCCAGCCGGTCGGCCTCGCGCGGCGGCTTGTCCCAGCGCAAGCGGCTGATGCGGGGAAAGCGCATCGCCACGCCCGATTTGTGCCGCGGCGAGCGCTGCAGCCCCTCGAACGCCACCTCCAGCACCAGCCCCTTGTCCGGTTCGTGCACGACATGGCGGACGGGACCGAACTTCTCCGTGGTGTTGCGGCGGACGAAGCGGTCGATCTGGAGCAGCTCCTCGTCGGTGAAGCCGAAATAGGCTTTTCCCACCGGCACCAGCTCGTCACCGCTCTCGCCCTCGGTCCAGACGCCGAAGGTGTAGTCGGAATAGTAGGACGAGCGCTTGCCGTGGCCGCGCTGCGCATACATCAGCACCGCGTCGATGATGTGCGGATCGCGCTTCCATTTCCACCATTGCCCCTTCGGCCGGCCCGGCAGGTAGGGCGCATCGCGCCGCTTCAGCATCACGCCTTCGATGGCGTCCGCGTCTTCGCCGGCACCGGCGCTCGCAGGATCGGCGCGCGCGGCGGTCAGCGCCTCCCAGCTTGCGAAGGGGACGGTGGGCGACAGGTCGATGCGGGGATCATCGAGCTTCCCGATGAAGGTCTCCAGCCGCTCGCGTCGCTCTACGAATGGCAGCTCGCGCAAATCGTTCTCATCGTCGCCGAGCAGGTCATAGGCGCGCATGTGAATCGGAAAGTCCTTGATCAGCTTCGGCGACACGACCTTGCGATTGAGCCGCTGTTGCAGGACGTTGAAGCTCTGCACGCGGCCTTCGCGCAGGATCAGAAGTTCTCCGTCGATCGCGCCGGGCAGGCGCAACGACGGCACGAGGTCCGGAAAGCTGCCGGTAATGTCCTCGCCGGTGCGCGAATAGAGTCGCGCGGCGATGTGTCCCCGCTCATCGCGTCCCGCGACCGCCTGCACGCGGATGCCGTCCCATTTCCATTCGGCGACGAAATCGGCGGGATCGAGCGCGGCGAAATCCGTGTCCTCGATCGCATGTGCCAGCATCACGGGCCGGAACGGTGCCGCATCGCGATTGGCCGGCTTTTCCGCGCGGCCCTCCAGCCAGGCGAACAGGTCGAGATAGGGTGGGCTGAGCCCCGGCCAGATCAGCTCGATCTCGTGCGGGTCCTTGTCGCCGAGCGCGGCGGCTGCGGTCTTGGCCAGCCGCGCGGAGATGCCGATGCGCAGGGCGCCCGTGACGAGCTTCAGCAATGCCCAGCGGCCGGTCTCGTCGAGCTCGTCGAGCCAGCGTGCGAGCTGCCTTGGCAGCTCGGTCTTGCCAAGCGTGCGGAGGGTGGTGACGACTTCGGTGAGGGTTGGGGGAGGCGGGTTGTTGTGATTGCTTGGGTGGGGGGACTCATTGGCACTTCGCCCGGAGTACCCCCCTCCCTGACCCTCCCCCGCAAGGGGGAGGGAACGGTGAGAGCAGTGCGTCCATCACTCGCTGAATCACTATCAGTCGTCGAGCTCGTCTGTCGCCGCGCGCGCAACTGCGCTCCCTCCCCCCTTGCAGGGGAGGCATAGGCGGCCTCCGGCCGCCGTTCTCGATCAGGACGCCGATGCGAAGCATCGGCTATGGGAGAGGGGTGGCCCGGAAAAGACTGGTCGCTGTTTGCGCCGCTCCTCGGCCACATCAGCGCGACCGTCTCCGAGAGATCGCCGACATAATCGTAGGACAACCCGAACAGCACGGGATCGGTGCGCGCCGCGATCAGATCGCGGATCAGCGCGGGCTTGGCGTGCTTGAAGCTGAGCGCGCCGGTGAGCGCCGCCAGCGCATAGCCGCGGTCGGGATCACCGACCTCGCGAAAATAGCTGGTGATCAGCCGCAACTTGTTATTGCGGCCGGGCTCGTAGGCGAGGCGGTCCAAAAGTTCGGCGAAGCGGTTCATGCCTCGGCCTCATCAGTGAGCGGCGTCTCGCTCTCCTCCTCGTCGCCATAGCCGATGAGATCGAGCGGCTGTGCCCGCAAACCCTGGCTCTTGCACCAATGCACCAGCGCATCTTCCTGACCGTGGGTGACCCAGATTTCGCCGGCGTCGGTTGCGGCGATCGTCGCGGTGAGGCCGTCCCAATCGGCGTGATCGGAGATCACCAGCGGCAGCTCGACACCACGTTGCCGCGCACGGGCGCGCACCCGCATCCAGCCGGAGGCGAACGCGGTGACGGGATCGGGAAAGCGCCGTGTCCAGAGATCGGAGGTCGCCGACGGCGGCGCCAACGTGATGGTGCCGGCGAGAGCCGCCTTCTTGACGCCCTTCACCGGCCTGAGCTCGCCGAGCTCGATGCCGCGGCTCTGGTAGTAGTGCGTGATCGTCTCCATCGCGCCATGCAGGTAGATCGGCGCGTCATAGCCGGCCTGGCGCAGCAGCGCGATCACGCGCTGCGCCTTGCCGAGCGAGTAGGCGCCGACGAGGTGCGCGCGCTCCGGAAACAGCGCAACAGAGGCCAGCAGCTTCTTCACCTCATCGGAGGCATCGCCATGCCGAAACACCGGAAGGCCGAACGTGGCCTCGGTGATGAAGACGTCGCAGGGCACGAGCTCGAACGGCGTGCAGGTCGGGTCGGGCGCGTCCTTGTAGTCTCCGGAGGCGACGATGCAAGTGTCCTTGCAGGTCACCGCGATTTGCGCCGAGCCGAGCACATGGCCGGCCGGATGGAATTTGACACTGACGTCGCCGAGCCGGATCTCCTCGCCATAGCGGATGACTTGCGTCGATCCGGCGAAATTCTCGCCATAGCGCAGCCGCATCATGTCGAGCGTTTCCTGCGTCGCCAGCACCGCACCATGGCCGGCGCGGGCATGGTCGGAATGGCCGTGGGTGATCACAGCCCGCTCTACGGGGCGGACAGGGTCGATATGGAAGCCGCCGGGTTTGCAGCACAGGCCGGCAGCAACTGGCAGCAGGATGTCTTGCGGACGCATGGTGGTCATATAGGCACCGGTGCCCCGATATTCACCCGTCATCCGCGGGCTTGCCGTCTCCGCTAGGCTTCGCCGGCCCGGCGGTGTAAAAGCCCGCCGAAGCCATTGGCGGAGGCGGGACCCGCGCCTCCATCCTCTTAAACAGTTCTTTTTTTTGATGGATTGCCGGGCGCCCGGCAGTGACGAGCTGAGTTCGATGCCCCTGCGTCTGTTCCTGACCTCCGGCGACCTCATGGCCGACCGCCGCTTCGAGTTCGCGCGCGACCTCCAGCTCAAGGGCGATCTCGCCGCCGCCGCCGACCTCCTGGCGCAGGCGATCGAGCTCGCCCCCAACTTCACCTCGGCCTGGTTCACGCTCGGCGAGATCCGTCGGCAGCTCGGCGAGCGGGACAAGGCGATCGAGGCTTTCCGCAAGGCGCGCGATTCCGATCCGGAGGACCAGCACGGCGCTGGCCTGCACCTGATGAGGCTCGGCGACGCGCAGATGGCGGAGATGCCGAAGGCCTATGTGCAGGCCCTGTTCGATCAATACGCGCCGCGCTTCGAGCACGCGCTGATCAACGATCTCGACTATCGCGGCCCGGCACTGATCTTCAAGGCGGTGCTGGCCGCGCGCGTCGCCGCGAAGAAGCCGGCCTTCTTCAAGCGTACCATCGATCTCGGCTGCGGCACCGGGCTTGCGGCTGCCGCCTTCGCTAGGCAGGTCGATCATTTTATCGGCATCGACCTGTCGCCCGCCATGATCAAGAAGGCGCGCGCCACGGATCTCTATGCTGAGCTCGAGGTCGCCGACATGCTCGAAGGCCTGCGCACCAAGAGTGATGCGAGCGCAAACCTTGTCGTCGCAGCGGACGCGTTTGTCTATCTCTCCGATCTCGCGCCGGTGCTCACCGAAGCCAAGCGCGTGCTCGTATCCGGCGGCGTGCTCGCTTTCACGCTGGAGACGCACGACGGCGATGGCATCGTGCTCGGCGCGGGCCTGCGCTATGCCCACTCAGCGGAATATGTGCGCGGCGCGATCGCCAAGGCGGGCCTCAGCCTGCTGACACTGGAGCCGGCGTCGCCGCGCAACGAGAACAACGAGCCGGTGCGCGGCCTCGTCGTCGTCGCCGAAAAAACTTGAGTCTAGGCGCTAATCGCTCTGTAATTTGAGCGTCATTGCGTCGCAAAGCGACGACTTCCTACTTGCGAGGCGTGCGCGGCGATGCCAGCACTATGCGCGCACTAGGGAGAGACAACAAATGACGAAGAATCCATCGCGGCGCGATTTCAGCGCCGCCGCACTCGCCACCATCGCTGCATCGACTTTGCCTGCGCCGTACGTCTGGGCCGCGGAGAAGAAATACGATGCGGGCGCCAGCGACACCGAGATCAAGATCGGGCAGACCGTGCCGCATTCCGGTCCCGGCTCGCTTTACGGCGTGCTCGGCCGCATCGGTGAAGCCTATTTCCAGATGCTGAACGAGAAGGGCGGCATCAACGGACGCAAGGTCAAATTCCTCACCATGGACGATGCCTACAGCGCGCCGAAATGCGTCGAGGCGACGCGGCGCCTGGTGGAGCAGGAGGAGGTGCTTGCGCTCTACGGCTCGCTCGGCACCGCGCCGCAGACGGCCGTGCACAAATACCTGAACTCCAAGGGCGTGCCGCAGCTCCTGCTCAATACCGGCGCATCGAAGTGGAATAACCCGAAAGAGTTCAAATGGACGATGGCGGGCCTGCCGCTCTATCCGACGGAAGCGCGCATCCTGGCGAGGCACGTCGTCGCCGCGAAGCCGAATGCGAAGATCGGCATCCTCTATCAGAACGACGATTTCGGCCGCGATTTCCTCGGCCCCTTCAAGAAGGTGCTCGCGGATGCGGGCGGCACCGCGCAGGTGATCATGGAGCAGACCTACGATCTCACCGATCCGACGGTCGATTCCCAGCTCATCAATCTCTCGAAGTCCGGCGCGGACGTCTTCTACAACATCACAACCGGCAAGGCGACGTCGCAGTCGATCCGCAAAGTGGCCGAGCTCGGCTGGAAGCCCCTGCAGCTGTTGTCGGCGGGCTCGACCGGCCGCTCGATCCTCAGCGCTGCCGGGCTTGAGAACGCCACCGGCATCGTCGCCATCCGCTACAACAAGGAGGTCGGCCTGCCCAAATGGGAGAAGGATCCCGACGTGATGGCGTTCGAGGAGCTGCGCAAGAAGTACATCCCGACGATCGACCCCGACAACACCATCGCCTTCGCCGGCTACGGCCAGGCGGTGTCCATGGGCGAGATCCTGCGCCGCTGCGGCGACGAGCTCACCCGCGCCAATGTGCTGAAGCAGGCTTCAACGCTCGCCGGCTTCCACTCGCCTTATTTCCTCGACGGCGTCACCTACAGCTACACGCCCGAGGACTACACGCCGATGAAGACGCTCTACATCTCGACCTTCACCGGCAAGGACTGGGACATCTCCGACAAGCCGATGTCGGAGTGAGTGTTCTCCCTCTCCCCGCTTGCGGGGAGAGGGTTGGGGTGAGGGGGGAGTCTCCGCGGGGACGGCGGCAGTTGTCCTCGCGGAGACTCCCCCTCACCCGGAATTCGCGCTAGCGCGCAAATTCCGGCCTCTCCCCGCAAGCGGGGAGAGGCGAAGGAAGCCCCCTCGACGAACCCACCTTCACGGCTTACCTGTGATGCCGTGCCGCCCCGCATCCTCAAATCCCCGGCCAAGCCCGCCACGCTGCTGCCCGACCGCTTCCAGGCCTGGTTCGCGGCTCGCGGCTGGACGCCGCGCGCGCATCAATTGGCGCTGCTGGAGAAGGCGCGGGAGGACCGCTCGGCGCTGCTGATCGCGCCCACTGGCGCGGGCAAGACGCTGGCGGGATTTCTGCCAACGCTGGTGGAGGTTTCTTCTCAGGTGGCTGAACGGGACGCCGGTGCGAAGACAAGTCTCGTCTCAACCGGCCGTACCGTGCAGCGCACCGGCGGCCTCCACACCCTCTACATCTCTCCGCTCAAGGCGCTCGCCGTCGACATCGCCCGCAATCTGGAGCGGCCGATTGCGGAGATGGGCCTGCCGATCAAGGTCGAGACCCGCACCGGCGACACGCCGGTGTCGCGGCGGCAGCGCCAGCGGCGCTATCCGCCTGACATCCTGCTGACGACGCCGGAGCAGGTCGCGTTGTTGCTCTCCTCCGATGACGCGCCGTTCCTGTTCTCGTCGCTCAAGCGCATCGTGCTCGACGAGCTGCACGCGCTGGTGACCTCCAAGCGCGGCGATCTGCTCTCGCTCGGCCTCGCGCGGTTGTGGCGGCTGGCGCCGCAGCTGCGCGCGATCGGGTTGTCGGCGACCGTGGCCGAGCCGGATGAGCTTGCGCGCTTCCTGGTGCCGCAACCCGGCGGCAAGGAAGCCGCCGCCGACGTCGTCGTCGCCGGCGGCGCGGCGCCGCCGCTGGTCGAGATGCTCGACACAAGCGAGCGGCTGCCCTGGGCCGGTCACAGCGCGCGCCATGCGCTGGCCGAAGTCTACGAACTGATCAAGCAGAACAAGACCACGCTCGTCTTCGTCAACACCCGCAGCCAGGCCGAGATGCTGTTCCAGGAGCTCTGGCGCATGAACGACGACGGGCTTGCGATCGCGCTGCATCACGGCTCGCTCGACGTCGCGCAGCGCCGCAAGGTCGAGGATGCCATGTCGGCGGGACGCTTGCGTGGCGTGGTCTGCACCTCCTCGCTCGACCTCGGCATCGATTGGGGCGACGTCGATCTCGTCGTCAACATCGGCGCGCCCAAGGGATCCTCGCGCCTGATGCAGCGCATCGGCCGCGCCAACCACCGCCTCGACGAAGCCTCGCGCGCGGTGCTGGTGCCGGCCAATCGTTTCGAGGTGCTGGAGTGCCGCGCCGCCATCGATGCAATTGCCGAGAATGTGCAGGACACGCCGCCACTTCGCACCGGCGGACTCGACGTGCTGGCCCAGCACGTGCTCGGCCGCGCCTGCGGCGAGCCGTTCTTCAGCGACGATCTCTATGGCGAGGTGCTCACGGCTGCGCCTTACTCAAATCTTGCCCGGCGAGACTTCGACGATGTCGTCGATTTCGTCGCCACCGGCGGCTACGCGCTGAAGACCTATGAGCGCTTCGCCCGCATCAAACAGGACAAGGAGGGCCGCTGGCGCGTCGCCAACCCAAAAGTGCGGCAGAGCTACCGGCTCAACGTCGGCACCATCGTCGAGGAGCCGATGCTGAAGGTGAGGCTCGTGCGCTCGCGTTCCACCGGCAGCGGCTCGACCGGCGCGATCGCGCGCGGCGGCCGCGTGCTCGGCGAGATCGAGGAGTATTTCATCGAGTGCCTGACTCCCGGCGACACTTTTGTGTTCGGCGGCGAGGTGGTTCGTTATGAGGCTCTCGCCGAAGACCAGGCCTACGTCTCCCGCGCCGCCGACAAGGACCCGAAAGTGCCGTCCTACATGGGCGGCAAGTTTCCGCTCTCCACCTATCTCGCCGAGCGCGTCCGCCGCTTGCTCGACGACAGGCGCGCATGGAACGCTCTGCCGGAGCAGGTGCGCGACTGGCTGTCGCTGCAGAAGGATGTCTCGCGCGTGCCTGGCGTGCGCGAGTTGCTGGTCGAGACCTTTCCGCGCGGCAACAAGCATTATCTCATCTGCTATCCCTTCGAGGGCCGGCTTGCGCACCAGACGCTCGGCATGCTGCTGACGCGACGGCTGGAGCGTGTGCGCGCGCGGCCGCTCGGCTTCGTCGCCAATGAATATGCCGTGGCGATCTGGGGGTTGGGCGATGCCTCCTTCATGATCCGCAACGGCCAGCTCGATCTCGACGCGCTGTTCAGCCCCGATATGTTAGGGGACGATCTTGAAGCGTGGCTCGCCGAGTCCGCCCTGATGAAGCGGACCTTCCGCAATTGTGCGCTGATCTCTGGCCTGATCGAGCGCCGCTTCACCGATGAGGACAAGAGCCGACGTCAGGTGCTGTTCTCGACCGATCTGGTCTACGACGTCCTGCGCAAGCATCAGGCCGACCATGTGCTGCTGCGTGCCGCGCGCGCCGATGCCGCCACCGGCCTGCTCGATCTGCGCCGCCTCGGCAACATGCTCGCCCGCATCCAGGGCCGCATCACGCACAGGGAACTCGACCATGTCTCCCCGCTCGCGGTCCCTGTGATGCTGGAAATCGGCCGCGAGTCAGTCTATGGCGAAGCTGCAGACGAGCTCTTGGCCGAAGCCGCCGAGGAGCTTGTCAAAGAGGCGATGTCGTAGAGAATTTGCCAGTGAGGCACGCTGATCCATCCACACCATCATGCCCGGGCCAAAGCGCGGAGCGCGTCTTCAACTGGAAGACCCGGGCATCCACGTCTTTGTCTCGGTGGCAAGAGCGTGGATGGCCGGGACAAGCCCGGCCATGACGGAGAACGGGGCGATATCGATAACCTCAACGCGCACGCTGGATGTTGCCGGTGTGCCGTTTCACGCCGATCTCTCCGGCGCGCTGTTCTGGGAAGAGCAGCGCCTGCTCGTCGTCTCCGACCTGCATCTGGAAAAGGGTTCCAGCTTCGCCGCGCGCGGCGTGCTGCTGCCGCCTTACGACACGCTGGCAACGCTGAGCCGGCTTGCTGCGGTCGTTGCACGCCATGATCCCCGCGTGGTTGTCGCACTCGGCGACAGTTTTCACGACCGCACCGCGCATGAACGGCTGTCGGCGGACGATCGCGACGCCCTGGCTTCGCTTCAAAATGGCCGCGACTGGATCTGGATCTCCGGCAATCACGATCCCATGCTGCCGCGCGATCTCGGCGGCACCGTCGCCGACGAAGTCGCGATCGGCCCGATCGCCTTTCGCCATGAGCCGACCGGCGCGCACGGCGAGATCGCCGGTCATCTGCATCCGAAGGCGCGCGTCTCCGCGCGCGGCCGTTCGATGGAACGCCGCTGCTTCGCCTCCGACGGGATGCGCGTCGTGATGCCTGCCTTTGGCGCCTATGCCGGCGGCCTCAGCATCCGTGACGCCGCGTTCGCAAAAATCTTTCCGAAGAATGGCTTTGTCGCGCACCTGCTCGGCGACCGCCGCGTCCACGCCATCGCAGCCTCGCGGTGTTCTTGAGGCCCCGTTCGCAGCGGCTTCAATCGGTTTGATCGTCCAGCCACTCCGTCGTCTGCGGATGCGATTTAGCTAAACCGGAACAAATTAAGAACACTTTAGCAAGTCTTTGATATATCATTGTGATTCGGCACGCTGCCGACACAATATCTAGCGTCTGTCAGACCTTGCGAGGACTACATGTCCACCGTTGCCTTCGATCAATTTGCCCTCACCCGGATTGCCGATTTCGCGCGCTCGCTGTCGCGGCTGCATCAGACGGCGCGGCGATGCGCAGTCGATGACGACCAGTTCGACCGCGAGTTCAACGCGGTGTGCCAGTCGATCTGGGGCTACACCATCGACGACATCAGCGACGATCTGTTCTCGACTGAGGATCACCTGTTCCTCGACACGCTGGACGAAGCACATGCCCGCATCTTCGCAGCCGAGCAGGGTTATGACCTCGTCGACGAGGTGGGCATGCTGACCGACTGGTGGGGTTTCTGCTGGATGATCCTGGCCGAGAAGCGCGGTCTCCTGACGGCAGAGAACCGCGCTGCCGCGCACGCGGCGATTGAGGAGAAATATCTGGCGGCGCCGAACGTGATCGGGGTGATTATCGGAAGGTGACGCTCTCGCTGCTCATCCTGAGGAGCGCGCAAGAGCGCGGCGCCTCACCACGAGGATCATCAATCCAATCCCACGCGCTTCGCCGGCTTTTGCGCATGCGTTTGCGTCTTCGGCACTGTCACATCAGGCGGCGTCTCGCGCACGATCTCCGTCGCCGCCGGCGCATCCGCTGCGACCGTGTCGGCACGCACCGGAGCCACCTTCATCTCGCCGAGGCGCGCGCGGACCTGCGCGGTGAGGCCGGGATAGGAGGCGACCGGGGTGAATTCTGCGGTTTGGTCGGCGCCGAGGCGAACGCCGGTATAAGCGACGAGGCCATCGGAGGTCGCGATCACGTCACCGGATTTCAGCGACGAATCCAGCGCGAGATCGACCGGGGCAAGGCCAACCGGGTCGCGGCCATTGCAGGTGCAGTCCGAGCGCAGCGCCTTGCGGTAGGCGAACGCGTTCTCGCTGTCGGCGTAACGCTCGCCGGTCTGCGAATAGGCGCCGTCGATGCTGGAACCGAAATAGACCTTTGTGGCGGTGGCTGGACAGAAGGCCTGACACATCTGCGCCGGCGAGACCATGCCGCGCATCAGCGGGAAATATTTGCCATCGCAGCTGCGCACGCAGAAAGCCGGGCCCGAGCCGGCGGCGGCAGAGCGTGTCGGCGGCACATATTGCGGGTTTGCGGGATTCTGCTGGCCGGTGAAGGGATCGTAGGAGGTTCCCTGTTGCGGCTGCGACCGCTGCAAGCCGCCGAAGAAGAAGTCGAACAGGCCCTCGGCCGAAACCGGGGCCGGGGCCGCCAGCACGGGAACCGCAAGGATGGCGGCTACGAGCATCGCGCGACGCTGCCGCCGCGTATGGAACAACTCTGTACGCAAGGCTCACTCCACCCGACGCTACCGAACCGGCCAGGACCTTTCGAGGTCTCAGCACACGATTCACCATAGTGCGCGATGGTAAATGAGCAGTTGCGCGGAGGCGGTTTCAAGACGGGGCGGTGACCTCTTTAAGGCCGGGCGCAGCTTTCATGGACCGCGTTGCTTCCGGGTCACGCTCAGGCATGACGGCGGAGAATGTCTCGTCGTCTTACGCCTTCAGGAACTCCGACGCCTTGTACAGCGAGCGGAACGGCAGGCCTGCGGCACCGAACGTGTCGGTGGCGCCTTCTTCGCGGTCGACCATCGTCAGCACCAGCACCACATCGGCGCCGGTCTCGCGCACGGATTCCACCGCCTTCATCGCCGAGCCGCCGGTGGTGGTGACGTCCTCGACGATCACGACGCGCTTGCCCTCGAGCGTCTCGCCCTTCGGCAGCCCCTCGATGGCGAGCTTGGCGCCGTGCTCCTTTGGCTTCTTGCGCACGAAGAACGCTGCGATCGGATGGCCCTTGATCCAGGAGATCTGCGCCAGCGCGCCGGCCAGCGGCACCGCGCCCATCTCGAGCCCGCCGATGAAGTCGAGCTTATCGTCCTTCAGCGCTTCGTAGGTCAGCTCGGCGAGCAGGGTCGCGCCCTCCGGGTCGAGCATGGTCGGCTTCAGATTGAAATAGAAATCGCTCTTGCGGCCTGACGCGAGCGTCACCTCGCCACGGCCGAAGGAGCGCCGGCGGATGATTTCGAACAGGCGAGCGCGGGATGCTGATTTCGACACGACGGTCCCTCGGGAGCGTTTTTTGAGGAGGCGGAATTTATCCGCGACGGCCGCGACATTCCAGAGGGAGCGTCTCCCGTCAACAGGGATCGGCCATCCCGGTCTGCCGGTTGTGGGGGCGCAAACTTCTGGAGTAGTGGAGGGGCAAACCGCTACCAAGCCTCTGGGGGAAGGACACAAGGCATGACCATCGAGCTGCACACCTGGAACACGCCGAACGGCCGCAAGATCTCGGTCGCGCTGGAGGAAATGGGGCTGCCCTACAAGGTGATCCCGGTGAACATCACCAAGGGTGAGCAGATGGCGCCCGAGTTCCTCAAGCTCAGCCCCAACAACAAGATCCCCGCGATCGTCGACCCCGAGGGCCCCGACGGCAAGCCCGTCAGCATCTTCGAGTCCGGCGCGATCCTGCTTTATCTCGGCGAAAAGACCGGAAAATTCCTGCCGAAATCGCTTGCGGGGCGCATCCCTGTCTATGAGTGGCTGATGTGGCAGATGGGCGGCTTCGGGCCGATGCCCGGCCAGGTGCATCATTTCATCGCGCTCGAGAACGAGCGGGACCGCGCCTACGGTCTGAAGCGCTACATGGCCGAGACGCGTCGGCTCTACGGCGTGCTCGACCGCCGCCTCGATGGCCGCGACTTCGTCGCCGGCGACCTCTCGGTTGCCGATTTCGCCATCCTGGGCTGGGCCTGGCGCCATCCTCGCCACAAGGTTGAGCTGGCCGATTTTCCCAACGTCAAACGCTGGTACGAAGCCCTGATGGCGCGCCCGGCGGTGAAGCGGGGCATGGACGCGAAGCTGGATTGATTCTCTCCCTCTCCCCGTTGTTACGAGGAGAGGGTTGGGGTGAGGGGCCTCTCTCCACACGCGAGATGGTCGAGAGACCTGTACCCCCTCACCCGGATCGCAAGGGCGACACAGCCGAAGCTTTGCTTCGGCGTTCTCAAGAACGGCCGCCGGCCTATGCCTCTCCCCGCAAGCGGGGAGAGAAGAAAGAGGCCTCACATCTTCTTCGCCTCGACCGCCATCCGCACCGCAAGCCCGGCCAGTACCGTGCCCATCAGCCAGCGCTGCATCAGCATCCAGCTCGGCCGGCTCGCCAGGAACAGCGCGATCGATCCTGCCGCGAGCGCAATCATCGCATTCACGCTGACGCTGATCACAATCTGGATCGCCCCTAACACCACCGACTGTGTCAGCACGCTGCCGGCAGCGGGGTCGATGAACTGCGGCAGCAGCGCCAGATAGAGCATCGCAATCTTCGGGTTGAGCAGATTGGTGACGAAGCCCATCGCGAACAATTTGCGCGGGCTGTCGATCGCGAGCGTCTTCACCTGAAACGGCGAGCGCCCGCCCGGCTTCACCGCCTGCCAGGCCAGCCACAGCAGATAGCCAGCGCCGGCGAAGCGCAGCGCGTCATAGGCAAAGGGAATGGCAAGCAGCAGCGCCGTGATGCCGAACGCCGCGCACAGCATGTAGAACACGAAGCCGAGCGCCACGCCGCCGAGCGAGACGATGCCGGCCGCCGGCCCCTGCGTGATCGAGCGCGAGATCAGATAGATCATGTTCGGCCCGGGTGTGAGCACGAGACCGAGGCAGACGAGGGCGAAGCCGAGCAAGGCGGATGTGTGGGGCATGGGCGAACCGGTGCGGGAGATCGCCCGATTTTAATATGCGTGGCCCCGCCGGACCATCGCGCAATTGCTCGGAGGACAATTCAATGCGATCGCCCGGTCGTGAAGGCGAACCAGAGGGCTATGGCGACCAAAGCCTGAGCGAAAAGGCGACGCACCGCCTGGCGGTTGTTAGCGACGTCGATGGTCGATTGCAGCGAGCCCGCCAGCGCGACGATCGTCACATGAATCAAAGGTCGCGATCGCGACATAGACGACGCTGAGCATCAGGGTCTGCCTGACGACCGATCCTGCTTCGGCGCGGACGAACTCCGGCAACACCGCCACGTAGAACACGGCCGCCTTGGGATTCAGCAGGTTGGTGATCAGCCCCCGCCGGAACGCCGGCCATGGCCGCGCATGGCCGTCGCCTGCCTGATCGGGCGCGATATCCTCCTTGCCCGACCATGCTTCCCAGGCGAGCCACAGCAGAAAGGCGACACCGCCCCAGCGCAACAGGCCGTAGAGCAGCGGCGAATGATCAATCGCGGCCGCAAGGCCGAATGCCGCGATGATGCCATAGGTCATCAGCCCCAGCGCAATGCCGGCCACTGCGGCAAAGCCCGTACGCATGCCGCTGGATAGCGACAGCGCCGCGAGATAGGTCATGTTGGGACCGGGCGTGATCTCGATCACGAGCGCGGTCAGCGCGAAGGCTAGCAGCGGACTGAGATTACTCACGCGGATGGGCCCGGTTGCGAGCGCGCTGACGGATCAGTGCGCTTCGTCCCAATTATTCGCCGCGCGGGCGTCCACGTGCAGCGGCACCGACAGCAGCACGGCCGGGAACGGCGCGTCCTGCATGACGTGCTGCACGACGGGGAGCGTTGCCTCGACCTCGGCGTCCGGCACCTCGAAGATCAGTTCGTCATGCACCTGCAGGAGCATCTGCGCCGACAGCTTCTTCTGGGCCAGCGCGTCCTCGACGCGGATCATGGCGCGTCGGATGATGTCGGCCGCGGTGCCCTGGAGGCGCGCGTTGATCGCAGCGCGCTCATTGAACGCGCGCACCGAAGCGTTCGACGCCTTGATGTCGGGATAGTGGCACTTGCGGCCGAACAGCGTGGTGACGTAGCCATGCTGCCGGCAGAACTCCTTGGTCTCGTCCATATAGGCGCGGATGCCGGGGAAGCGCTCGAAGTACTTCTTGATGTAGGCGGACGCTTCCTCGCGCGCGATGCCGAGCTGGTTGGCGAGGCCAAACGCCGAGATGCCATAGATGATGCCGAAATTGATCGCTTTCGCGCGGCGGCGGACTTCGCTCGGCATGCCCTCGATCGGCACGCCGAACATTTCGGACGCGGTCATCGCGTGAATGTCGAGCCCGTCCCTGAACGCCTGCTTCAGCACGGGAATGTCGGCGATCTCCGCCAGCAGCCGCAGTTCGATCTGCGAATAGTCCGCTGACACCAGCTTGTGTCCGGGCGTGGCGATGAAGGCGCGCCTGATCTTGCGGCCGTCCTCTGTGCGCACCGGAATGTTCTGCAGGTTAGGCTCGTTCGACGACAGCCGGCCTGTCGTGGTCGCGGCCAGCGCATAGGTCGTGTGCACGCGGTGGGTCTGCGGATTGACATAGGTCGGCAGCGCGTCGGTGTAGGTCGATTTCAGTTTCGAGACCTGACGCCACTCCAAGATCTTCTTCGGGAAGTCGTAGCCCTGTTCGGCGAGATCGTCGAGCACCTGTGCAGTGGTCGACCACGCGCCGGTCTTGGTCTTGGTGCCGCCGGGCAATCCCATCTTGCCGAACAGGATGTCGCCGATCTGTTTGGGGCTGCCGACATTGATCGGCTCGCCCGCGATCTCCTGCACCTCCGCCTCGACGCGCGCGGCGGTCTGGGCGAATTCGCCTGAGAGGCGCGACAGTACCTGGCGGTCGATCGAGATGCCGCGCCGCTCCATGCGCGCGAGCACCGCGACCAGCGGCCGCTCCAGCGTCTCGTAGACGGCGCTCATGTGTTCGCTGACGAGGCGTGGCTTCAGCACGCGCCAGACGCGCAGGGCCATGTCGGCGCCTTCCGCCGATAGCGGCGCAGCCTTGTCGATCGGCACCTGGTCGAAGGTGATCTTGCCCTTGCCGCTGCCGAGCAGCTCGCTCTCCTTCAGCATGGCGTGGCCGAACCAGCGCTCGGATAGCGATTCCAGCCCATGCGAGCCACGGCCGGCGTCGAGCACGTAGGAGATCAGCTGCGCGTCGTCGGTGTCGCGCAAGCTGATGCCGTGCTGCGCCAGCATCACGGCGGTGAATTTGACGTCGAATCCAACCTTGAGGATGCCGGCCGATTCCAGCACGGGGCGCAGCGCTTCGATGGCGTCGTCATGCTTGACTTGATCGGGCGCGAGGCCGGCGTCGAACAGGCCTGCGCCACCGCCGGACTGTTTGTGCGCCAGCGGCACGTAGCATGCATCGTTCGGCGCGAGCGCCAGCGCGATGCCGCAGAGATCGGACTGCATCGGATCGATCGAGTTTCCGCGGATCTCGATAGCGACATGGCCGGTCTCGTGGATGCGCGCGATAAAGGCGTCGAGCTCCCCGAGCGTCTTGATTGTCTGGTATTTGCTGCGGTCGACCGGAAGCTTGCGCAACGCTTCCTCGCGTGCTGTGGCCAGCGAGATCGGCGCGCCCTTGATGCTCGCCGACTTGTCGCCCTTGTCGCCGCCCGTTGCTTTCGCCGCGGGGCCGGCGAAGAGATCACCGGAGGCGTCGGACGCTTTCGCTTTGGCCGCGCCATCGCCGGCCCTGACGCTGCTGCTGTTGCTCGCATCGGCCTCGACATTGGCGGGATCGATCTGCGAATAGTCGGCGACGCGGCGCGTCAGCGTCGTAAATTCCATCGCCTTCAGGAAGGCGATCAGCTTGCGCGCCTCGGGCTCGTGAACGGCGAGGTCGTCAAGCGGCACCTCCAGCTCGACCTTGTCGTCGAGCAGCACGAGCTGGCGCGAAACCCGCGCCTTCTCGGCATTCTCGAGCAGCGCCTCGCGCCGCTTCGGCTGCTTGATCTCGGTGGCGCGGAACAGCAATTGCTCGAGGTCGCCATATTCGACGATCAGCTGCGCGGCGGTCTTGATGCCGATGCCGGGCACGCCCGGCACGTTGTCGGTGGAATCGCCGGCCAGGGCCTGCACCTCGACCACCTTCTCCGGCGGCACGCCGAACTTCTCGATCACCTCGGGGATGCCGATGCGGCGATCCTTCATGGTGTCGTACATCGTGATCTTGTCGTTCACGAGCTGCATCAGGTCCTTGTCGGAGGACACGATGGTCGTGATGGCGCCACGTTCGCTCGCCTGCCGCGCATAGGTCGCAATGAGATCGTCGGCCTCGAAGCCAGCCTGTTCCAGGCAGGGCAGGTCGAAGGCGCGCACGGCCTCGCGGATCAGCGCGAACTGCGGGATCAGGTCGTCCGGAGCAGGGGGACGGTGCGCCTTGTATTCGGGATAGATCTTGTTGCGGAAGGTGACCTCCGACTTGTCGAACACGATCGCCAGATGGGTCGGCCGGTTGTCGGCGGGCATGTCGCGCAAGAGCTTCCACAGCATGTTGCAGAAGCCGAGCACGGCATTGACCTGCAACCCGTCGGACTTGCGGTTCAGCGGCGGCAGCGCGTGATAGGCGCGGAAGATGTAGGAGGAGCCGTCGACCAGGAAGACGTGGTCGCCCTTCCCGGCGGCTTTCGCCGAGACCGGTCTGGCAGCAGCTTTGGCAGCAGCGGGCTTGGTGTCGGCGGCCGCCTTGGGCGCAGCAGCCTTGGTGTCAGCTTTGGCGGTGATCTTCGGGGAGGTTTTGGGCATGGCCGCAATGTATGAATTTTTGCGGGCTTTGACAGCCTCGGGAAGGGGATTTTTGGCTGGATTCCCACACCTCATCGTCGTCCCGGACAAGCGTAGCGAAGCGGAGCGCAGATCCGGGACCCATAGCCACAGGGAGTAGTTTGGCGAAGACTCGGAGTTGCCATCTCCCGCCACAACCTCTCCCTGGGGTTATGGGTCCCCGCGTTCGCGGGGACGACGATGTGGAGGGAGCGCTACTCCGCAGCGACCCCCGCGCTACTCCGCCGCCTGCAACACCGGTCCAGCCTTCTTCGGCGCAATCCAGAATGCATCGGGCCGCTCGAACAGGAAGCCGGCATTGAGCCGCAGCGCGGCCTGCCAGATCGCGAGCGATCCGACCACGCCGACGATGGTGACGATCAGCGACACCGTGCCGATGTCGGGAATGATGCCGGCGCGCAGCAGCAGCGTCCGCGTCGTCGCCATCGGCAGGAAGAAGGCGAGATAGATCACGATCGACTGCTCGCCGCAGAAGCGCAGGAAGTTGCACCAATGCGCGCGGGCGAGCAGCGTGCCTGTCGTGATGATGGCGCAGGCGCCGGCAAAGCCGAGCGCGAGCGACACGATCTTCCATTCGCTGGCGCCACACGCGACGAGACCGGCATTGACCAGTGCCCACGCCGCGAGTGCCGCGAGTGCAAGCGCGGGATGCTTGCGCGCACGATCCGACAGCGCGAACACGTAAGGCGCGAACAGATAGCCCGAATAGAAATAGACGAAGCGCGCGCAGAACTCGTCGATCGCGGTCCAGCCAGTCGAGATCCGCGCCGTCTCCAGCGCGGCGGCGGCGAGCCAGATCGCGAGCGGCGGGGCTCGCCGTGTCAGTTTTGTGACGACGAAGAAGATCGGCAGGAGATAGATGAACCAGAGCGTGCCGAACGGCTCGATGAAGGATTCGAGATACAGGAAGCCAGCATCGTGCCAGCTGGTTGCTGCGGCGAAGGCGGGCGCCTTGAAGCCGAACTGGATTGTCACCCAGACGACATAGAAATAGGCGAAATGCACCACCTTGCGGTCGAGATAGGTTCGCCAGTCCCGATCGATCACCAAGGGCAGGAACAGGCCCGAAATCAGGAAGAAATCCGGCATCCGGAACGGCTTTGCAAAGGCCACGGCTACATGCATGAAACCAGTCTCGCCTGCGGCGAGCTCGACCCCCAGCACCGAATGCATCATCACGACCATGACGATGCAGATGCCCTTGGCGTAGTCGACCCAGTCGACACGCGCGGCAGAAGGGGCCTTGGAAAGCCCGCCCGCGGCGATTGTGCCTGATGGTGCCATGGTGTCCCTTTTCGAGGCGTGTTCCGCCCGGTTCTGTCTTGGCGTGGGGCAGTTTGGAGCTTTGCGGTTTCCGACTTCTTTACCGGTTCAATTCGCGTGCCGGTTTTTGCACGCGCACTGTTCTCTCCCCTAAGGAAAATGCTAAACCGCCCCGCGTTGGGGTTTCGTTAACCAAGCTAGAACAGGGTTTTTCATGCGAATCGCGATGATCGGAACGGGCTATGTGGGACTGGTGTCCGGAGCCTGCTTTGCGGATTTCGGTCACGACGTCACCTGCGTCGACAAGGACGAGAAGAAGATCGCAGC
>NZ_LGHL01000129.1 GCF_001908205.1 Bradyrhizobium sp. NAS80.1
CCCGCATCACATTTCCGGCACAGATGCCGTCCAACCCGCCACACCATCGGTCGGGCGCGGCTCTTTATTTCATCATTTCGGGCACTGGAGCGAATACGATCGACGGTAAGACTGAAACCAGGGGGCCGGGCTCCTTGATCTATGAACCGCACACCCTCGTCCACCAATGGGGAAACCCGGGCAGCGAGCCGTTGGTATTCTTGGCCTTCAACATCAATCCGGAAGGTGTGGCGGCCGTGTTTCCAGAGGCGCCAGCAAAGAAGCAATAAGCCGACGGCGCGCGGCCCATCGTACTGGCGCATTTGAACCATGGCGGCAACCAACGATCGCACCGTCACCGTATTCGGTGGAACCGGCTTTCTCGGCCGCCACATCGTTCGGCATCTGCGCAATCACGGCTTTTTCGTCCGAGCCGCGTCAAGGCATCCAGATGGGGGGTACCGACTGTTTGGGTTTGATGATCCGCAACTTCAATCCGTCCAGGCCGACATTCAAGACGAGCGGTCAGTCGTGGATGCGCTTGCCGGCGCTTACGGCGTCGTAAATGCGGTCAGCCTTTACGTCGAGCGCGGACAACAAACCTTTCACTCCATTCACGTCGAGTCTGCCCAACGGGTGGCAGCTCAAGCACGCCGAGCCGGAGTTGAACGGTTCGTTCATGTTTCAGGAATCGGCGCGGATGCCGCGTCACCATCCCTATACGTTCGAAAGCGCGGCGAAGGCGAATTGGCGGTCCGGGCAGCATTCCATGATGCACTGCTCGTCCGCCCGGCGGTGATGTTCGGACCGGATGATGCTTTTCTCAACACCATCCTCAAGCTTCTTCGCCAGCTTCCAATCTATCCGATGTTCGGCCGCGGCCTGACTAGGTTGCAACCGGTCTATGTCGATGATGTTGCGGAAGCGGCCGCTCAACTTATTCGGCGACCCGAGACGCCTTCGACAATCTTCGAGTTCGGCGGTCCATGCGTTTACTCTTATCAAGAATTACTCAGAGCTGTTGGGCATCACGCTGGCGCCGCGCCCCTGTTCATTCCAATCCCATTTTCCGTTTGGCACGCACTCGCGTGGTTCTCCGAACTATTGCCGCAACCGGCCCTCACACGGAATCAAGTCGAACTGATGCAGATCGACACCGTGACATCGCCAGGGATGCCTGGATTTGCCGAGCTAGGAATCACGCCGCAGTCAGTCGAGGCCTTACTCCAGACGCTGCTACCGACTTCCGGATGAGGGCATCGATTAGTTCACTTCAACAGCTGGCGGTTTCGCGCACTCGAGTAAGCAAGTCTCTTATGCTGCAGTGCAGGGTTCGCTCTTGGACCTCAGCGGCCGAGATTGTCGACGGCTCGACTTACGATCTCCACCGATCAGGAATAGAATGAGCCGACGTCCGCGGGCGCTCGTGCCCGTAAGGCGGACCCGAGTGGATGTCGTCGCGCAACTCTCCGTCCGTCACGTCCGCTCAAAAAACGAGGTTTGCCCAGCGATCCACAACGACGAATTCTATGACCGAACTTGGGCGTTTGGAAGGCGTTCCTGGCCGCTACTGGCACCGTCTTGAAGACGGCCGGATCCAGTGTGATGTGTGCCCGCGCTATTGCAGGCTCAACGAAGGTTAGCGCGGCTTGTGCTTCGTGCGCGGCCGACAGGACGACCGGATCGTGCTCACGACGTACGGCCGTTCCTCGGGCTTCTGTGTCGATCCGATCGAGAAGAAGCCGCTGAACCACTATCTGCCCGGAACTCCCGTGTTGTCCTTTGGCACCGCCGGGTGCAATCTGACCTGCAAGTTCTGCCAGAACTGGGACATCTCCAAAGCGCGAGAGCTCGACCGGCTCCAGGACGCAGCCTCGCCGGAAGATATTGTCGAGGCCGCGATTGCCACAGGCTCGCGCTCCATCGCCTACACCTATAATGACCCGGTCGTCTTCCTCGAATATGCCGTGGACGTTGCGAGGGTGGCGCGCCGTCGCGGGATCAAGAACGTGGCGGTCACAGCCGGCTACATTGACGCGGCGGCACGGGAGGAGCTTTACAGCTTCATGGACGCCGCCAATGTCGACCTCAAGGCGTTCACCGAGGAGTTCTACAAGCGGCTATGCACAGGCCATCTCGGCGCCATCCTCGAGACGCTCGAGTATCTGAAGTACAGGACGAAAGTCTGGTTCGAGATCACAACGCTGCTGATCCCTGGTCACAATGACAGCCCCGAGGAGGTGAAAAAGCTCAGCGAATGGGTGATGAGGAGGCTGGCACCCGACGTGCCCTTGCATTTCACCGCTTTCCACCCTGACTACAAGATGCTGGATCTCCCGCCTACACCGGCCTTCACGCTGACGAGGGCTCGCGATATAGCCCGCGAGGTCGGGCTGCAGTTCGTCTACACCGGGAATGTCCATGACGAGAGGGGCCAAAGCACGTACTGCCCAAGCTGCGGCGAGTTGGTCATCGGCCGAGATTGGTATGAGATCACCACTTGGCGCCTCACCGAGAACGGCCGCTGCGGCATTTGCTCCACGGCGATCCCCGGGTTGTTCGAGACACGCCCTGGCAGCTGGGGGGCGGCGGCGCGTCCCGATCCGGATCGGCAGCATGGAAGGCACTTGAACGAGGATGATGCCGGCGCCGAGGCGCCCCAGGGCTTGCGTGTTGGAGTGGGACTCTGGTGAGGAGGTCACGATGACGATTGACAGCACCACATTTGGCACGATTACGATTGACGGAAAACTGTATGAGCACGACGTGGTCGTTCGTGTTTCCGGCGAAGTGGTGAAGCGGAAAAAGAAGCTATCAAAAAAAGCTCTACGGTACCTCGCACGTGCTTTCAGAAGACGAGGCAAAATTTCTCTTCGAGAAGGGCTGCGACCAGGTCGTCATTGGCTCGGGTCAGTTCGGCAACGTTCACCTATCACCCGAAGCTGAAGCCTATTTTGAAAGAAAGGGCTGCGAGGTCCTGTTAAAGCCCACACCCGAAGCGATCCAGATGTTCAACCGGTCGCGCGCAAAGAGGATCGGGCTCTTTCACGTAACGTGTTGAAAGAAATGCCAGAGTGAACGCGATCGAGCTGTACCTCAGTTCCGCACCGCGTGATCAGATCAAGTGCGGTTCCTTTCGCGCAGCCCTCGACGCCTTGGACCGGCAGAGACAGGTTGATCTCGCCGCAAGCCTGGTGGCACGGCATCTCACGCTCGGCCATTCGCCGCAGGGCGCTGTTCGCCACGCTCGCGCATGCGGTGCTGCGCGAAGATGCAGGCTTTGCTGGAGGCGGGAGTCCGGCAATTCGGCGCGTGGGGCGACACGGACGAGGGCCGGCACATCCTCATCGCGGTTGCCCGCTATCTGGCGGCCCATTCACCGACCGAACGCGCGTCACTGCAGATAGCCGATATCGCCCGCCGCTTGATGCGGGGTGGCGAGCTGCATCAAGAGGCTGGATCGTCCTGACGTCACGCGCTGAGGGTGCACTAAGGGCGATCTGAAGTGACAAAAACCCGCGCTGGCGAACCGAGACGCGCTTCCAATTACCATTTGCGCGTTGCCTCCGCTTTGCGAATGAGTGTGACGCCGGATCAGGTCCCGGACAGAACCGCGACAGCACGGCTCAGTTGGGGGTCGTCCGACCCGGCGGAGGCCGCGCCTGCCTGGACCTCGATCGTCGGGGTCACGCCCGCGCCCTCAAGGCGCTCGCCATCGACCCGGACATCTTCGACTGCGAGCAGCAGCAAGCCGCTTCCGATGAGGAATGCGGTGGCGGCAAGAACCGCGCCCTCTGTCCGGGTGCCAATGAGCTCGCCCAACCGGTACTTTTTGAAGCCATAGGCCAGGACCTCCTTACCGCTGCGCGTACCGCCGTTGATGAGCATCGCAACGGGCTTGCGCCACTTCACATTCACGAATGCGGTAGTACCGCGTTGGTCGGTGACCTGCATCGTTGGCGCTCGGGGGTTGAACAGGTCGAGATATTCGGGTTGCGCGCCGCCCCAGCCATCCCGCAAATCCCAGATCAGCGCGTCCGCGCCTTTCAACGCCCCTTGAGACAGCAGGTGTTCAAGAGCGCGTTGATAGATGGACCCGGCATAGCACCAAACATGGACATAGCCGATGCGCCGTCCGTTAGACTCAATGATCCGCGCACTCGACTCCAACCCACGCAGGAACATTTTGGTGGGCTCGAGGTCGACCGGCATAACCGGGATTTGCACCATCGAGGCGCCCCGACGGACCTCCAAGATGACCGATTTGCCCACCTTCCCACGGAATGACCCGACCGGCTCAAATGCGGTCCCGTCAGCCGCAATTATTTCGTCACCGGCACGGAGGCCCGCCTGCTGAGCCGGCGTTCCATCGATGACGCCGGTGATTGTGTTCCTCGCCTCGAAAGCTGAAATGAGGCCGATCCCAGGGTAGGAAACGCGGCCGTCTGGGAACGCGCGCTGCAGTCCCCGCCGTCGCAGTGCGCCGACAAAGATGTCCGCAAGCTGATAATATTCCGGCTCATCCGGCGTGTAGAAACGCGTGTGCGAAGCGTGCAGCTCAGACAGCATGGCATTGATGACGCGCGCCAGGGAGTCCTGGGAAGTGGCCCGCTGCACGTCTGGAAGATATCTCTCCCGAACCGCCGGCCAGTCCAGTCCGTTGTGGCGCGGATCGTAAAAGCGATCACGCACGGTCTGCCAAACGCTCTCGAAGGTCGCGACACCATCAGCTGGAACGTCGGCGCTGCTGGTTTCTCGCTCTTGAGGCTCCGCGGTGCTCGGAGCCTTCGCAGCCACGACACATGCCGTAACCATGGCTGCCAGTCGCAACACGTGGCGACGCGAAAGCGATGGATCGATAGCCTCGTTCATCGTCTGATCTCGCGGTGGAGCGCCTGCCGGGCGCATTCGCCGGCCATGCGATGCCGGCGCATTACCGAATGCTCGCGCTCCGTTGGCGAAAGGAGGCGATGAGGTCAAGACATGCCAGACCACGATAGCGATCCTGCCACCACGAGGCTACTTCCCGCAGGACTTTCGCCTGGGGCTCACGCCCTGTTGAGATGAAGTCGCCGTCAGGACGGGCGTCACGGCGGCGATTGCGGAATCAGTCGTCCGCGATGGCCGCCAAACCCGCCCTTGCATCGAGAAATCGCCCAACCAGCAGTGCTCCCCGAAGGGTCCGGCTCGAGCTTAAGAGGGAGACGAGCCCCAACGCCATTAGCAGCACGCCGAGCCAGGTCGCCGTCCCCCCTCTCCCGTCGTCGCCCGCCTCGGCGATGGGAACGGCGACCGGGGTCGCGGGAGGCACGGGGGCGGTCACCGCGTCGTTGGCGGCTGGCGCGGCCGCCAGAAGCGTCTCCACGTCGACCAGGTGCGACGTGGGATGGTCAGGTGTGAGCTGATCGCTCGCGGGTTTGGCGACGACGGGTGCCGGCGGGATGAGCGCCGCAGCCGCCATGGCGGACACGGGAGCGGCATCAGCCACCTTGAGCTCGGGCGCGGGCGGCGTCGGATGAGGCGTTTCCGCCGGCGCGGAGCGCAGCAGCTCCGCACGTGCCTCCACGACCTCCTCCCGCTTGCGCAGCGCTGTCGTGATCTTCTCGCGAATGCTTCGCTGCGTGACGATGAACCGGCTTCTTCGCCGTCGCGATCCCCTCAGCGGCCTGGAACCAGCATTTGCGGTGACCGTCGAAACGATAGACCCAGTGCTGGCCGTCGGCCGTCGACTTGCCTGGTTGCGGGAGGCACTCCTCTGCAGCGGGAGCGGGCGCAGTAGCTTGCCTGGGAGACGCATGGAACAGGTCGTCGAAGGGATTCGAAGACGCAGGCGACGTCGTGAGACCTACCAAAAGGAGACAAGCGGAGAAGCAAAATCGCAAATGACCGGACATGGAAACCCCCGGTGTTGCGCCCCGCCCGCGCACGACCTTTGGCCGCGACCTGGGTCCCAATGCGGCTCAAATCTGGCACTGCGGTGGATTCATTCTGGTCTCGCGGATCACCGCGAAGACGATGTGGCCGACCTTGCCGGGTCGTGGTCGAGTAGCTCGGCCATTTGGCTTTGCCCTCACAGATCCGGGCATGCGGCTTTCCCGCACCCGGCTCTTCCCGAGAGTAACCCGCGTCATATCCGCGCCTGCGCCCATGTGCGAGTGATGCGTAGCATAGGCAGGCGGAAGCGCGCCGTCAGGGTCTCGAACTCCGGCCAGCCCATGCGCCGACTTTTCTGGCTGCGCCGCCTCAGGCACCGCAGCCAGGTCCGACGCACTTCGCGGTAGAAGCCATTGAGCGCTGGATAATTGTGCGGCCTGCCGTAGTAGCCATAGTGCCCGCGCAGAACGGCGGCGAGCCACTCGTGCTGCTTGGCCAGTGGCGCGTGCATGAGCCGCCATGAATCCTGGCGCAACGCCGTCAGCTTGCGCGTCAGGCGTTTCCCTTCCGTCTTGTGCTTCACGATGAACCGGCCATCTCGAGTCCGCCCGCAGTAGCGGGTGAAGCCGAGGAAGGCGAAGGTCTCTGGCCGCCGCTCGCCGCGGCGCTGACGCGAGACGGCCGCGAACCGGCCAAACTCGATCAGCCGCGTCTTGCCCTCATGGAGCGCCAAGCCGGAGCTGGCCAGCCGCGCCCTGAGGGCCAAGAGCATTTCCTGCGCATCTGCCTTGTTCTCGAACCCCATGACGAAGTCGTCGGCATAGCGCACGGTCACGACGCGACCGCGTGCGTGGCAACGACGCCATCGGTGGACCCAGAGGATCGAGCATGTAGTGCAGGAAGATGTTGGCAAGGAGCGGGCTGATGCCTGCCCCTTGCGGCGTGCCCCTGTCCCTATCCTGCTTCTCGCCGCTCTCCAGAATGCCAGCTCGCAGCCACAGCCCGATAAGCCGTAGAATGCGAGGATCGGCGATCCTGTGCGCCATCATCCGCAACAGCCACTCGTGGTCGACCGAGTCGAAGGAAGCTGTCTCACACTACTCACCTCAAAATCGGCGACAATCGTACGCGAGCGGCATCCATTTGAGGGCCGCTCGTTGCCGATTATGGGCACGATAAAGCGAGGCGGCACTCTGCTGCTGCTTATCGTACTTCCAGATGGCAGCCGTTCCCTCATTCCGGCGAGTTGGACGGACTGGCACTCCTCCAATGCCGATCAGCCACCCGAATCGAGCATCGTTCATAGCGAGGTTTGTCTGGCGTCACTCGCAGATTTGCTACACGCGCGGGTCCTCGTGGATTCTCTTCTGGGTCGCTGTCTGGTTCCACAGGCGCCAATGACCGACGAGGAGGGTTGCCATACAACTGACTCTGGCGTTTCTCGAAGCAGTCACCGCACAACCAACATTGAGCGACCACCTCGACGGCCAAGCACGCATCGAGGCCGTCAGGATTCTTGCGCGCATCATCGCGCAAGCGATCATCGCGGCCGATCAAAACGAAAAGGAAACGACCGATGAATGAACTCACAAAGATCGGCGCTCCACATCTGAACCGCGCCGCCTACGTCTATCTTCGACAATCCACGCCCGCCCAAGTCGAACACAATCGCGAGTCGACACAACGTCAATATGCCTTGGCGGTTCGGGCAACTGCGCTCGGCTGGTCACGACAATCATCCCAACATCCACCGACTGGCCCGGCAGGACTCGAACCAGCAAGCAGACCGTTATGAGTGGCCGGCTCTGACCATTGAGCTACAGGACATCGCTCCCACGAACCTGCCTTTTTGGAACTTTCGCGACGCACTTATGTGGTGTTTGACGCTCTTATGAGGTGCGCGACATCTGCCAGCGCCAGTCCTACGGATCCAGCTCCGTATCCCAGTAGAGATAGTCCAGCCAGCTGTCGTGCAGATAGTTCGGCGGGAAGAGGCGGCCGTTGCGGTGGAGCTGGTGCACGGTCGGCGCGAACGCGCTCTGGCGCGGGAACATTTTTGCCTGTGCCGGCGTGAGGTTGCCCTTGCGCAGGTTACAGGGCGAGCACGCCGCGACCACGTTCTCCCAGGTGGTCTGGCCGCCTTTGCTGCGCGGGATGATGTGATCGAAGGTGAGGTCTTCGGGCGAGCCGCAATATTGGCAGGCGAAACGATCGCGCAGGAAGACGTTGAAACGGGTGAAGGCAGGATGGGTGGACGGCTTGACGAAGGACTTGAGCGAGACGACGCTCGGCAGCTGCATTTGCAGCGTAGGACTTCGAACCGCCTGATCGTAATGCGCTACGATATTGACGCGGTCGAGGAACACCGCCTTGATCGCGTCCTGCCACGACCACAACGACAGTGGGTAGTAACTCAGCGGCCGGAAGTCCGCATTCAGGACCAGCACCGGCCAACTGCCTTGCGAGACATGTGCGTTCAAGTAACGCTCCCGGCCTCCAATGTACGCTGCGAAGCAGCATGTATTGACATACTACATGCAGCGTGACGGGATTGTGAAGCCCGTTGAGCGACTTATTCAGGCGCAGGCAATGCGGCGGTAGGGTGGCAAAACGCTCAATAATGCCGCGATTTGGGCGGGATCCATGTGAGGCTGGCTCGCCGTGCTGCTCGCGGCCTGCTGGGTGCCGCGCTGATTCGCTGTGCTGCGGCCGAGGATTATCCGCGCCCCGTTACCATGATCGTGCCGTTCCCGGCGGGCGGCGCCACCGATACCCTGGCGCGGTTCCTCGGCGAAGCCTGAACCCCGTGTTGAAGCAGCCTATCGTGATCGAGAATGTCGGCGGTGCGGCCGGCTCGCTCGGCGTCGGCCGCGCGGTGCGCGCTTCGATCGGTTGCGCGATCTCGAGCCGGTCATCCTGATCGGCAGCGAGCCGCTGCTCATCGTCGGCCGCAGGGACCTGCCGGCAGACGATCCGACGTCGGGCAATTTGAAAGGCTGCTCCCGCAGATCAGCGAGGGCCGCTAATGCGCGTTCGCCCCGTCCGTTCTGGGGAGCAGCCACTTCAGAATGACGCACGAGCGGGGGTGCGCTGCGAAGCGGGGGGCCTATTTTTCTTCTTGCCGTAGTTTGGTGAATTGATACCCGCGCAAATTCGGTCAGAGCACCCCCGGCCCTTGCCGTCGAACTTGCTTGCATAAGCACGGGTCGAGTGCATTGGGGCCGAGATGGAGTAGGTGAGAATAGCCAAAACAAATACCGCAACAATGCCGACGATTATCTTCATTGCGCTTCCCTCCAAATGCTTGATCGCGAGCGGTCAAAACAACCGCTCACCACCAACCATAAGCGAGATACTCAACCCTGAATAGCGATCCGGAGATCAGACCTACCGACCGGTGGCCGCCTGATGCGTCCCGAGGCCTCGCCCGGTGTCTAGTATCGGCGACGCCGATTCCGCGCATCGGCGAGGCGCGCTTACGGGTCACCGCCGATGTCCCAGTCCCTTCGCTTCCTTCACCGATGCGCGGCCGGTCTCAATCACCGACTGCGCCTGCTTCGGCAGCGCATCGCCGGCCCGCTTCTGCACCTTCCAGTGCGACCGCGTGAACTTGTCGATCTCAATTCGCTCCAGTTGCTTCTTGGTGGTGCCGTCAGTTTGCCCGATCCGACCGACGATAGTGCGGACGGTGCGCTGGCTCACGGCTCCCGCATCCGCTCCAGCTTCTGCAAACACCGCGTGCTGCGCACGAAGGCCGGCATCTCCTCGTCCGGAAAGCTGGTCTTCCAGTCGGTGACACCGACCTCGCCGACATAGATGTCGCCCTTCGAATCCAGCGCGATGCCGTGCGGTGCCAGGAATTTTCCGCTGGCCACGCCCGGCCCTTCCTCGCCGCCGAGCCGTGCGATGCGCGTTCCCTTGGCGTCCACGATCGAGAGCCGTGGGCCGAGATTGGGTACCTTGCGGTTGACGGCCATGCCGGGGCCGAGCTCGCCGATGACGAAGGTCGGGTTCGTGCCGCCGCCGCAGCAGCACAGCGCGCAGGGACGATGCAGATTGTTCCACTGCGTCTCGTACTTGCCCTCGCCATTGAACACCTGCACGCGGTGGTTCTCGCGGTCGGCGACATAGACCCAGCCGTCGGCGTCAGTGGCGATGTTGTGCACGATGTTGAACTGGCCGGGATCGGTGCCCGGCTCGCCCCAGCTCTTCATCAGCTTGCCGTCCGGCGTGAACTTGTGCACGCGCGCATTGCCATAGCCGTCGGAGACGTAGATCTCGCCCTTCGGCGACAGCGCGGTGTGGGTGCAGCGATGGAAGGGATTGCCGCTCATGAACGGCGCCGGCTTCTCGGGGATGCCGATGGTCAGCAGCACCTTGCCGTCAGTGGTGCATTTGCGCACGGTGTGGTCGCCGTCATCGGTGCAGTAGAGATTGTCGTCGGCATCGATATGAAGGCCGTGGGCGCGGGAGAACAGCCCTTCGCCCCAGCTGCGCAGGAAATTGCCCTCGCGGTCCAGCACCACCATCGGATGGGCGCCACGATTGAAGACGTAGATGCGATCCTTGCTGTCGACCGCGACCGAGGCGACATCGGTGAGCTGCCAGCCGTCCGGCAGCTTTGCGAAGTTGTCGACGACGCGGTAACGGTGCTCGCCGGTGCCGAGAATGGCTGGCATGGGCATTCTCTCCTTCTGTCATTCCGGGGCGCGACGAAGTCGCGAGCTATGATGCGCAATTGCGCATCTGAGAATCCATTTTGCAGCAGATTTTGCGGTTGGATGGATTCCGGGTTCGCGCTGCGCGCGCCCCGGAATGACGGGTGTGTTTACGTCCGCCCCAAAATCCCTTCCTCGATCGCCTTGATCTGCAGCGCGAGATATTTCGAGTTGACGCGGCACTGCGCGAGGCTGCCGGCAATGAACCACAGGCCGGGCTGCTTCGTGCGCGCATACATGTTGCGGAGTTCAAAGCCGTCGCCAAAGCCCCAGACCGGGCCGACGCGGTCGGCGATGCCATCGCCGAACAGCTTCCGCACCAGATATTCCTGCGGCTTGTAGCCGGTGGAGAGCACGATCAGGTCGGCGGGAACAGTCGCGCCGTCCTTCATCCGCGCGCCCTCCGCCGTGAAGCTCTCGATGTCGGAGAATTGCCTGAGCTTGATCGCGCCCTCGACGATGAGGTTGGAGCAGCCGACGTTGAAATAATAGCCGCCGCCGCGGGTGAGGTATTTGAACTGCCAGCCGGTGCCGGCCTCGCCGAAATCGAGCTTGAAGCCGACGCTCCGCAATCCGTCGAGCAGCTCCTTGTCGAGCTCCTTTGATTGCTCCGTCAGCATGACATGCGTCTTCTTCGCGAGCGGCGTCGGCATCGAGGCCGCGATCAGGTCGTTGTCCTCGAGCGTGCCCTCATTGTAGGTCGCGTAGGCAAGCTGCGCCGACGGCTCGATATTGGTGACGAGCGTCGGTGAGCGCTGCACCAGCGTCACCTCGGCGCCGCTGGAGCAGAGGTCTTGCGCGATGTCATGGCCGCTGTTGCCGGTGCCGATGACGAGGGCGCGCTTGCCTGTCCAGTTTTCGCCGTCTTCGTAGCGGCTCGAATGCAGCAGCGTGCCCTTGAAATTGTCGAGCGTCGGAATGTCCGGCATGTTGGCGATGCCGCTGACGCCGGTCGCCATCACCACGTGGCGAGGATGCATGGTGCGCTTGCTGCCGTCAGCGCGCCGCAGCGTCACGGTCCAGCGACCCTTCGCACCGTCGTAGGCGCCGCTCTCGAATTCGGTGCCAGTCCAGAAGTTCAGCTCCATGGCATCGACGTAAGCTTCGAACCAGTTGGCGAGCTTGTCCTTGGGGATATAGGTCGGCCAGTTCGGCGGGAAAGGCATGTAGGGGAGGTGATTGACCTGCACCTGATTGTGCAGTGTCAGCGCATGATAGCGCTTGCGCCAGTTGTCGCCGATCCGTGTCTCGCGATCGACGATCAGCGTGTCGACCTTCAGCTGCTTCAGCCGCGCCGCGATCGCGAGCCCGGCCTGGCCGCCGCCGACCACGAGCACGGAGGAATCGCGGTCAGCATAGTCGCGCGAGGCGTTGCGCAAGTCGAGCCAGTTCGGCCCGCGGAAATCGCTCGAATAGGCCTGCCCGCGCGGGCGCGAGGTGCCGAGCTGCTCCTCGAAGCCCTTGAGCTCGTCGAGTGCGGTGAGCAGCGTCCATGCCTTCAGGCGATCGCCGTCGGAAGGGTCGGGCACGAGCCGCACGATGCCGCTGCCCCGGCCGACCTCGGTCTCGAAATTGAAGATCGCCTCGATGTTGTTGGTGCCGGCGCGCGTCACCCAGCGCGGCGCCGCGCGGTTCGGCGCGATCTTGAGGCTCGTCGGCGTCGCCTTCGGTGCCAGCGTCGTCAGCTCGCGCGTGATCGCATCTCGGCCGGCAAGCGTCTGCAGGTTCCAGCTCAGCGCCAGCACGTCGCGCCAAAAGCTGTCGGGGAGGAAGAGGCGGTCGAGCGCGGCGGGATCGGGCTTGCCCAGCGTGCGCTCGAATTCATCGAGCCAGGCTTGCGCGGAGACGGAAATATCCTTGGTACGGTCCAGCATGCGCGACCTCGTGGCCGTCTTCGCGGCGTTTCCTCTCGGGCATGATCCGGAAAAGTGTAGAGCGGTTTTCCGAAGAGATCATGCTCCAATCATAGAGGTCGACGCTATACCGGTCCGAAGGTCGTCAAAAGCGCTTTACCCGAGCAGCGAGAGCATGTGGCCCTGCTCAGGGGGAATACGCCCCTTCAGCGTGTCGAGATAAACCTGCCGCACCGCCTCAGGCCCGCGGCTCTCGACAACGGTCAGGCACTTCTCCAAGAGCGGCGTGAAACCCGACCATGCTGCACCAAAGCGTTGCTCGATGCCGCCAGGACGCCACTCCTTGGCCCGCTTGCGGATCTGGTCGGGTGCGGAGAACCAGCGTGGTTTTGCGCCCGGCAACTCGCCCTCATCGGCGTCGGTGGCGCGATGCGTCAATCCGACGCGCATGGAGCATTTCATCCGCTCGCCGAAATGCCGGTGCAATGTGGCGCGTAGCGCGCTGTTGCCGGCCATGTCGATGAAGGCGGCCGGCGTGTCCGATGGCAGCGACGTCACGCGATCATAGGTGACGACCTCGTCATAGCAGCCGAGCGAGGTGACGAAGCCGGTATTGTTCGCCGAGGTCAATCCGACCACCTTGCGGCCGCGCGCGTGCAGCAAATGGGCGAGCCCGAACGCGGTCTTGCTCGAGGCGCTCGAGAGCAGCACGGTGCGCGCGCCGAAATCGTCGTTCTCGGCCAGAAAATCGTCGGCCAGCAACGACAGCATGAACAGCGGCCGCACGAGCGCCTGGTAATCGCCCTGCCGCCCGGCATAAGCGGGATTGCCGCTGACGCGCGCATAGGCATTGTAGACCGGCGCCACGCCTTGCCGGTGCGCGGCACCGTCGCGCAGGCCGCGTTTGCTGACGTCGGTCGCCTCGATGACGAGATGCGTGGCCATCGGGAAATAGCCGAACAGGCGCTCGCCTGTGGGGACGTTCGGATGTTTCGAGGCGATCACCTCGCCAAAGCCCCACACCGGAATGTTGCCGAAGCCATCAGGTGCAGGAAAGAGCTGCCAGTATTTCACCTCGTCGCCGAGCACGGCGTAGGTGATGTTGTTGGCGGTGAAGGCGAAGCGATCGACCTTCACCAGCAGCGCATCATGTGGCAGGGCATCGGCTGCAGGATGAGTGGTTGCGATCGTCTTGCAGGTTTCGAAATCGTTTCGCGCAACGATGAAGTCGGTGGCTGTCATGATGTCGATCCCGGCTCTTGTCCGTGCCGGCATCTCATCGATCACGTGCGCGCCGTTTGCAACAGCAACATAGTTTTAAACGCTGTTCGGCGGCTTCAGGCGGTCAGCACGCCCTCGCGCATCTTCACCGCGCGGTAGTAGCTCCACCACAGATGCGCTGCCGCGCCGCGCAGGGGACGCCAGGGTTCGGCCAGCGGCGCCATCTGCTTTTCCGTCGGCCGTGCCTGAAGGCCCAGGCCAATCTTGATCCCCTCCTGTACGGCGAGGTCGCCGGCGGGCCAGGCATCGCCGTGGCCGAGACAGAACAGGAGATAGACGTCCGCGGTCCACGGCCCGATGCCGGGCAACGCGACCAGCGTGTGATGCGCGGCGTCGGCATCCTCTTCCGCCAGCACGTCGAGGTTCAGTCGCTGTGCGGTGATCTCGCGCGCGAGATGTTTCAGCGTCTTGATTTTCGCGGCGGACAGTCCGAGCCGCCCGAGCCGGTCGGTGCGAGCGCGGCGCACGGCTTCATGGTCGAACGGATCGAAGGCGGCAGAGAGCCGTCCCCAGATAGCCGCCGCGCTTGCGGTCGAGAGCTGCTGCCCGCAGACGATGTGGGCAAGCCCCGTAAAGCCCGGCTCGCGCCGCCGCAAAGCGGGCATGCCGGCGATCTGGAACACGGGCTTGAGGCGTGGATCGCGCTTAATCAGCGCGTGGATGGCTTCTTCGAGATCGGACTGGGTTTCAAGGTGGATGGTCATGTGGCTCAACTCGTGATGCGCGGGCTTGACCCGCGCATCCATCTCCTATCGTAACAGAGTCCTGGAAGATGGATTGCCGGGTCAAGCCCGGCAATGACGAATACACCGAGAACTCATGCCACCCGTTTTCCGATTTGCCCCCAGCCCGAACGGCCTCCTGCATCTCGGGCACGCCTATTCGGCGCTGCTGAACTTCGATCGCGCACGCGACACCGGCGGGCGGCTGTTGCTGCGCATCGAGGACATCGACGCGACGCGCTGTCGGCCGGAATATGAGACGGCGATCTACGAAGATCTCGCCTGGCTCGGGATTTCCTGGGAGACGCCGGTGCGGCGGCAGTCCGAGCATCTCGGCGAGTACCGCGCCGCGCTGGAAAAGCTCTCCGCGCTCGGCGTCGTCTATCCCGCCTTCGAGAGTCGCGCCGAGATCGCAAAGCTCGTAGCCGCGCGTGAGGCGGACGGGCCGTGGCCACGTGACCCCGACGGCGCGCCGCTTTATCCCGGCACCGCGAAATCGCTGCCCGCCGATGAGCGCGACCGGCTAATCGCCTCCGGCGCGTCCTATGCGCTGCGACTCGATATGGCGGCCGCCTGCCGCCGCGCCGCCAGCCTGACCTGGAATGAGCTGGGCGAGGGACCCGACGGCGAGCGCGGCACCGTCCCGGCGCGGCCCCAGGCCTGGGGGGACGTCATCCTGGCCCGCAAGGAGACGCCGACCAGCTACCATCTCTCCGTGGTCGCGGACGACGCCCTCCAGTCTGTTAGCGAGGTTGTGCGGGGCCAGGACCTGTTTCACGCCACCTCAGTCCATCGTCTGCTCCAGGTTCTGCTCGGCTTGCCGGAGCCCGCCTATCGCCACCATCCGCTGATTCGCGACGAGGCCGGTAGGAAGCTGTCGAAATCGAGCCGCGCGACCGGTCTGCGGGAGTTGCGCGACGCCGGTGTTTCGGCTGCGGCGATCCGCCGGCTGGTGGGATTAGGTTAAGTTTCTCTGGGGTTTAGCCAAACGTCGCCGTGACTCCTGGGGTTCCGCCGTGCCATGCTCGCTTCACGACCCCGGGGGTCGAAGGGGATGCTTCAAAGGGGATTTATGGCGGCGAAAACGCGCGCAGCGCGCACCACGCGGACGTCCAGGCGACCGCCTCGGAAGCAGTCCGGGGCGGCTGGCACGGCGCGTCAGCGCAGCGCTAAGACCGTCGCGCCTGACGTGGTTCAGGCCGCGCTTGCCGCCTTTGCCCATGAGGTCCGCACCCCCCTGACCGGCATTCTGGCGATCAGCGACCTGCTCGCGACCTCAGATCTCGGTGAGCGGGAGCGGCGCTGGGCCGACACGATCAAGGCCGGTGCCGAACATCTGGCGAGCCTTGCCACGCTGTTCGTGGATGCGGCCCGGACCGGCAAAGGGGCCGGGAAGGGCGGCAGCACACTGCGGCAGGACCTGTTCGACCTGCGCGCGCTCGCCCGCAGCACCGGCGATTCGCTGGCCGGACGCGCAGCGGCCAAGGGCCTCCAGGCGCAGATCGACATCTCCGAAAAGCTTCCCGGGCTGGTGGTCGGCGATCCCGTCCGCCTGCGCGCCGCGCTTGAGAACCTGATCGACAATGCCGTGAAATTCACCGAGCGGGGCGCCGTGGCGCTCGCGGTCGCGCCGTGGCGTCCCGCCAAAGGCAAGAGCGGTGAGAAGGCGAAGAGCAGAGGCCGGGTCGGCGTCGCCTTCTCGGTCTCCGACAGCGGTATCGGCCTGACCATGGCCGAGATCAAGCGGCTGTTCCGTCCGTTCACCCAGGCCAACGTCACCATTGCATCGCGCTTCGGCGGTGCCGGGCTCGGGCTGTCCTCGGTGAAGCAACTCGCGCGCGCGATGGGTGGCGACATCACGGTCGCGCCGCGCCGCGGCGGTGGCGCCACCTTCACATTGACAGTGTCGCTGGATGCGACGGGATCAGGCAAGTCCGGCAAGTCGAAGAACGATGGTGAGGCGGATGCGCTATCGGCACTGCGCGTGCTCAGCGTCGAGGACAATCCGTTCGGCCGCGTCGTGCTCAACACCATCCTGACCGAACTCGGTCATCATGCTGAATTCATCGGGCGCGGCGAGGACGCTGTCGACCGACTCGCCCAAGGCACTTTCGACGCGGTTTTGATGGATATGGTGCTGCCGGGCATCGACGGCGTCGAGGCCATCCGGCGGATCCGCACCATGCCGGCGCCGCTGGCCCAGATCCCCATCATCGGTGTCTCCGGGCGCGGCGAGGACGAGGCGGCTTCGCGCGAAGCCGGCGCCGACGCCTTCCTGGTCAAGCCTGTGTCTCCTCGGGCTTTAGCGACTGCGCTGCTTGAAGCGAAACGCCGTGAGGAAGTCGCGACTTGATGATCGCGGCGTTGAGCTCGCCGCCGTAAACGAAGATCGCGGCGATGAAGTACAGAAACACCAGCGCGATGATCACCGAGGCCAGCCCCGCATACATCGTCACATAGTTGTTGGCGAAGCGCGCCAGATATTGGCCGAACACGATGCCCGAGATCAGCGACGCCACCATGGTGAAGACGATACCGGGCACGATCTGGAAGAAGCTGCGCCGCCCCGCCGGCAGCCAGGCGTGCAGGATGAACAGCGCCACCACCAGCGCGCCGATGGTGATGCCATAGCGCAGCCAGTTGAGGATGCTCTCGTTGCTTTCGACGAACAGCGGAATGTGGCGCCGCGCCGCCTCGATGATGAGCGGGCCGAGCACGATCAGGAACGCCATGGCCAGCGCGGTGAAGGCCGCAACCAGTGTGTAGCCGATCGATTCCAGCCGCAGCCAATACCAGCGCCGCATCTCCACCACGGCATAGGCGCGGTTGAGCGCAACCCGCAGCGCCTCGACGCCGTTCGAGGCGAAGTAGACCGACAGCACCGCGCCGATGGTCAGCACGCCGGAGCGGGTGGTGGTCAGCACGTCGTGGATTTCGCCCGAGATCGAAGCGGAGACCTGTTTGGGCCAGACATCGAGCATCAGTCCGGCCGCCTGGTCGGCGAGCTCCTTGGAGCCGAAGAAGCCGGCCAGCGAGGTGAGCACGATCAGGAACGGGAACAGCGCCATCAGCGTCGAGAGCGCGATGTGGCTCGCAATCGCCCAGCCGTCGTCGGCCAGGAACGTGTAGAACGCATCCATCACGACGACGTAGATGTAGCGGATGCCCTTCACAGCTTGCCCCTGCGCACACCTTCTCTCCGCAAGCGGGGAGAGGCGATGAAGATGGGCAGTTCGCGCAAATCGGAAATCATCCTGCCAGCTTCTGATATTATCGGCTTAAAAGCCAGATCACGAAGGCGGTCGCTGCTCTCCTCCGTCGTCGTTCCGGGGCGCGCCAACGGGTCCGCGCAGAGCGCGGCCCGATGACAGGCTCCGCGCGAGCCCGTCGCATCGCCCCGGAATGACGCCGATGGCCGTCACGGCACCATGGCGGACCGCCGCACACGGTGTTATCTACCCCCAATGGCATCCCTCCTGAGTACTTTCATCCTGCCGGTGGCAGCCGGCGCCGTGGCGTTGGTGCTGCTGCTCGGTCTCGTCAACATGATGCGCGGCGGCTCGCCCAACACCTCGCAGAAGCTGATGCGCCTGCGCGTGCTGCTTCAGTTCGTGGCGATCGTCATCGCCATGACCGCGGTCTGGGCGATGGGGCGCTAGGGCATGATCCGGACCCGCAGGGCCGCGCCAGCGCAAAGTGAGCAGCGGTTTTCCGGCAAGATCATGCCCCTGAGATCAAGGAGGCCATCATGGTCGTACTGAACCGCATCTATACGAAGACCGGTGACGACGGCACGACAGCGCTCGGCTCGGGCGAGCGGCGTCCGAAATATGATCTGCGCATCGCGGCCTATGGCACGGTCGACGAGACCAATGCCGCGATCGGTGTGGTGCGGCTCCATACGAAGGACGCCCCCCGAGCTCGACGCGATGCTCGGCCGCATCCAGAACGATTTGTTCGACCTCGGTGCCGATCTCGCAGTGCCTGAGCGTGAAGGCAAGGCGGAGCGGTTGCGGGTGGTGGCGAGCCAGGTCGCGCGGCTCGAGCACGACATCGACACGCTCAACGACAAGCTGGCACCGTTGACTTCCTTCGTGCTGCCGGGCGGCACGCCGACCGCTGCCTACCTCCACGTCGCTCGCACGATATGCCGCAGGGCGGAACGGGTGATGGTGGAACTGGCGGCCCGGCCCGGCGAGCCGGTCGGCGCCGCTGGCATCCAGTATATGAACCGTCTGTCGGACTTTTTGTTCGTGGCGAGCCGCGCTGCTAACCATAATGGCGCCGGCGACGTGCTCTGGGTTCCGGGCCAGAATCGCTGACCCATTGAGCAGCGCATTTCTACGGTCTAAAATTTGGCACCTTCGCGCGTTGACCGGGCCGGATCAGGCCTTTAGGTTCCGCGCCAGTTGATAACCCCCCTCCCAAATTGAGTGAAAGAGGATCGATGAAGGTCTTAGTGCCGGTAAAGCGGGTGGTCGATTACAACGTCAAGGTCCGCGTCAAGGGCGATGGATCGGGCGTTGAACTCGCCAACGTCAAAATGTCGATGAACCCGTTCGACGAAATCGCGGTCGAGGAAGCGCTGCGTCTGAAGGAAGGCGGCAAGGCTACCGAAGTCGTTGTGGTCTCCATCGGACCGGCGCAGGCGTCGGAGACGATCCGCACCGGTCTCGCCATGGGCGCCGATCGCGGCATCCTGGTGAAGGCAGAGGGCACCGTCGAGCCGCTCGCCGTCGCCAAGATCCTGAAGAAGGTCGCTGAAGAAGAGCAGCCGGGCCTGATCATTCTCGGCAAGCAGGCGATCGACGACGACAGCAATCAGACCGGTCAGATGCTGGCCGCGCTGCTCGGCTGGTCGCAGGCGACGTTCGCTTCGAAGCTCGAGGTCGAAGGAAGCGACTTCAAGGTTATCCGTGAAGTCGACGGCGGCCTGCAGACCGTGAAGCTGAAGGGACCGGCGATCGTCACCACCGATCTCCGTCTCAACGAGCCGCGTTATGCCTCGCTCCCCAACATCATGAAGGCCAAGAAGAAGCCGATCGCGGAGAAGGCCGTTGCCGATTACGGCGTTGACGTCACCGCGCGCCTCGAAGTTCTGAAGACGGCTGAGCCCGCGGGCCGCAAGGCCGGCGTCAAGGTCAAGGACGTCGCCGAGCTGGTGTCGAAGCTCAAGAACGAAGCCGGGGTGCTCTGATGACGACGCTGTTGATTGCCGAACACGAACACGAAGTCCTCAAGGACTCCACCAACAAGGCGCTCACCGCGGCTTCCCAGCTCGGCGGCGACGTTCACGTGCTGGTCGCCGGTGGCGGGCAGGGCACCAAGGATGCGGCCGAGGCGGCTTCGAAGCTTGCCGGTGTTGCCAAGGTGCTGGTTGCCGAGGGCGAGGCTTACGCGCACGATCTCGCCGAGCCGCTGGCCGCGCTGATCGTCTCGCTGGCGCCGTCCTATGATGCGATCGTCGCGCCCGCGACCTCGCGCTTCAAGAACGTGATGCCGCGCGTCGCAGCCCTGCTCGACGTCATGCAGGTCTCGGAGATCACCAAGGTGGTCGCGCCCGACACCTATGAGCGTCCGATCTATGCCGGCAACGCCATCCAGACGGTGAAGTCGAAGGACGCCAAGAAGGTCATCACGGTCCGCACCTCGACCTTCGCGGCGGCAGCTGCCGGCGGCAGCGCGCCGGTCGAGAGCGTCGCCGCAGTGGCCGATCCGGGCCTGTCGTCCTTCGTCGGCGAGGAAGTCGCCAAGAGCGACCGTCCCGAGCTGACCTCGGCCAAGATCATCGTCTCCGGTGGCCGCGCCATGCAGAGCCGGGAAAACTTCGCCAAGTACATCGAGCCGCTCGCCGACAAGCTCGGCGCCGGCGTCGGTGCCTCACGCGCGGCGGTCGACGCCGGCTATGCGCCGAACGACTGGCAGGTCGGCCAGACCGGCAAGGTCGTCGCCCCCGAGCTGTATGTCGCAGTCGGCATTTCCGGCGCGATCCAGCATCTGGCCGGCATGAAGGACTCCAAGGTGATCGTCGCGATCAACAAGGACGAGGACGCGCCGATCTTCCAGGTCGCCGATTACGGCCTGGTCGCCGACCTCTACCAGGCGGTTCCTGAGCTGACGGCCGAACTCGGCAAGCTCGGCAAGTAAAACGCGTCAAAAACACCGGCCGGAGGTATAAACTCCGGCCGGTATTTCATTTCTGAGGCGTTTTCTTTGGCGTGGGGCACGCCGGGGGAGCGATCCAATCTAGGTTTCGAGCCCAGGTTCTGATTAAATCAAGCTCCTGGTCAAATCAGACCTCCCGGCTTTGGGGATAGGCAGGCGCGACATGCGCGCCGTTCCGGTGGATGACATTATGGCGGCAGTGATCAAGAAGGTCGGCGTGATCGGCGCGGGGCAGATGGGCAATGGCATCGCGCATGTCGCGGCGCTGGCCGGGTTCGACGTGGTGCTCAACGACGTCTCGGCCGACCGCCTCAAGTCGGGCATGGCCACCATCAACGGCAATCTGGCGCGCCAGGTCTCCAAAAAGGCGGTAACCGAGGACGACAAGACCAAGGCGCTTGCGCGCATCAAGCTCGCCGAGAAACTGGACGACCTCGCCGACTGCGACCTCGTGATCGAGACCGCAGTCGAGAAGGAAGAGGTCAAGCGCAAGATATTTCACGAGCTCTGCGCGGTGTTGAAGCCGGAGGCGATCGTCGCCTCAGATACGTCCTCGATCTCGATCACCCGCCTGGCCGCCGCCACCGACCGGCCCGAGCGCTTCATCGGTATTCACTTCATGAATCCGGTGCCGCTGATGGAGCTGGTGGAGCTGATCCGCGGCATCGCCACCGACGATTCGACCTTCGAGGCGTCCAAGGAATTCGTCGCCAAGCTCGGCAAGCAGGTCGCGGTCTCCGAGGATTTCCCGGCCTTCATCGTCAACCGCATCCTGCTGCCGATGATCAACGAGGCGATCTACACGCTGTACGAAGGCGTCGGCAACGTCGAGGCGATCGACGCGGCGATGAAGCTCGGCGCCCACCATCCGATGGGGCCGCTGGAGCTTGCCGATTTCATCGGCCTCGATACCTGCCTGTCGATTATGCAGGTGCTGCATGAGGGCCTGGCCGACTCCAAATATCGCCCGTGCCCGCTGCTGGTGAAATACGTCGAGGCCGGCTGGCTCGGCCGCAAGACCCAGCGCGGCTTCTACGACTACCGCGGCGCCAAGCCGGTTCCGACAAGGTAAGGCAGTCTCGCGCCCCGGACGCAGCGCAGCGCCTCAGCGATGCGCTGCTGAGCCGGGGCCCAGAAGCCGCGTGCACGCTGAAGCATGGGTCCCGGCTCTGCGGTGCGTCAGTCCGGACGATGCTTTGCATCGCCCTGCCATGCCGCGCCGCGTCCGGGACACGGACAGAGCGCAGGCTTTTGTGTCGCATCATGTCCGGGCCACGAAACCGTCCGAAATCTCCACCTCCCGTTAACCCCACGCGCCTAGGCTGCCGCCGGTACGAGGGTTTGCGTAATGGACATGATGGCGATGGTCAGCACCATGCTGGCCGCTCAGCAAGGTGCGCTGCAGTCGAATATCGCGGCGACGCTGATGAAGCAGAACCTGGATATGGAGAAATCCACCGTCCTGACGCTGCTCGGCGCAGGCCAGCAGGCTCCTTCGCTCGCCAATGTCGGCGCCGGCATAGGCGGCAATCTGAATATTTCCGCCTAGTCCAGCGGTTGCGCTTCTGACGCCTCATTCACTCGGTGTCATTCCGGGGCGCCGCCACCGGGCCCGCGCGAAGCGCGGCCCGATGACAGATTCCGCGGCTTCGACCTTGCCAGGCAGGGCGGCGGCCGCGGGAGTGAGAGCACGCGATCTCAGATCACGCCGAGCGCCTCCATCGCCTCCGCAACGCGAACGAAGCTTGCGATGTTCGCGCCCAGGACATAGTCGCCCGGTGCGCCGTAGTCGGCGGCGGTTTCGGCACAGCGATCGTGAATATTGCGCATGATGTCGGCGAGACGCGCTTCGGTTTGCTCGAACGTCCAGCTGTCGCGCGATGCGTTCTGCTGCATTTCCAGCGCCGAGGTGGCGACTCCGCCGGCATTGGCGGCTTTGCCAGGCCCGAACAGAATGCCAGCTTCCTGAAAGGCGCGCACTGCGTCGGGCGTGCATGGCATGTTGGCGCCCTCACCGACGGCGACAACGCCGTTGCGGATCAGTGTCAGCGCATCTTTTCCAGTCAGTTCGTTTTGCGTGGCAGAGGGGATCGCGACTTCGCACGGAACGTCCCAGATCGAGCCTCCCTCGATATAGTGCGTGCCGGCCTTCTTCAGGTGGGCATATTGGGAAATGCGCTCACGTCGAACTTCCTTGATCTCCTTGACGAGCGCGATGTCAATGCCGCCCTCGTCGAGGACGTATCCGTTCGAATCCGAGCAGGCCACGACCTTGCCGCCAAACTCGGCAATCTTTTCCATCGCATAGATCGCGACATTGCCCGAGCCGGAGACCACGACGCGGCGACCGTCGAAGGATTGTGCTTTCGTCCCGAGCATGCTCTGCACGAAATACGTCGCTCCATAGCCGGTCGCTTCCGTGCGGGCGCGGGAACCGCCATAGACGAGCCCCTTGCCGGTCAGGACGCCCGCTTCGTAACGGTTGGTCAGCCGCTTGTACTGCCCGAACATGAAACCGATCTCGCGACCGCCCACGCCGATGTCTCCGGCCGGAACGTCGACATATTCGCCGATGTGACGGTGAAGCTCGGTCATGAAGGACTGGCAGAATCGCATGATTTCGCCGTCAGAGCGCCCGCGCGGGTTGAAATCAGATCCGCCCTTGCCGCCGCCGATCGGCATGCCGGTCAGCGCGTTCTTGAACGTCTGTTCGAAGCCGAGAAACTTGATGATGCCGACGTTCACGGACGGGTGGAAGCGCAGTCCGCCCTTGTAGGGACCGAGCGCCGAGTTGAACTGCACCCTGAAGCCGCGATTGATGCGAACCTGCCCCTTGTCGTCCACCCAGGGCACGCGAAAGATGATCTGCCGTTCCGGCTCACAGAGCCGCTCGATCAGGGCATTGTTGGCGTAGCGTGGATGCTTGGCCACCACGCGGCCGAGACTTCCGAGCACCTCCTTGACGGCCTGATGGAATTCTTCCTCGCCCGCGTTTCTGTGCAGCTGACCTTGCCCCTTGGACTTAATCCAGATTGAAGTTCGCTCTGGCCCATATGAGGACCAGAGCATGAAGCGCAGCCGCTTTACGGA
>NZ_LGHL01000013.1 GCF_001908205.1 Bradyrhizobium sp. NAS80.1
GGAACTATCTCCACACCGGCGCTAGGATCATTGCCGAGAACGAGACCTACGCCGTGATCGCGGTGCGCGTTGAGAAGGCGTGGTTCAAGCGAAACATGGCATTGGTGGCGACGCTCGCGGAGCTGGCTCTGGACGCGCCGGTGAGGCTGAGTTGAGCAGAATGTCTCACGTGAGACATTTTCGGATGTCTCACGTTCCAGTATTGTTCTCAAGTCGTTAACAAAAAATTAAGCCTAATCAAATGCTTGGCGAAAGCTAAAGAAGCTCACAGGGTTAAGCCGTTATTTACTCGGCGCGTGTTTACTTAAAAGACCAGTTCTGTTGCGTACGAGTGAGTAACCATGTCTGTTGTCGCCGAGTTGCTTTACTCGCGCCGCGTACCGCAGGTCGCGGTGCTGGCGCTGATCTCCTTCAGCTTCGCAGGGTGCAGCGCCGACATGTCGTCGCGACTGTCCCAGTCGAACTTCTCCAATCCCTTCGCCGAATCGACCGGTTCGGTGCAGCAGGCGCCACCGCCGCAACGTGAGCTGCCGCAATATGCCCGGCCGCAGACGCAGCCGGGCTATTATCAGTCCCAGCCGTTGCCGCCGCCGGCGGTTTCCGCCCCGCAATCGTATCCCGTTGCGGCGGGTGGCGGGGTGTCCGGAGGCGGGCGTGGCGTACAATCCTATGCGCCCCCGACGCAGCCGCATCTTGATACCACGGCTACCGTACCGCCGCGCTCGGTTGCGGCCCAGCCGGCTGGCGGCACCAAGATCATCGTCGGCACCAGCGACACGCTCGACGTGCTCGCCAAGCGCTATCATGTCACCCCGCAGGCGATCCTTGCCGCCAACGGTTACAAGGGGCCGCGTGCGCTCTCGCCCGGCCAGCAACTGATCATCCCGCATCCGGGCGCGACCGCTGCTGCGCCTGCGCCGGTGATGGCTCCCGTCGCGGCCGCTCCGGCGCTGGCACCTGCTGCCAAGCCGGTTGCAGCCGTCGCCGCGCCGCCGAGCATTCACTTCGTCAATCATGGCGACACGCTCGCCAGCATCGCCCGCAAGAACCACATCTCCGCGGCTGAACTGGCCCGCGCCAACGGTCTGGCTCCGTCGGCCAAGCTCAAGCTCGGCACCAAGCTGACCGTGCCCGGCGCCAGGACCGCCGCGGTTGCGGCCCCGGTTGCTCCGGCTCCCGTCGCAGCCGCCCCGGTTGCGGGTGCGCTGCAGCCCGTTGCGCCCGCGCCCGCCACCAAGATGGCCGCCGTCGCCGCGCCGGTGCAGAGCGCTCGCCTGGCTCAGGCCACGGCCAATGTCGAAGAGAAGCCCGCCGAGACACCGGCGAAGGCTGCGGAGGCTACCGGCGCACTGCCGACCTTCCGCTGGCCGGTCCGCGGGAAGGTGGTTACGAGCTACGGCGCCAAGACCAATGGCAAGTCCAATGACGGCATCAATCTTGCGGTGCCCGAAGGTACGCCGGTCAAGGCGGCTGAAGACGGCGTCGTCGCCTATTCCGGCAACGAGCTGAAAGGTTACGGCAATCTGGTCCTGGTTCGGCACTCCAACGGCTACGTCACCGCATATGCCCATGCGAGTGAGCTGTTGGTGAAGCGCGGTGATACCATCAAGCGCGGTCAGGTCATTGCCAAGTCGGGTCAATCCGGGGAGGTGGCGTCGCCGCAGCTCCACTTCGAGATCCGCAAGGGATCGAGCCCGGTTGACCCGCTTCAATTCCTGAACGGGGCGTGAGGCGCACGCCTCCTGCGCAAGAACGATGGCGTCGCCGGGCCTGTGCGCAATTGTGCACGGGCCCGGGCGGCCCGATATTCAGAAACAGTCGTTGTTGAGCCGACAAGCCGCGGCGCACTGGATTCCCCGCTTTCGCGGGGAATGACATTTGTGTGTGGAGCGAGACCTTCGGCTACTTGGCCGTCAGCTTCACGCCGAGCCGGCCGGCAAGCTCCTGCACGAACTGCCAGGCGACGCGGCCCGAACGCGAGCCGCGGGTGGTCGACCATTCCAGCGCCTCGCGCTCCAGCGCCTCGTCGTCGATCTTGATGCCGAAATGGCTGCAATAGCCGCGCACCATGGCGAGATATTCGTCCTGGCTGCAACGGTGGAAGCCGAGCCAGAGGCCGAAGCGATCCGATAGCGAGACCTTCTCTTCGACCGCTTCGCCGGGATTGATCGCGGTCGAGCGCTCGTTCTCGATCATCTCACGCGCAAGCAGATGACGGCGGTTGGAGGTGGCGTAGAGGATGACGTTCTCGGGCCGGCCCTCGATGCCGCCTTCGAGCACGGCCTTGAGCGACTTGTACGAGGCATCGTTGCCGTCGAAGGAGAGGTCGTCGCAGAACACGATGAAGCGGAAGGACGAGGCGCGCAGCTGCTCCATGAGCGCTGGCAGGCTCTCGATGTCCTCGCGGTGGATCTCGATCAGCTTCAGCTTGTCGGCGGCCTTGCGGTCCGCGTTGATGCTGGCGTGCGCGGCCTTCACCAGCGACGACTTGCCCATGCCGCGCGCGCCCCAGAGCAGGGCGTTGTTGGCGGGCAGGCCGTTGGCGAAGCGCTCGGTGTTCTCCATCAGGATGTCGCGCATCCGGTCGACGCCCTTGAGGAGGAACAACTCGACACGGCTGACCCGCGGCACCGCAGCGAGGCGGCCGTCGGGATGCCAGACATAGGCGTCCGCCCGTTCGAACGACTCGTGCTCGACGGCCGGATTGCCTTGCGCCGAGAGGTGCGCCGCAATGGTCTCGAGGGCGCGCACGATGCGCTCCTGGGAGAGGTCTGGGGCTGCGTTAGGGGCTGCCTTGGGGCGTTTTGCCGCGACGCTAGCGGGCTTTTTGGCAGGGGTACGGTGGCCTTTGCCGGCCGGGCTTTTGTTTGGTTTTTTGGGCATGTCCGAAGTTCCTGAGAAGGCAGCCTTATCGGGCCTGCGGCCCCGCCGCAAGGTGGCCAAATCGACGGTCTGGCAGCGTTGCAATTGGGGCGGTGGCCGCTATAGTCCGCGCGAATTTGACCGAACCGGTCGCCTTTGAGGGCCTGACCGGCTGTCTCCCGTTCTCACGAGGATTGTCCGAATGCTGATTACCCCTGCGTATGCCCAGGCTGCGGGCGCCGTCGACACCAACAGCATGTTGATGTCGCTGCTGCCGTTCGCCCTGATCTTCGTGATCATGTACTTCCTGATTCTGCGCCCGCAGCAGAAGAAGGTGCGCGACCATGCCGACCTCGTGAAGAACATCCGCCGCGGCGACACCGTGGTGACGTCGGGCGGCCTCGTCGGCAAGGTCACCAAGGTCGTCGACGACGACCAGATCGAGTTCGAGATTTCCGATGGCGTGCGAGTGCGGCAAATGCGCCAGATGATCTCCGGCGTGCGCGCCAAGGGCGAGCCGGCCAAAGAAAGCGCAAAGGAAAGCGCCAAGGACGACACCGCGGCCAAGTGAGTGTTTCCGCGAGTCTCTCAAGTCTCCTGATCTGACAGGTCCAGTCGATGTTGTATTTCACGCGGTGGAGGGCGCTGGGGATTATCCTGACGGCGCTGATCGTGTGCCTCTGCGCGGTCCCGAACTTCTTCCCCGAGGCGCAGGTCAAGACCTGGCCCGCCTGGGCGCAGCGTCGGCTCGTGCTTGGCCTCGACCTTCAGGGCGGCTCCTATCTGCTGCTCGAGGTCGACTCCAACTATGTGAAGAAGGAGAGGCTCGACCAGGTCCGCGACGACGTTCGCCGGACGCTGCGCGACGCCAAGATCGGCTTCACCGGCGGCGTCACCGTGCGCAACGACGCGGCCGAGGTCCGTATCACCAAGGAATCCGACGTGCAGCCCGCGCTCGCCAAGCTGCGCGAGCTGTCCCAGCCGCTGGGCGGATTGATAGGATCCAGCGGTCAGCGCGACCTTGAGGTGACCGATGCCGGTGGCGGGGTGATCCGCCTGAGCATCCCGCAGGCCGCGATGCTCGACCGCCTTCGCAAAACCATCGAGCAGTCGATCCAGATCGTTGAACGCCGCGTCAACGAGCTCGGCACCGTCGAGCCTGTTATCCAGCGCCAGGGCAACGACCGCATCCTGGTGCAGGTGCCGGGTCTTCAGGACCCGACCCGTCTGAAGGAATTGCTGGGCAAGACCGCGAAGATGGAATTCCGCATGGTCGACACGTCCGTGCCGCCGGATCAGGCGCAGCAAGGGCGATTGCCGCCGGAATCCGAACTGTTGATGAGCGCGTCGCCGCCACCGGTTCCCTATGTCGTCAAGAAGCAGGTGCTGGTCGCCGGCGGCGATCTGACCGATGCCCAGGCGAGCTTCGACCAGCGCACGGGTGAGCCCGTCGTCAGCTTCAAGTTCAATACGTCGGGCGCGCGCAAATTCTCGCAGGCCACGCAAGAGAACGTGGGGCTGCCGTTTGCGATCGTTCTCGACAACAAGGTGATCTCGGCGCCGGTCATCCGTGAGCCGATCACCGGCGGGCAGGGCCAGATCTCCGGTAATTTCACCGTGCAATCGGCGAACGATCTCGCGATTCTCTTGCGCGCCGGCGCGCTGCCGGCGCCGCTGACCGTGGTTGAAGAGCGCACCGTCGGTCCGGGCCTCGGCCAGGATTCGATCGAGAAGGGTGAGCTTGCGGCTTACGTCGGCTCGATCCTCGTCATTGTGTTCATGCTGCTGACCTACCGGCTGTTCGGCGTGTTCGCCAACATCGCGGTGGCGATCAACGTCGCGATGATCTTCGGCCTGCTGTCGCTGCTCAACGCCACGCTGACGCTGCCCGGCATCGCCGGCATCGTGCTCACCGTCGGCATCGCGGTCGACTCCAACGTGCTGATCTACGAGCGCATCCGCGAGGAGCTGCGCGGCGGCCGCAACGCGATCTCGGCGATCGACGCCGGTTTCAAGCGGGCGCTTGCGACCATTCTCGATTCCAACATCACCACCTTCATTGCCGCCGCGGTGCTGTTCTACATCGGCACCGGCCCGGTGCGCGGCTTCGCCGTGACGCTCGGTATCGGCATCATCACCACGGTGTTCACCGCCTTCACGCTGACCCGGCTGATCGTGGCCTGGTGGGTGCGGTGGAAGCGGCCGCAGAGCGTGCCGATCTAGGAGCCTGATCGTGACTCACTACGTTCTCATCGGGCTTGGCATCCTCATTGCCATTCTCACCGTGGTTGCGGCGCTCGGTCTGCTGCCGTCACTGCGGATTGTCCCTGACAACACGCATTTCGACTTCACGCGCTTCCGCCGCATCAGCTTCCCGATTTCGGCGGCGCTGTCGATCGTCGCGATCACGTTGTTCTTCACCCACGGCCTGAATTTCGGCATCGACTTCCGCGGCGGCACGCTGCTCGAGGTGCAGGCGAAGTCCGGCCATGCCGACATAGCGGCGATGCGCACCACGCTCGACGCCCTGGGGCTTGGCGAGGTCCAGCTGCAGCAGTTCGGCGGCCCCGAGAACGTCCTGATCCGTGTCGCGGAGCAGCCGGGCGGCGACGCTGCCCAGCAGGCAGCCGTGCAGAAGGTCCGCACCGCGCTCGGCGATTCCGTCGAATACCGCCGGGTCGAAGTGGTCGGTCCGCGCGTCTCCGGCGAGCTGCTGGCCTTCGGCATGCTCGGCCTGATGCTCGCGATCGTCGCGATCCTGATCTATCTTTGGTTCCGCTTCGAATGGCAGTTCGCGCTGGGCGCCATGATCGCCAACGTGCACGACATCGTGCTGACGATCGGCTTCATGTCGATCAGCCAGGTCGACTTCGACCTGACCAGCATCGCTGCGCTCCTGACCATTCTGGGCTATTCGCTCAATGACACCGTCGTCATCTACGACCGTATCCGCGAAATGCTGCGGCGCTACAAGAAGATGCCGATGCCGCAGCTCCTCAACGAGTCCATCAACTCGACGCTGTCGCGTTCGATCATCACCCACGTCACCGTGACGTTGGCGTTGCTCGCGCTGCTGATATTCGGCGGTCACGCCATCCACAGCTTCACCGCAGTCATGATGTTCGGCGTGGTGCTGGTCGGTACCTACACCTCGATCTTCATCGCGGCTCCGATCCTGATCTACCTCGGCGTCGGCGAGCATCGTGAAGATGCGCCCGATACGGCTACGCCGGCGAAGAAAAACAAGGCATGATCCGAACCCTATGCCCTCGCACGAGTTTGCGAGGGCAGTAAGCTTATTCGGACCAAGCTCATGGCCGGCGACCCCAACGCACCTCATTTCCCGCGCTCGGCGCCGATCGACGCCTATGGCAAGGGCGGCTTCGCCTTTGCCGGCATGTCGCATCGGGGATCGCTGCTCTGTCTGCCTGACGCAATCTGGGCCTGGGACGTGACAGATCCCACCAAGATCGATCGCTATTCGCTGGATCGGGTCTTCGCGGCCGCCAACAGCATCGACACGCTCCTGGTCGGGACTGGAACCGGGGCCTGGCTGCCACCGCCGGAGCTGCGCCAGGCGCTGAAGGCGGTGAGGGTGGTTCTGGATACGATGCAGACCGGCCCCGCCGTGCGCACCTACAACATCATGATCGGCGAACGGCGCCGCGTTGCGGCCGCGCTGATTGCCGTGCCATGAGCAGCGCCGCGCCGCCGCCCGATTCGGTTGCCTTCTGCGCCGATCTGGTGCGCAGCCATGACTTTCCGCGCTATGTCGCGGCGCTATTCGCGCCCAGCGCCGAGCGCCGCGCGCTGCTGGCGCTCTATGCCTTCAATGTCGAAATCGTCCGCGTCCGCGACCAGGTGAGCCAGCCGTTGCCCGGGGAAATCCGCCTGCAATGGTGGACCGACATGCTGTCGGGCCATGTTCATGGCAGTGCCGAGGGCAATCCGGTCGCGGCGGAGCTCTTGCGTGCAATCCGCGATTTCGATCTGCCGGTCGAGCCGCTGTCGCTGCTCGCCGACGAGCATCAGTTCGATCTCTACAACGACCCGATGCCGACGCTGACGGCGCTGGAAGGCTATCTGGCCGCGACCTGTTCGGCGTTGTTCGCTCTCGCGGCGCGGATCATGGCGCCACCCTCGGAAGCAGCCGAGCATCTCGCGCGGCATGCCGGACTGGCCCAGGGCATCGTGCAGATCATCGCGAACCTGCCGCGCGATGCCGCGCACCGGCAGCTGTTCCTGCCGCAGCAACTTCTGACGAGCCATGGCTGCGGCATGGAGGACGTGTTCGCGGGCAAGGAGACGCCCAATCTGCACGCGGTGCTGGAACAGCTCACAGGCGAGGCCGAGCAGCATTTGACCACGGCCTTGTCGCTGCTGGCGCAGGTGCCGGCTTCCGTGCGTCCAGCGTTCCTGCCGCTGAGCCAGGTGCGGGCCGACCTCAAGCGCCTGTCGCGGCCGGGACGCAATCCGTTCACGCCGCAGCCATCGTCGCGGCTGCGCACGCTGTGGACGCTGTGGCGGGCTTCACGATCGCGGGAATTTACCAAATAGAGGTTGGCTTATCGCCTCGACCTGCCAAATGCTCTATGCTGTCCCATGGCTGAGTTGTCCCAAAGCACGTCGTCCGATCTGAGCGGATTTCCGGTCGCGCCGGCAGACATTCATGCCGCCGCCGAGACCATCCGGGGCGCCGTCGTCGAGACGCCCTGCAGCTACAGTCGCACGCTGAGCAATATCTGCGGCTGCGACATCTGGCTCAAATTCGAGAACCTCCAGTTCACCTCCTCGTTCAAGGAGCGCGGCGCGCTCAACCGGCTCACCGCGCTGACTGAGAAGGAACGTGCGCGCGGCGTCATCGCGATGTCGGCGGGAAACCACGCGCAGGGCGTCGCCTATCACGCCAAGCGGCTCGGCATTCCCGCGACCATCGTGATGCCGGTCGGCACGCCGATGGTGAAGGTCGAGAACACGAAGCACCACGGTGCCGAGGTGGTGGTCACGGGCGCGACGCTGGAGGAGGCGGCCGCGTTTGCGCGAAGCCACGGCGAAGCCCGCGGCATGATCTTCGTCCATCCCTATGACGATCCGCTGGTGATCGCGGGGCAGGGCACCGTCGGGCTGGAGATGCTCAAGTCTGTGCCGGAGCTCGATATGCTGGTCGTCCCGATCGGCGGCGGCGGGCTAATCAGCGGCATCGCCATTGCGGCGAAATCAATCAAGCCGTCACTGCGGATATTGGGCGTCGAGGCCTGGCTCTATCCCTCGATGTACAACGCCATCCACGACGGCAATCTCCCGGCGCGCGGCGATACGCTGGCCGAAGGCATCGCGGTGAAATCGCCGGGCAAGATCACCACCGAGATCGTCCGCCGTCTCGTCGACGACATTGCGCTCGTGAACGAAGCCGAGCTCGAGCGCGCGGTTGCGACCCTGATCTCGATCGAGAAGACCGTCGTCGAGGGCGCCGGCGCCGCCGGCCTTGCCGCGCTGATGTCCGATCCGTCCCGCTTCGCCGGCCAGAAGGTTGGCCTGGTGCTGAGCGGCGGCAATATCGATACAAGACTGATCGCCTCGGTGCTCACGCGCGAGCTGGCGCGCGAGGGGAGGCTGACCCAGCTGTCGCTCGATATCCCGGACCGGCCGGGCCAGCTCGCTGCCGTGGCCGCGCTTCTGGCCGAAGCCGGCGCCAACATCATCGAAGTCTCGCATCAGCGCACCTTCTCCGACCTGCCGGCCAAGGCAACGCTGCTGCAGCTCGTCATCGAGACCCGCGACAGCGCCCATCTCGAGGAGGTCATGGCCAGGCTCGGGGCATCCGGATTGAGCGCGCGCTGCACGTGAGCGGACGCGCCGCTACTCCGGCAGGCCGGCGGCACGAAGCGCCTCGCCAAGGGACGAGGCGAGCGCCGGCGCGCAGTTGACCCCTTGAAACTGTCGGCTGTAGCGGAACGCCGGATGCAGCTCGAGCACCTGTGCGGCTGCCGCTCGCGCCTCCTGCAACCGTCCAAGCTTCGCCAGCGCGGCGGCCAGTTGCACATAGGTGATGCTATGGCGGGGATTGGCTTGAACCGCGCGGTAGGCGGCGCGGCACGCCTCCTCATATCGGCCGCGATTGAAGTGCCCCAGCGCCTGTGCATCGAATGCGGCGAAAGCCCAGGAATCGAACGGGCTGAGCCGCATGCCTCGTTCGCTCCATTCGATGGCGCTGTCGGAATCCCCGCCCCATGCGAGCATTACACTGCCGAGGATGTAGGTCAGCGCCGATGATGGGCTGATGGCGAGCGCGGCGTCGAGCGCCGTGAACGCCGCCGAGCGATCGTGCCCATCCATGCCGATCGAAAAGCCCGCTAATGTGAGGGCCGGCGCGTCGTCCTGGCCGTGAGTGATCGCTAACCGCGCGTGGCGGATGGATGCCGAACGATTCACCTCCTGCAAGCCGGCCCGAAGGAACAGGCAGTGGTGGCACATCGCGGCGTTGCCATGGGCCAGCGCATAATCAGGTTCGAGCGCGATCGAACGTTCGAGAAGCACGAGCGCCTGCGTGACCTGTTTCGGCATGCCGGAATCGACATCCGGCTGGGCTCGCAGGACGAGATCATAGGCATCGAGGCTCTCGGGCCGTTTGCGTTTGACCCTGTTGATTTCGGCGCGCCGCAGGCTCGGCGCAATCGCGCCGACAACTGACAGGGCAATGTCGTCCTGAAGCTCGAAAAAGTCTTCAGACCGGCGATCGTAGCGTTCGGCCCATACATGCATCCCGGTCGAGGCGTCGATCAACTGACCCGTGATACGCACCGTCGTGCCGGTCTTTCGGACGCTTCCTTCAAGCACGTACCGCACACCAAGCTCGCGGCCGACCTGCGTCACGTCGACCGCACGGCCCTTGTAAGTGAACGTCGAATTCCGGGCGATCACGAACAGCCAGTTGATGCGCGACAGGCCGGTGATGATGTCGTCGACCATCCCATCGCCAAAGTAGTCCTGCTCCGCATCGCCGCTCAGATTTGCAAAGGGTAGCACCGCGATAGACGGCCGGTCCGGCAATGCCAGAGAAGGCGTATCGGAGGCCGCGGATGCGCGATCCGGATCGGCCGTCGACACGGCCGGACCGACATAGCGATAGCCGCGCCGCGGCAGAGTCTCGATCCAGCGCGCCTCTCCGGACATATCCGCCAGAGTGCGCCGTATGGCGGCGATCTGGACGGTCAGATTGCTGTCTTCGATCGCCTGGGCGGGCCACGCCGCCTCGATCAAGTCGTCCTTGGACACCGGCGCGCCGGCCCGCCGAACGAGCAAGGCCAAGAGCAGCACAGCGCGCTGGCCGAGAGGGGTCGGCTCCGCACCGTGGAAAAGGATCCCCGCATCAACGTCGAGGCGAAATGGACCAAATTCAAGGATCGTGACCATCGTCGAAGAAGGGCACGTTTCGCAGGTTTTTTGCAATGATTTCCGAACGGTTTCACGACTTTCCGGCGCGTCCGGGTCACCATGGCACGATATTAGCGCAACGCCATAACGAGCCATGGAGGGGCATATGAACGCGAAACCGGTGATCCGCAGACCCGGCGAGACCAAGGGGGTGATGCTGCGCGGCCAGCCGATGGCGTTCCTGGTAACCGGGGAAGACACCCGGCACACCAGCATGTTCGACTGGACGATCCCGGCCGGATTCGCCACGGGCCGGCACGTTCATCGCGTGCAGGAGGAGACGTTCTACATGCTTGAAGGCGAGTGCGAATGGCACGTCGCCGAAGAGGTCGTCCGGGCTACGCCAGGGACCTACCTCTTCATTCCTCCGAGTGTCCCCCACAACATCACCAATGCCAGCGACAAGCCCGCCCGCGTGCTCATGACAGTGTCCCCGCCGGGGCACGAACATTACTTCGAAGAGCTGGCCAGGCTGACCGCCAGCGGAACGCCGGATGCGAAGGCCATCAGCGAGTTGCGTGCACGCTTCGATACCGACCAGCTATCGGCGCTAACGACAAGGCCTTGAAATCCACGCCCGAGGGCGTGCAGCAGTTTAGCGCTGCGCCAGGTTCGCGAGGTGGTCGATCAGCCGGTCGATCTCGGCTTCCGTGTTGTAGTAGTGCGGGGATGCACGCACGACCGGCGGCAGCGAGCGGAGCTCGGCATCGATCCGGGTGCTGGACGGCTGTGACGCGCCGATCGAGATGCCTGCGGCAGCGGCACTGCTGACAATGGCGTCCGCCTCATATCCTTTCATCATGAAGCTGACGATGGCGCCCGGTGCGCGGCCGAGATCGCGAATGGTGACTCCAGGAAGGGAAGCGAGGCCGCTGCGAAGACGGTCCGCAAGCATGCGGCAGCGTTGTTCGATAGGGGCAAGGCCGATCTCAAGGGCATAGTCGACAGAAGCGCCCAGCCCCAGCCGGGCCGCGTAGTTGTTCTCCCAGGTCTCGAAGCGGCGGGCGTCGTCGCGGAGTCGATATTCATCTCGCGAGACCCAGGGGGCCGCGAAGTGGTCGATCATGGGCGGCTCGAGTTGTTGCCGCAACGCCCGGCGGACGTAGAGGAAGCCGGTGCCGCGCGGGCCGCGCAGGAACTTGCGGCCGGTCGCGGACAGCATGTCACAGCCAATGGCCTCGACGTCGACCGCCATCTGGCCGACCGCCTGGCAGGCGTCGAGCAGATAGGGAATGCCCCGCGCTCGTGCGATCTTGCCGATGGCTGCCGCCGGATTGACGAGGCCGCCATTGGTCGGAACCCAGGTGATCGCGATCAGCTTCACGCGCGCATCGATCATGCGCTCGAGCGCGTGGACATCGAGCTCGCCGCTGGCATCGCTGGGCACCACGTCGATGATCGCGCCCGTACGCTTGGCGACCTGAAGAAAGGCGACATAGTTTGCGGCGTATTCTGCCTCGGCCGTCAGGATCCGATCGCCGTTGCGAAACGGAAGCGCGTAGAAGGCCATCTGCCAGGCAACGGTCGCGTTCTCCATGAGGGCGATCTCGTCGGGCGCGGCATTCAACAGACGGGCGACGGAGCCGTAGACCGCTTCACGCCGATCAGACTCACGGTCGGCGGCGGCATAGCCACCGATCTCGCTCTCCAGATCGATATGCTGCTTCATCGCTGCGACAACGGGCGCCGGCATGAGAGCTGCGCCCGCGTTATGAAGATAGGCGAGCCGCCGTGCGGCCGGCGTGTCGGCGCGTATGCGATCGATGTCGATCACGTGAGATCCTCTGCCATCGGGTTCCCTGAGTTAGACACAATGACGCACGCGAGCAAGATCAGGCAAACTGGAGCATGCCGATCCGGGTGCCTATGCTGGTAGACAGCGCGATTTGGCCCGGAACCGAAAGGACCCTCAATGGCGAAGAACACGATTTGCCTCTGGTACGACAAGGACGCCGAAGCGGCTGCCCGTTTCTATGCCGAGACGTTCCCCGACAGCGCAGTGAGCGTCGTCCACCGCGCGCCCAGCGACTACCCGTCAGGCAAGGCCGGCGACGTGCTCACCGTCGAATTCACGGTCGCGGGCGTTGCCTGTCTCGGCCTCAACGGCGGTCCCGTGTTCAGCCACAACGAGTCCTTCTCATTCCAGATCGCGACCGACGATCAGGAGGAGACCGACCGCTATTGGAACGCCATCGTCAGCAATGGCGGGCAGGAGAGCGCCTGCGGCTGGTGCAAGGACAGATGGGGCGTTTCCTGGCAGATCACGCCGCGCGTGCTGACCGAGGCGCTGGCGGCCGGCGGCACGGAAGCCAAGCGCGCGTTCGAGGCGATGATGGGGATGACGAAAATCGACGTCGCCGCGATCGAGGCCGCACGCCGTGGTTGATATCGTCCGTTCCGATGGAATCGGAACGGGGCTCTAGATTATTGTTTTGACGCGTTTTCTTTACGCGAACCGGTATCCACTTCGCTCGAAAACGCTCTAGATGCAGAGGCTGAGCAGCTTGATGTGGCAGCCGCTGGATTTGGGCTTGCTTGCAGGCGCGGTCTCGCGCTTCACGGCAACCAGCGGCTCCTTGTCTTTGTCTTTCTTGCTCTTGCCCTTGCCCTTCGGTTCGTAATCGCCAGCGATCACCATGGCCCAATAGGTGCGCTTGCCGCTGGCGTTTTTGGCGCTCGCGATTCCGACGCGGGAGGCGTTGTGCAGCAGCAGGTTCCTGCGGTGCCCGGAGGAGTCGATCCACTGGCCGAGCGTCTTCTCGAAATTGTCGTAGCCGTAGGCGATGTTCTCGGCGGCGCGGCCTGCGCCGGCCGGTGCGACGCGCCGGTTGAACGGGCCGAGCGCATCGTGACTGAGATTGTCCTTTGCCGCCATCGCGCGCGCCTGGTCCATGGCAATGCGGTCGAGCGTGGCGTCGCGCACGACGCGGACCTCGCCATGCTTGAGGCGGAAGCTGGAGATCAACTCGGCCGGGGATTCGGCCATTGCCGGCGAGGCTGTCAGCAGCAGGAGGCCGGCGATCATACCGCCAACCGCACGTTGCATCATGGTCCCCCGAGTGCCCATAACCCCGCCAAGCCCGAATTATCCGACTGCTTCTCTATCGCCAATGTGGACGCTTCAAGGCACGGGCCGCGCTAGCTCGTCGGCAGGTCCGCCTCGAAGTTGAAGCGGTCACGGAGGTTCTTGCGCTGCTCCAGGATGTCCTTGAGGAAGGCGCGATCCTGGTCGTTTTTCATCATCGGCTCGATCAGGTCGAGCTGGTTCATGGCGACCAGTTGCAGGATCTCGGTGCGCGGCTTGCCGCTGGTATCGCGCGGCAGGGCGTGCACCACCTGGATGTGCTCCGGCGGCTTCGGACCCTTGGCGGCGGTAAGCTCGTTGCGGATCTGGCCCTCGAGCGCGGCCTGATCGGCTTCGACGAAGGCGTAGAGCCCGACGCCCGAGCGGCGGTCGGCGAAGGCGACGATGGCGGTGTCGCGCACGGCCGGGTTCTTGCGGATCAGCTCGGCCAGCACCGGCGCGTCGTTGACCAGCCTGCGGCCGCCGCCCTCGCGGTCGGTGAAGTTGAACAGGCCGCGCGTGATCGCACGGTAGACCTTCTTGCCGGTGGCGAGCCACAGGCTCGCCGCGAATGATTTCTTCGCCAGGATCTTGCGCTCGCGCGGCGTCAGCGCATCGGGCGCATAGGAGCGCTTGTGCTTCAGCAGATGCCGGAGGTCTTCGTAGGCCAGGATGCGATAGAGGCGGCCGCGGCGGGCAAAGCAGGCAGCGAGCTGGAAGTCGGTCACGTAGGCGCGCCCATCGCGGCCCACCAGCCAGTTCTGCTCTTTGGCGAGATCGTTGTGGCAGATGCCGGCGCGACGTAGCCGGCGCAGCGCCGCCTTGGCCGAGCGGAAATAGGCGAGGTCGCCATGCGGCTTGGCCAGATGCAGCGCAACGCCGTCCACGAAGCCGCGAACCAACGCGCGACGGCCGGCCCACAGAAGCTCGGGGCCGACGTTAAGACCTTTGGCGAGCGCCAGCGCATGCTTTTCGCGGGCGAACAGATGGCGCGCCAGGAGGAACGACCACCACGGCACCTCGTTGAGCCGGCGCAGTACTGCGTCGACCTCGCCGTTGTCGCTGCGGAAGCGTCCGCGCTCGACGATCGAGAACACGTCGCGCTTGAGCAGCACGCCCTCGGTCCAGCGCGCCGAGAGTTCTGCGGCGTCGTCTTTGGGGAGGCTCATCGAAAACTCACGCCGCAGCGGCTATGTGCAGGTGATCGGCGATCCAGCGATCGAGATCGGCGAGCGCCCGTGCACTCATCGCCTGCTTCTTGGCCACCGTCTTCTCGTTGCCGCGCAAGCGTGTGCCATCGGGCTTCTTCGTCGGAACGGTCGCGAGCGGCGGGAACAGGCCGAAATTGATGTTCATCGGCTGGAACGAACGCGTACCCGGCTCGATGGTCTCGATATGGCCGCCGGTGATGTGGCCAAGCAGCGATCCGAGCGCGGTCGTGCCGGGTGGGCTTTCCAGCGTTTCGCCACGTGCATCTGCGGCCGCATAGAGGCCTGCGATCAGGCCGACGCTGGCCGACTCCACATAACCCTCGCAGCCCGTCATCTGGCCGGCAAAGCGCAGCCGCGGCTGTGCGCGCAGGCGCAACTGGCCGTCGAGCAGCTTTGGCGAGTTGAGGAAGGTGTTGCGATGCAGACCGCCGAGGCGGGCGAACTCGGCCTTTTCCAGCCCGGGAATGCTGCGGAAGATGCGCTGCTGCTCGCCGTATTTCAGCTTCGTCTGGAAGCCGACGATGTTGTAGAGCGTGCCGAGCTTGTTGTCCTGGCGCAGCTGCACGATCGCGTAGGCTTTCGTCGCGGGATCGTGCGGATTGGTGAGGCCGACCGGCTTCATCGGGCCGTGGCGCAGCGTCTCGGGGCCGCGCTCTGCCATGATTTCGATCGGCAGGCAGCCGTCGAAATAGGGCGTGTTGGTCTCCCATTCTTTGAACTCGGTCTTCTCGCCGGCGATCAGCGCGGCGACGAATCCGTCATACTGCTCCTTGGTCATGGGGCAGTTGATGTAGTCGGCGCCGTTGCCGCCGGGACCGACCTTGTCGTAGCGCGACTGGAACCAGGCCACCGACATGTCAATGGATTCGCGGTGCACAATCGGCGCGATCGCGTCGAAGAAGGCGAGCGCGCTCTCGTCGGTGAGTTGACGGATGGCGTCGGCGAGCGGTGCGGAGGTGAGGGGCCCCGTAGCAACGATGACGTTGCTCCAGTCGGCCGGCGGCAGGCCTGCGATCTCGCCGCGGGCGATCTCAATGAGGGGATGGTCGTTGAGCGCTTTGGTCACGGCCGCGGAAAAGCCCTCGCGGTCGACCGCGAGCGCGCCGCCGGCGGGCACCTGGTTGGCATCGGCCGCGCGCATGATCAGCGAGTCGAGGCGGCGCATCTCCGCGTGCAAAAGGCCGACAGCGTTGTTGGCGGCGTCGTCCGAGCGGAACGAATTGGAGCAGACGAGCTCGGCGAGCCCGTCGGTTCGGTGCGCCTCCGTCATGTGGGTCGGCCGCATCTCGTGCAGCACGACGGGCACGCCGGCTTTGGCCACCTGCCAAGCGGCCTCAGAACCGGCAAGGCCGGCGCCGATGACGTGCACTGTATTCGATAGGGGTCCTGTCATGGGGCGGACAGGTAGCGCTTTTCGGCGGCCAGTGGAATCGCCGAGATCGAGTTTTCTGCCATCAGAAACGACAACGCCCGCACAAGGCGGGCGCTATCGGTTCGTCCGGTTAAGGGCTGAACGAAATCAGCCCTGATACTGACCGGCGGCAACGCGCGGGATGTCCGAGCGATCGAGGCCGATGTCGGCCAGTTCGCGATCGCTGAGCTGGGACAGCTCGGCAACATTGCGCTGATAGTCCCGGAAAGCCTGGATCATGCGGATGAGCGAGAGCAGCATTTGTAGTCTCCTGTAGTTCGATTCAGCCCTTGCCCGGGCCTCATCGTTAAAATGAATATAGATGAGTGTGGTGCACTGCGAAAGTTCCGATGTTGCGGTGCAGCTAAGCAAAGAACGCATAGCGGCGGTAACGGACGATTAACCGGAGGGCAGCCGCGCCCAAAGGGCAGGCGGAACGCGGAAAAGGATGCCATAAATGTCCGTGAATTCACGATATTATGACTTTCTGTCCAGGTCCGTGCATTGCGGAATTATGTTTCGCCCCCGCTCCCAGCAAGGCGATCTGTCAGCTCCTGCACCCAAGTCTCGCATGCGCGAATCGCATGAGAGTGGAACTATAAGAATGAATAAATATTCGCTTTTTGTGACGCCCGAAGGCAAACAGGCGGCAGGGGTTACCCTGGCGCGGACGGCGAGATCCGTCCGGCGAAGCGCTGCAAGGCCGGACGAAGCACCTAGCGTCATCAGGAGGTCCCAGTCGCTTCGCTATTGCAGCGCACACACGCCAAGCGTGTGGCATTGATTACGAGGATGTAATGAAAATCAGAAATTCCGCATGCGGCTCTGCGCAGCGCGCAACATCACGCAATTCTCGCGCGGAATTTATTGCGGCAAGTTGACACGCCCGGAGGAAAGTCATGTCGCAGATTCCGCAATGTCGCGGGGGCTGTCCAAAGAACAAGAGAAGGAAAGTAACGTCATGACGAAGTTACTCGGGGTTATCGCCATTGCTGCCGTCGCGCTCGCCATCGCGCCGGCCCAAGCCGCCAAGCACGCCATGGGCGGCTGCAGCTCGGCCAATCTGGAGCACACGGAGACCGCGATCGAGGCCATGCCCGACGGCGACAGCAAGATGGTCGCGCAGAAGGAGATCGCGGCTGCGCAGGACTCGATGCTCAACGGCAAAATGGGTGCGTGCGGGATGCACCTGAACAAGGCGATGCAGGCCACCACGGGCAAGTAAACGCACCAAGAGAGGGCCGGTCGCCGGGCGATCGGCCCTACGCGTTTGGCAGGGGGGTTAAGGGGCGTGCGCGAGCTGCGTGGCGAAATATGCGACGGTCTTGGAATAGACCTCGCTCTTGTTCCACTGCAGTAGCACCGCGAAGTTAGGGCTGCCGGGCTGCCAATCCTTGCCGCGCTGCCAGCCGTAGCCGGCGAGATAGTTGGCGGTGGAGGCGAGCACATCGGGCGCGTTGTGAAGCAGATCCCGCTTGCCGTTGCCGTCGAAGTCGACGGCGTATTTCAGCCACGACGAGGGCATGAACTGGGTCTGGCCGAGTTCGCCGGCCCAGGCGCCGCGCATGTCGCCGGGGGCGAGGTCGCCGCGCTGGACGATGCGTAGTGCATCCATCAGCTCGCCACGAAACTGCTCGGCGCGCCGGCAGTCATAGGCCAGCGTCGCCAGCGAGCGGATGGTTGCAAACTTGCCGGTGTTGACGCCGAAATCGGTCTCGAGACCCCAGATCGCGACCAGCACCTCGCCTGGCACGCCGTAGGTCTGTTCAATGCGCGACAGCACCGAACCGTATTGTTTCATCATGTTGGAGCCGCGCTGCATGCGCGGCGGCACCATGCGGCCGGAAAACTCCTCGAAGGTCTGGGTGAAGACCTTTTGCGAGCGGTCGCGGTTGAGCACGCTCTGATCGAGCGTCACGCCGGCGAGCCCGGCGGTGATGGCCTGCTGTGAGATGCCTTTGGCCGCGGCGTCGGTTTTGAAGTCCGCAAGCCAAGCGTCGAAATTGCCTGAGCCGCAGGCGACCGCAGCGAGCGCTGGCTCGGCGGACATGATCGAAGCGGAGAGGGCGAAGGCTGCGAGGGCGAGACGAGAAATCGTCGGGGTCATTCGAGTAGATCGATTCCGTGAAATGGCCGAGCCGGCGGCAATCTCGGTTGTAACCGCGGCCAAAGCAAGGCGTATGACAATGCGCGATCCTGCCCGACCCGGGGCAGGATCGCATGTCACGATATCGTCAGGCGTCCGTCCGATTCCGCCAGGGGAAGAGGTTGGCGGGGAAGTCGGCGGCCGGCTTGCGCGGACGATGCGGCGGCGGCGGCACCGGGCGTGCGTCAGGCGCGGACACGATCACCTTGCGATAGAGGTGCCAGGTTGCGTGGCCGAGCAGGGGGATCACCACGGCAAGGCCGAGGAAGGCGGGGATCGTGCCAAGGGCCAGCAGCACCGCCACGATCAGGCCCCAGGCCGCCATCGGCACGGGGTTCCTGGCGACGACGCGCAGCGAAGTCACCATCGCCTCGAACGCGCCGGCGTGGCGGTCGAGCATCAGGGGGAACGACACGGCGCTGATGCAGAGCGCAGCGAGCGCGAACAGGAAGCCTGTGCCGCAGCCGACCACGATCAGCCACCAGCCTTGCTGCGTCGTCAGCACGCGCGTCACGAAATCCGAGATCCCGGTCACGCCCTCATAGCCGAACGCCGCGACATAGATCGCCTGCGCGGTCGCAACCCAGGTCACGAACAAGGCGAGCAGCAGCGTGCCGAGGCCGAGCATCGCACCGAACGAAGGCGAGCGCAGCACCTCCATGGCATCCCAGGCGCTGGCCTCTTCGCCGCGTTCGCGCCGGCTCGAGAGTTCATAGAGGCCGAGAGCGGCGAACGGACCGATCAAGGCAAAGCCCGCGGCCAACGGAAACAGAAGCGGCAGTACCGAATAGCCCATGACCACGCGGGCGAGCACGAGGCCCAGCACCGGATAGATCACGCACAGGATGATGGCGTGGCTCGGAACTGCTTTGAAATCTTCCCAGCCGAGCTTGAGCGCGTCGTGCAGGTCGGACAGTTGGATGGTTCTGATCTCCGGTCCAGCCGAATCGGCGGTCTGGGCCGTCGTGGGCACATTGCCTTGGTAGGATGTGGCCATGGTCGCTAGCTCCCTTGCCATGCAGCCGAATTCGGCGCCGGCAAACGGCGCAAGCGGCCGCTTCTTGAAGTTTCGCGATTCCCACCAGACGCGAATTCCTGACGGCATCGCGAGCTGAGCCTCAAGCGTACCCCCAATTCCGAGTCCTGTCCCTCACGCTTGGGTGAAATTCGATGTCGCACCGCAACCTCGAATGTGTCATTCGGTCGTCATTTCGCCGCAGATAAGCTCATGCTGCTTGTTGGTTCGCAGAACTCCGCGGGCGCAACGCAGAAAGTTGGTCTATAAGTGCCAATCAAGGCGCTTCCAACGGATCCTTTTCGGGGAATAGACATGAGCATTTTCGGAAAAATCATGGGCGCGATCTTCGGCGGCCATCCGGCTTCCGCCGCACCCACGGGCAGCGCGCCCGCAGGCGCCGCGCCGAGTGGATCGACGCCGTCGTCGGCTCCCGCGGCGGCGCCCGCTGCAACGGTGGACGTCGCTGCGATTGTCGACAAGGCGGTGGCCGCGCACAAGGGCGAGAAGCTCGAATGGCGGACCTCGATCGTCGACCTTATGAAGGCGCTCGACATCGACTCCAGCCTCGCCGCACGCAAGGACCTCGCCAAGGAACTCGGCTACAGCGGCGACACCAATGATTCCGCGAGCATGAATGTCTGGTTGCACAAGCAGGTGATGTCCAAGCTCGCCGCCAATGGCGGCAAGCTGCCGCCGGAAATCAAGCACTGACCGATCCCTCGGTCGAGGCAAAGGGCCCGCGATTCGCGGGCCCTTTTGCGTTTGATTCAGGCGACGAGGTCAGCATCCTCCGGATGCCTCTCGAGATAGTCGACGACGAAGCCGCAGCCGGCGATCACCTTCTTGCCGTCGCGCCGGATCAAGTCCAGCGCGCCCCTGACCAGCTCGGATCCGATGCCGCGGCCGCGGAGCGCGCGCGGGGTCTCGGTGTGGGTGATGATCACGGCCGACGGTGTCAGCCGGTAATTGGCGAAGGCGACCTCGCTCCCGACGTCCAGCTCGAAGCGGCTCCTGTCCCTGTTGTCCCGTACCAATGCCGCCATGCAAGATCCTTCCGAGCTGCTGCTTGTTGCCTGATCTAGGCGCCTGAACCGGTCCTTGCCAAGGTGCGACCAAGGGAGGTTGCCGCAGGGGAGATATCCGGAAAATGCGTGTCCCGCTCAGTCTCGTGGCGTTGCTCGCCACGCTCGCCGCGACCGCGCCAGTGCCAGCTACGGCCGAAGGCGGTCCGGCCTGGGAAGCGTGCGTCGGGCTGACCAGCACCCCGGAAGAGCGGGTCAAGGCCTGCTCGACCGTGATCGATACCAAGAGCGAGAGCGGGCACAGGCTCGCCGGAGCCTATTGCAATCGCGGCCACGGGCTCACCGAGAGGCGCGAGCTTGATGCCGCGTTGTCCGATCTCGACGAGGCGGTCAGGCTCAATCCAGCCTATGCCTGCGCCTACAACAATCGTGGCCGCGTCTATAGTTTCAAGCGCGACTACGATCGCGCCATCGCCGACTACGACCAGGCCATCAAATTCGATCCATCGCTGGCGCTGGCCTACAGCAATCGCGGCGAGTCCCGCTACAACAAGGGCGATCTCGACGGCGCCTTTGCCGACTTCGATGCCGCCATCAAGCGCGATCCCAACTATGCCACGGCCTATACCAATCGTGGGCTGGTCTACTATCGCAGGCACGACATGGTGCATGCCATCGCCGACTACACCATGCGGATCAAGCTCGCGCCGAACCTGCTTGCCTATATCGATCGTGGCAACGTCTATCGCGACAGCGAGCAGCTCGACCGCGCCGCAGCCGATTATGGCGAGGCGATCCGCATCGCGCCGACCGATGCACGCGGCTGGCGCAATCGCGGCATGATCCGCCTCTACCAGGGCGACACCAAGGGTGGCCTCGCCGACTACGACAAGGCGCTGCAATACGATCCCTCCGACGTGTTCTCCTGGAACAACCGCGGGCAGGCCCGCTTGCGGGTCGGCGACAAGCAGGGCGCGATCGCCGATTTCAGGAAGGCGCTGGAGTTGAAGCCGGGCTTGCCGATGGCGCAGGAGTCTTTGAGGAAGCTTGGGGTGTTGTAGCTCGCGCCCGCGCGACAATGCCGATCCTCACCCTGAGGAGCCGCGCTTGCGCGGCGTCTCGAAGGGCGAGGCCGCGAGCCGGGCCTTCATCCTTCGAGACGCGCGTGCCGCGCTCCTCAGGATGAGGAGAGCGAGCTAAGGCTTCACCAGGTCCTGGTAGTCCGGGTGCTTCTCGATCCACGCCTTCACGAACGGGCACTCCGGTATCAGCTTTAATCCGGCCGCACGGACCTGGTCGAGCGCGCCCTGCACCAGCTTCGAGCCGACGCCCTTGCCGCCGAGCTCCTTCGGCACCTCGGTATGCACGAAGGTGATGACGTTGCCGTCGAGCTTGTAGTGTTCGGTCGCAAGGTAGCCCTCGACCTCAAGCTCGAAGCGGTGATGGGCCTTGTTGTCGATGACGTCGCTCATGTCGTCTCCGGTCAGCTCTTCAGCGAGTCCGTCAGCATCTTGCGGATCGACCAGGCTTCGCCGTCGGACGAGCCCCTGATGTCGTCGATTCTCCAGCTGTTGGCCTCGCGCACGAAGTCGTAACGCACGATCTGGTCGGCGGGTTTGCGGTCGTTGCGGTGGCCGGTGAAGGTCACCGCGATCATCGCCTTGTCGGCCTCCGTCTTCTCGGCGTCAACCTTGAACGACTTCACGTCGGGTTCCTGCGAATTGGTGACAGGATCGAAATCGACCGGCCCGACATCGCCCTTCGGCGTATGCGCATCCGCCTTGGCCCACAGCGCGACCAGGGCCTTGGAGAGATATTTGTCCTTGGCCGCCTTGTTCTCGATGATGAAGGCGCCGCCACCATCGCCCTTGCCCTTGGCCGCGCGGGTGTAGATCGCGGTCAGGATCGCGACGGGATCGCTGGGGACGGGCATCACGGCGAATGCCGGGGAGGCGGAGGCAAGAAGAGAGGCGGCGACGAAGGTTCGACGGGTGATCATGGAATGCCCCTGAGATGATGGCGTGCGACGGCAGGCTGAGCGGCCGGCGTCGGCGCGTATCTCTGTAGACCGATCGAGAGGCCGTTCGGTTCAATCGGACGCTTTGGCCAGCCGCGCATCTTCTGGCTGTGGCTGTTGGCGGAGGCAGCCCTGGCAGATGACGAGGGAGCGGTTGAGCCTGGCGTCCTGCTCTGCCTCGATGCCGTCCTGGGCCTGCCACCATTCCTTCGAATAGGGCTGAAGCCCGGCTTGCGACCTGTTGAGCTCGGATGCGGCGGCGGCGCGCGTTGCACGCGATGACCCTGAGGCGGAACGCGGCTGATTCGGATCCTCGCCGGCACCGTCCCAGGCATAGCGCGCAGGCTTGAAGGCGGGATCGGGAGCGAGATGCGCCTGCGGGGCCACGGCACATCCGGCGAGCGCCAGCGACAACAGGAGGAAGGCGGGCGCTTTGACCATGATGCTGCACTCTGTACGCGAGAACTCAGCGAGGTTGCGCTGATCATGTTTAAGATTCCTTGAACGTGCGCATGGCTCCGCTCTGTCCAGCGGCCTTGCGAGGCTGCGGACGATGGCGATAAATGGGCTGCAATGAGAGGATGGCCAGCGCGCCGTCCGCCATCGAAGAGGAAGCCCGATGCAGCCCCTGCGCATGTCCCGCCGCGTCATGAATCTCGCCCATATGCTGACCCAGAATGCGCGGAGGCATGGATCGCGTCCCGGCTTTGTCTGGGGTGACAGATCCTGGAGCTGGCGCGAGATCGACGCGCAGGTCTCGGCGCTGGCCGCGGCGCTCGCCGCGCGCGGTATCACGAAGGGCGACCGTATCCTCGTCCATTCCAAGAATGGCGACGAGATGTTCTTTTCGATGTTCGCCGCCTTCCGGCTCGGCGCCGTCTGGGTCCCCACCAATTTCCGCCTGATGCCGGACGAGGTCGCCTATCTCGCGCAAGCCTCCGGCGCGAAGGCGTTTCTGTGCCATGTCGATTTTCCCGATCACGCCGCGGCGGTGAAGGGCGGCGCGCTGGAATTCACCTGGAGCATCGACGGCGGGGCGCCATTCGCCGAGACGTCGGTTGCGGATGCCGTCGCATCGCGAGCCGGCACCGTGGTCGAGAACGTTGCGGTCGAGCACGACGATCCCTGCTGGTTCTTCTTTACATCCGGCACTACCGGCCGCTCCAAGGCCGCAGTGCTGACCCATGGCCAGATGGGTTTTGTCGTCACCAACCATCTCGCCGATCTCACGCCCGGAGTGACGGAAGGGGATGCGTCCCTGGTGGTGGCGCCGCTGTCGCATGGCGCAGGCGTGCATCAGCTGGTTCAGACCGCTCGTGGCGTGCGCACCGTGCTGCTGCCGACCGAGAGATTCGACATCGATGAGGCGTTCCGGCTGATCGAGACCCATCGCGTCAGCAATCTATTCACGGTGCCGACGATTCTGAAGATGATGGTCGAGCATCCCGCCGCCGACAAATACGATCACTCCTCGCTGCGTCACGTGATCTATGCCGGCGCGCCGATGTATCGCGAGGATCAGAAGGCCGCGCTGAAGAAGCTCGGCAAGGTCATCGTGCAGTATTTCGGCCTCGGCGAAGTCACCGGCAACATCACGGTGTTGCCGGCGGCGCTGCATGATCCCGACGACGGCCCGCACGCGAAGATCGGCACCTGCGGCTTCGAGCGCACCGGCATGCAGGTCTCGATCCAGGACGATGAGGGCCGCGAGCTCGCCGCAAACCAGAGCGGCGAGATCTGCGTGATCGGCCCTGCGGTGCTCGCCGGCTACTACGACAACCCTGAAGCCAATGCGAAGGCGTTTCGCAACGGCTGGTTCCGCACCGGTGATCTCGGCCACATGGACGAGGAGGGGTTCGTCTACATCACCGGACGTGCCTCCGACATGTACATCTCCGGCGGCTCCAACATCTATCCACGCGAGATCGAGGAGAAGATTTTGACGCATCCCGCGGTCGGTGAGGTCGCCGTCCTCGGCGTGCCGGATGCGACCTGGGGCGAGGTCGGCGTTGCCGTCTGCGTCGCGCGCGAAGGCGAGAAGCCCGTGAGCGAAGCGGAGATGGCGGCATTCCTCTCGCCGAAGGTGCCGCGCTACAAGATGCCGAAGCGCTTCTTCTTCTGGGAGGCTCTGCCAAAGTCCGGCTACGGCAAAATCCCGAAGCGCATGGTGCGCGATGAGCTCGAGGCGCGCGGGCTGCTCGATCTCGACAAGAAGCAGGCGGGCTGAGCGAAGGTCATGCGCAGCATCAAGCAGCCGGGCGCGCCGCACCCAGAGCGCATTCAATGGGTGGAGGCGAGGGGACGCGCCTTCTCGTTCACGCTTGAGGCAGGTCTGCCGCTGCTCGAAGCCGCGCGTCGCGGTTTTGCAGCGGAGGGCTATGCCGGTGGCGTGCTGAATTTTGGCAGCGGCGCGCTTGGGCCGTTCGGCTATGTGATGCCGGCGCTGTCGAAGACCGGCGAGAACGCAGCGTTCTATAGCGACACGTTCAGGCCCAAGGGCGTGACGCGCACGAAGCTCGGCCGCATGACGCTTGGTGCGCGCGACGGCGCGCCGTTCTTTCACTGCCACGGGCTTTGGACCGAAGCCGATGGCCGCGCCAGCGGCGGCCACATGCTGCCGGACGAGACCATGGTTGCCGAACCGTTCGAGGTCGAGGCCTTTGGTATCGATGGCGCGATGTTCACCGCCGAGCCCAATCCCGAGACCAATTTCAAGCTGTTCGGCCCGGTGCCTGCTGCGAGCAGCAGCGCACGCACGACGAGCCGCGCTTTCGCGATCCGGCTGCGTCCCAACCAGGATTTCGCGGGCTGCCTCGAAGCGTTCTGCCGCGAGCGCGGCATCGCGCGTGCGAAGATCCACGGCGGCGTCGGCTCGACCATCGGCGCGCGCTTCACCCATGGCGGTGTGACCGAGCCGTTCGCGACCGAGTTGGCTGTAACGGCCGGTACGATCGCGACCGGTCCCTCCGGCGCGCCCGAAGCGATACTCGACGTCGCGCTGATCGATTACACTGGCGGCATCGCCGAGGGCCGCCTGATCCGCGGCGACAATCCCGTGCTGATGACGATGGAGCTGGTGCTGGAAGTGCTCGACTGAGGTGCTACTGGCGCTGGCGCCGGGACCTCCGCACCACTTGCGCGGCACAATCGTTCCCGTTATGTTCCAATCCGTATTGTTCGCGGCGAAACGGGCGGAGAGACGGCAATGAGCCGAAGAGGTAGTCGTACGATCAACCTGCCTGCGCCGTATCTGAAGCGGGTCTGGCTCGACCCATCGCAGGTTCGCGATCGCGAGGCTTACCCGTTTTGCCTGCCCATCTTCCCCGATGATTTCGAGCTCAACTTCGACGCCCCCATCACGATCATTGTTGGAGAGAATGGTACCGGGAAGTCGACGATCCTGGAGGGTATCGCGGCGCTCGCCGGCTATGACGATGCCGGTGGAGGCAAGGGTTACATGCCGGTCGATCATTCCGAAGCGCGCGAGAAGATGGGCGGCCAACTCTCCAAGGCGCTGCGCGCAAGCTGGCTGCCGAAGATCACCAATGGCTGGTTTTTTCGTGCCGAGAGCTTTTTCTCGGTAGCGCGATATCTGGACAAGGCTGCGCGTGATGCGGGCCAAGTCGGCCCCGATTTCCTGTCGCACTCCCACGGCGAAGGCTTCCTGCGCTTTTTCGAAGAGCGCTGCCAGCGCCAGGGCATCTTTATCTTCGACGAGCCGGAATCGGCGCTTTCGCCGGCGCGTCAGATCGAATTCCTGAAGCTGCTGCGTCGCATGGAGGATTCCCGCATCTGCCAGGTCATCATGGCGACCCATTCGCCGATGCTGATGGCCTATCCCAACGCGCGGCTGCTGCGGCTCGGGAAATATGGTCTGGAGCCGGTGACCGTGGGGGAGACTGATCATTACCGGGTGATGCGGGAGTTTTGCGCAGATCCGCACGGGTTCATCGAGGCGACGCTGGCAGAGTAGTCGAGAGACTTAACCAACACTCGCTCTCTCCGTCGTCATTGCGAGCCAACGGGTCCGCGCAAGGCGCAGCCCGATGACAGGCTCCGCGAAGCAATCCAGAATCTCTCTGCGGCGGCAGTCTGGATTGCTTCGCTTCGCTCGCAATGACGGAGTATGCGCTGGGTATCAATCGATGTTTGAGTCCAGTTGCGGACACGCCTTCACATCCTCGCGGCATGTCGTCTCGGCTGGCGATCACCAGGGGCGAGCGCGTACCTTAGCCATGGCCAGGAATGTCGATTCACTCATGCTTGATATCCCCGAGCTCGATCCTTGAAAGAGATCGAGCGCGGGCGAGTAAGTCGGACTGGCGTTTTTCGCGTCATACATGGCGGAGAAGCGGCTCAACAGCTTTGCAACTTTCGTGGGGTCCGAAAGATCTTTGATATTGAGGTATTTTCCCACGATCTTGGCTTGCTGATCGATCTGCATCGAAGCCATCTGATCAGGCAAATCGAAGGTGGTTCTGAACACCTCCGAGAGAGCCTTGTCGGCAAGTATGTCGTAGGCAGACGTGATGTGTCCCGCCATTCGCTGGAAATACAACGCCAGACGCACTCCGGGATTCGTATCCCCCTGCTGCTGCTCCAGGCTTTGCTGGAGATAGTTCTTTTGCGTTGCCAGAAATTGGTCGCGTTTTTGCGGACCCATCATCGGAAGATGCGCGACGTTGCCCTTGCCATCGAAATTGAACGACGCCGCGATCTCGGCAAAGCGAGGATCGCTCTCCGTGTTTGCGAAGCTCTTCGGATTGCTCAGATCGGAGCTGAAGATCTTCTCGAGATATTTGGTGCTGACTTTCTCGGGCTGCAAACCCTTGGCGACAAGAATGAAGTCGACCATATTCCTGTTTGCAAGCAGATCGGACACGCTTCCTATGCCTGCGATTGCTTCCTGATAAGCCGTCGCGACTTTCTGGGCTTGTTCCCGAACTGCCTTCTGCTGCTGAGGGCTTGCGTTTTTGATCGCTGCGATGACGTAGTCCTTCGCAATCTGGAGTACTTCAGCCGAGTCCTGAGCCACCAGGGGGGTCGTCAGATTGCCTTTTGCGTCGAAGTTGAAGGCGCGTGCGAGCTGTACGTATCGATCGTCCTTGAGGGTATAGACGTAGCTCTTGGGGTCGCTGAGGTCGCTTTCGAGGACAGCCTTGACGGTGGCCTGCGAGACGTTTTTGGGATCGAGGCCAACGGCGCCCAGCGCAAAATCATACACGCCCGGTGTCGACACGAACGCCTGGACCGAATTAATCTTGAGGAGGTCCGATCTGAATTGCTTGATCGCCAAAGCTTCGAATATCGGGCTTGCAGCTTGGTAGACGGCGGCCTTGCTGGCGTCGAACCGCTGTTTCGTGATGGTGACGTTCGCAGCAGTCTGCGCGGACACCCCCGACGGGAGTGATCCATCGGGCAAGAATTCGAACGCGCCGGCCAGGTCTACAAACCCGCCAATCGTCGCTATCTGGTCGTTGAGGCTGGAGATGCTGTTCGTATATGACTCCAGGTGATGCTTTTCCACCAGGATCTGGACGTTCAACTGGGTCACGTTGGCGCCCGGTTGCGATAGTTGAGCCGTGTAGTTGGCTATGTTCGCATTGGCGGCGCTGACATCCGATTGGGCTTGAGCGAGCTGGGCTTTGAGGCCATTCAGTTGAGAAGCGAAAGTGGTGTTGACGTAGCTGGTTGGATCGGATGGATCGCTGCGCAGGACCTGACTTATCGTGTTGCTCGGCCACTTGCTTTGATCGATCCCGTAGGCCGAATAGACATAGTTGCGAAGACGGTCGTTGTTCAGGAGCTGGTCGGCAGTGCTGATCTTGCCGATCTGGGCGCTGTAGTAATCCGAGTCGCCGGCAAGCGCATCGACCTGGCTCTTCTTGGTCGCCGTATATAGGCCGATCATCTCATCGGTCTGGTCCCCCGATTGCGCAACCGGCGTCGCACCGCCATTGAAGGAAAATGCCGCGGCAAACTCCCGGTAGCGCTTGTCGACCAGCTTGTTGACAAAGCTTTTTGAGTCGTTGAGGTCGCTCTCCAGCACCTTCTTCATGAAAGCCTTGGCGTAGGCCATGTCTTCCAGGCCGTAGGCTTTCGTTGCGAAGTGATACAGGCGGTAATCCTTCATCAGATCGTCAACGGTGTGGACCTTGCCGATGTTGGCTTTGTAATAGGCCGCTTCGCGCGCGACGTCCGATTGCTGCGCCACCCGCGTCAGGGCCTGCGTGAGATTGCGCGCGACGTAGCTGTAGCTGAAATACGTTGACACCATAAGGGATTCCTGACGGCTCGGCGGTCCTGGACTTCCGTCAATCATTGCCGGGTCGCAAGGTGGAGACTGGCCTCATGCCAGCAGACAGAATGGCGGTTAGTTTTTACTGCGATTCTGAGTTACAACTTTAGGTATCGCTTGCGTCCTAGTGCCGCATCGCACGGATCTCTCCGGCAAGCCCCCCGCAAGCTTCGTCTTCTAATTGGCATTCGAAAATCGCGGGCACAGTTTCACCTCCCCGCGGCACATCGTGCCCGAGCTTTGCATCAGTTGCCGCCCTCGAAGGTGCCGAGGGCGCAGGGAAGGTCGGGCGCCGGCTGGCACCCGCGGTCCGCGGTGCGCAAATGCGCTGGATACAGATGCACAGCGGCATACAGGGCAGCCTGGACATCCCGGCCTTCCCTGCGCAGTGGTCTTACGGCTTATGTCGCGCTCTCCCCGGGGAGCGATGCACTATTGCCCCCGTTGCCTTGCAGATGGCTGATGTGCGGACCCGGTCGGGCCGCAGATCACCGCAAGACTTGGCGCACAGGCTCCGGGCGCCAGGACCACACGATTTTGCCGTACGCAGGCAGCACCGGTCGTGTGCGCGCGGGGAGCTGCTCACGGAGTGACCCGCCCTGCAACCACCTTGGCGCCGACGCTGCCCGCGTCCACCACGTCCCATCCCGCGTTCGTGACGATCGCGATCCGCCCCTCGGCCGGGTCGGGATGGCCGAAATGTGCGATAAATCCGAATTCGCGTAAAGCGAAATGTCTTGATCCGGAGGCATTGACCCGGGTCTGGCGTGTTTTGCCCGCCGGGCGGCGCAAGGGCTTGTAGGTGCGTAGGGCGCGTGGCGTAGCATAACCCGGCGTTTTTTGCGCGCGAGGCGGGATGGCGGATTACGCTCCGCTAATCCGCCCTACGGTCTCGGGCCGACACATCACGCGCGCAATATCCTCCATCCGCTCGAACACCATGTCCGGCCCGTGTGCCCGCAGCGCCGCCGGTGCCGCATAGCCCCAGCACACGGCACCGCAGGCGACCCCCACAGCCCGCGCCGCCTCGATGTCGCGGACCTCGTCGCCAATCGAAATCACGTGGCTTGGGTCCACGCCGGCGCGCTGGATGACCCGGCGGAATTTCGCAGGCTTGCCGAACACCGATGCCGAGCAATCGAAATGGGCGAACAGGGCGGCGACCTCGCCGAGCTTCTCGCGCGCATTGGCTTCGCTGTCCGATGTCACCAGCGCGAGCTGCACGCCATTCCCGGCCAGCGTCCGCAGCATCGCCTCGACGCCGGCAAATAGCGAAATCTCTGCCGCCGCCTGTCCCTTCAGCCGCCGCGCATGCCGCGCGATCGCCGGCAACTTCCACAGCGGCACCTCAAGGCGGGCGAGGATCTCTCGCGTCGAAGCATGCCGCAACCCCTCGACATCCTCATCCGCGACGCGGCGAAAGCCAAAGCGGTCGGCGACATCGTTGATGGTGCGCAGGAACCAGGGGAAGCTGTCGGCCAGCGTGCCGTCGAGATCGAAGATGGCGAGGGAGTAGGGCATCGAGCTGGATTTTGGAGTTCGCTGACAAGCGCGATGTGGCAACGACAGCCTAGCTGGATCGGATCTCTGTGGAGTTAATTCTGAAGTCTGTACTTTTGTCTCCACTCGACGAGAGCAGAGTTCATATCCTTCAGCGGAGCCAAGATATCCGGAGCTGTGGGCTTCAAGACTTTCATAAGATGTATGCACGCGAACTGAAGATGTTTCGCTAGCTCCTGGAATGGCGCGGTCAAAACCTTCTCTGAAGGAAACGGCCCAATCTGGGTCATGTTACCTGGCGAAATGATCTGAAAGCCGTCAAGGTCCACGTGACTCGCGTGTGCGGAGAGAAGCGAATACACTTCTGCTCGCTTCTTTGAGGTTAGTCCGTCAAGCCTATCCAGTATGTCGCGGACGGCAACGGGCTTGAATTCCTTCTTCCTCGTTTTTGCATCGGCCGAGATCCATTGAGAGAGAGATTTTGGATCTCGTGAAAAGAGGTCAGCTAGGAATTCAATTTCGACAATGTCCCTAACCATCGCAAATGATGGTTGAAAATAACCAGCACGCGCGAGTTTTAGGCATGCGCCAGTAGTGTTAAAAACGCGCGCAATCAAACGAAGTACAACAAGAGCCTCAGGTCGCCCAGCGTATGGATGCTGTCGGAGGCATTGATGAAATACCTCAAAACTAGCGTGAAATAGCTTGAGGTGATCGCGGAGTTCAGCGCTCGCTGCGACAATCTTGTCGTGTTCACCTTCGATCCAAGATTCGTCGAACCAAGGGAATGGCTGCGCTTTGGCCATGCTCCCTCACTCCGCCGCCTCGCTCGTGCTCCTCCGCTTCGGCTTCCGCGCCTTCTTCAACACCGGCTCCAGGAACTTGCCCGTGTAGCTCCTTGGCGCCTTGGCGATGTCTTCCGGCGGGCCCCAGGCGACGATCTCGCCGCCGCCGTCGCCGCCTTCGGGGCCGAGGTCGATGACCCAGTCGGCGGTCTTGATGACTTCGAGATTGTGCTCGATGACGACGACCGTGTTGCCCTGCGCGACCAGCTCGTGCAGCACCTCCAGCAGCTTCTTGACGTCGTGGAAGTGCAGGCCGGTGGTCGGCTCGTCCAGGATGTAGAGCGTGCGGCCGGTGGCACGCTTCGACAGCTCCTTTGCAAGCTTGACGCGCTGGGCTTCGCCGCCTGAGAGCGTGGTGGCCTGCTGGCCAACATGGATGTAGTCGAGGCCGACGCGGTGCAGGGTCTGGAAGGTTTCGCGGACGCGCGGGACCGCCTTGAAGAACTCGGCAGCTTCCTCGACGGTCATGTCGAGCACGTCGGCGATGCTCTTGCCCTTGAACAGGACTTCCAGCGTCTCGCGGTTGTAGCGCTTGCCCTTGCAGACGTCGCAGGTGACGTAGACGTCCGGCAAAAAGTGCATCTCGATCTTGATGACGCCGTCGCCCTGGCAGGCCTCGCAGCGGCCGCCCTTGACGTTGAAGGAGAAGCGGCCGGGCTCGTAGCCGCGCGCCTTGGCTTCGGGCAGGCCGGCGAACCATTCGCGGATCGGCGTGAAGGCGCCGGTATAGGTCGCGGGGTTGGAGCGCGGGGTGCGGCCGATCGGCGACTGGTCGATGTCGATGATCTTGTCGATGTGCTCGAGGCCTTCGATGCGGTCGTGCGGGGCGGCGCCTTCGCTGGCGCCGTTCAGCTTGCGGGCGATGGCGCGGTAGAGCGTGTCGATCAGCAGTGTCGATTTGCCGCCGCCGGAGACGCCGGTGACGCAGGTGAACAGGCCGAGCGGAATCTCCGCCGTGACGTTCTTGAGGTTATTGCCGCGCGCGTTGACCACCTTGATGGTGCGGCGATGGTTCGGCGGACGCCGCTCCGGCACCTCGACCTCGAGCTCGCCGGTCAGGTACTTGCCGGTCAGCGAATTCGGATTGCGCATGATCTCGGCGGGCGTGCCTTCGGCGACGATGTTGCCGCCATGCATGCCGGCGCCGGGGCCGATGTCGAGAACGTAGTCGGCGAGGCGAATGGCGTCCTCGTCATGCTCGACCACGACGACCGTGTTGCCGAGGTCGCGCAGGCGCTTCAGCGTGTCAAGCAGGCGCGCGTTGTCGCGCTGGTGCAGGCCGATCGAGGGCTCGTCCAGCACGTAGAGCACGCCCGTCAGCCCTGAGCCGATCTGCGAGGCCAGGCGTATGCGCTGGCTCTCGCCGCCGGACAGCGTGCCGGAGGCGCGGGAGAGGGTGAGGTAGTTGAGGCCGACGTCGAGCAGGAAGGTGAGGCGCTCGCGGATCTCCTTGAGGATGCGACCCGCGATCTCCTTCTGCTGCGCGTTCAACGCCTCGGGCACACCCTCGAACCATTCGCCGGCCTTCTTGACCGACAGCTCCGAGATCTCGCCGATATGCTTGCCGCCGACCTTGACGCAGAGTGCCTCGGGCTTGAGCCGAAAACCCTTGCAGCCCTCGCAGGGCACGTCGTGGAAGTACTTCGCCAGCTCCTCGCGCGCCCACTCGCTTTCGGTCTCGCGATAGCGGCGATTGATGTTGGTGATGACGCCTTCGAACGGCTTCTTGGTGTCGTAGGAGCGGACGCCGTCCTCGTAGGAGAACTTGATCTCGTCCTCGCCCGAGCCGTAGAGGATCGCGTTCTGCGTCTTCTTGGGCAGATCCTTCCACTTGGTGGCCAGCGTGAATTTGTAGTGCTTGCCGAGCGCAGTCAGCGTCTGCGTGTAGTAGGGCGATGACGACTTGGCCCAGGGCGCGATCGCGCCCTTGCCAATGGCGAGCTCCTTGTCGGGGATGACGAGATCCTCGTCCACATGCTGCTCGACGCCAAGGCCGCCGCAGGCCGGGCAGGCGCCATAGGGATTGTTGAAGGAAAAGAGTCTGGGCTCGATCTCGGGAATGGTGAAGCCGGAGACCGGGCAGGCGAACTTTTCCGAGAACAGGATGCGCTCGGGCCCGCTCTTGTCGTGGATTTTTGCGGTCTTCTTCTTTTCCTCTGCAGGCGCAGCCGCCGGCGCGTCGGCGAACTCGACGACCGCGAGGCCCTCGGCGAGCTTCAGTGCGGTTTCAAAGCTTTCTGCGAGGCGCTGGCCGATATCGGCGCGCACCACGATGCGGTCGACGACGACGTCGATGTCGTGCGGAAATTTCTTGTCGAGGGTCGGTGCCTCCGCAAGCTCGTAGAAGGTGCCGTCGATCTTGACGCGCTGAAAGCCCTTCTTGAGCCACTCGGCGAGCTCCTTCCTGTACTCGCCCTTGCGGCCGCGCACGACCGGGGCGAGCAGATAGAGGCGCGTGCCTTCGGGCAGCGCCAGCACGCGGTCGACCATCTGCGAGACGGTCTGGCTCTCGATCGGCAGCCCCGTGGCCGGCGAATAGGGCACGCCGACGCGTGCCCAGAGCAGGCGCATGTAATCGTAGATCTCGGTCACCGTGCCGACGGTGGAGCGTGGGTTCTTCGACGTCGTCTTCTGCTCGATCGAGATCGCCGGCGACAGGCCGTCGATCTGGTCGACATCAGGCTTCTGCATCATCTCGAGGAACTGGCGTGCATAGGCCGACAGCGATTCGACGTAGCGGCGCTGGCCCTCGGCGTAGATGGTGTCGAAGGCGAGCGAGGATTTGCCGGAGCCGGAGAGGCCGGTGAACACCACGAGCTTGTCGCGGGGAATCTCGACATCGATGTTCTTGAGGTTGTGCTCGCGCGCGCCACGGATCGTAATTGCGCGCAGGCTCGAGCCCGCGTTCTGCTGTTGGCGCTTCGCCTTGATCACTTCGTCCATCCCGGTGGTCCTCAAGGAAATCCCATCGGCGAGCGACCGCGCCTACATTCGGGCGCGCTTCGCCCGGAACCGGGATCGGCGCCGATGGGTATGCCCGCGAACGTAGGAAGAACGGGAACGGATTTCCAGTGCGACTTGCGAATCGTCAACGGATTGTTGGCCCGCTGGCGGCAACTGGCAGTAGCGACGGCATCCGGACTTGCAGGAAGGATCTGCAAGCAGGATCCGGTGGAGTTCCTGCGGTTCGGGCTCCTTCGTGCAACCAACAACAAAAAGGCCGGCGCAAGGCCGGCCTTTCGTAATGGATGGCGTTGGGGCGAGGCTTAGTACTTCGCGACCACCGGGGCCCCGAAGTGATAGTTCACGCCGACCTGCACGGTGTGGAAGTTGAGCGTGCCGGATGACACGGGAACGAGGTTACCGAAGTAGGTCTCGCCGGCGAGGCTGCGATAGAGGTACTCGCCCTTGACCGACCACTGCGGCGCGAAGAACGCTTCGACGCCCGCGCCGACGGTCCAGCCCGAGTGGAACTTGCTGTCGGAGATGGTCAGGCCGAGCGCGGTGGCGCTGAGCTTGTTGTCGATCCAGGCGTAGCCGCCGGTGCCGTAGAACAGAACATTGTTGACGGCGTAGCCGATGCGGCCGCGCACGGTGCCCATCGCTTCCGTCTTGGAGGTCGCGGTCACGCCGAGCGCCGTCGCCGAGGCGCTGACGTCAGCCCAGGCGCCATCGGCTTCGAGGCCGAACACGACGTTTCCGGTCTGCCAGTTATAGCCGGCGGTGCCGCCGACGAAGCCGCCCTTCATCTTCGGATCGGAGTCAGACTGCCAGGCGCCGCCACCGACGATACCGAGGTAGAAGCCGGTCCAGTTGTAGACCGAGGCGACAGCCACCGGAGCCTTGGTGTAGGGGCGAGCCGCGAGATCGGCAGCCGAAGCGGCGCCGGTGAGGGCGAACAAACAGGCCGAAGCCAACAAAACCTTTTTCATTTTCAACTTAGTCCCAGTCCCAGTTTCTGTTTTTTGCCTTCCGTGCGTCGGAAGGACAGCGGACCCTGCGGTCCAACTGATGTCGTGCTTACACCAGCGAAGCCGCAAGTTGAGTCTCCCAAAAGCCACAACAGTCACAAAACGTCATAAATGTTGACAGATTGTCGCAGGGGCCGCGCCCAGCAAAAAAGGCCGGCGCGAGGCCGGCCTTTGATCTCCAAACAATCTCAGAGAGATATCAGTACTTCGCGATCGCCGGGCCACCCCAGCGATAGTTCACGCGGACAAGCCCCATGTCGACATTTTGGCTGATGCGATCGGTGCCGTCAAAGACACCGGCGGGCGTGAAGAAGTCGCGGTTCCGGTTACCGAGGAAGATGTGGTCGTACTCAACGCCGACCGACCAGTTCGGAGCAAAGCCGACTTCCAGACCGGCACCAACCGTACCGCCCCAACGGGTGCTGCTGGCGGCCGAGGAGAGCAGGATGCCAGTCGGAGTGTCGAAGACGTCGAATTTGGTGTTAACCACAGCCGCGCCGCCCTTCACGTAGAACAGAACGTTGTTCCAGGCGTAGCCGACTTGGCCAGTGATCAGGCCAAACGCATCCATGCGCGAACGGTTGGTGACAAGCGCACCGTTGAGGGGGTTGAAAACAAACGAGCTGACAAAGTCGCCCGAGAAGTCGGCCCAGTTGCCCTGGCCTTCGACGCCGAACACCCACTGACTCGACTGCCAGCGATAGCCGATCTGACCACCGACGGTGCCGCCGGTCGCGTTGTGGCAGCCTTCGCGCGTCGCAAAGCCCGTCACGGGGTCAATGAAGTCCCAGCATGAGTGCATGGAGCCGCCGCCGCCGTTGATGCCGATGTAGAAGCCGCTCCAGTCGTAGATGGTGGCGACTACCGGTGGTGGAGCTTTGGTATAGGGACGCGCGGCGAGATCTGCCGCGCTTGCGGGAGCCGACAGGATCAACGCCGCGGCCCCGATTGCACCAAACAAAATCTTATTCATTGCAGTCTCCCCAGTTTCGTCCGCTTCTTGAGGTCCCCGAAGCGGCTGATTAGGCGCGACGCCCATATGAACTCAATTCCGAGGCGATCGTAGCCTAAGCTGGGGGTAGAGTCCGTCGCCCAAATGCAACAGTCGCGAGCCGATTGATGTGCGCGCAACTTGATGAATGTTAAGAGGTTTTCTTCGTTTGCGGGAACCCAAAAAAGTTCCATTCGGGTTCCGCATTTTGTTGTAGATTGGGCGGTCGCAGGTTCCCATTTTTTGGGGCTTCCTTAATGAGAACAAATCTGGAACAACCCGCGGGGCGGTGCTATATGTGGGGATAACCTGCGCGGCAACGGGCTGATCGGTGCGCGCAAGCGTATAGGGTCGCCTCAGCACAGGTCGCAGAGCATCGCGGAGAGCGGGCTCGGCCCTTTGAAATTCAGTGGCATTTGGAGCGGAGAGCGGCGATGGCGGGAAGCGTCAACAAGGTCATTCTGGTTGGAAATCTCGGCAAGGATCCTGAAATCCGCCGCACCCAGGACGGGCGGCCGATCGCCAACCTTTCTATCGCTACCTCGGAGACGTGGCGCGACAAGCAAACCGGCGAGCGCAAGGAAAAGACCGAGTGGCATCGCGTCGTGATCTTCAATGAAGGGCTCTGCAAGGTCGCCGAACAGTACCTGAAGAAGGGCGCCAAGGTTTACATCGAGGGTGCGCTGCAGACCCGCAAATGGACCGACCAGAGCGGCGCGGAGAAGTACTCCACCGAGGTCGTGCTCCAGGGCTTCAACTCCACGCTGACGATGCTTGACGGCCGCGGCGGTGGCGGGGGAGGCGGCAGCTTCGGCGACGAGCCTGGCGGCGATTTCGGCTCCTCAGGTCCCGTCAGCAGCGCGCCGCGCCGTCCCGTTGCCGCCGGCGGCGGTGGCCGCAACAACGACATGGACGACGATATTCCGTTCTAAAGTCGGCGCTGTCGCGACGGCATTCATTGGCACGGCAGCCGCTGGGACCAATTGGAGCGTCCGCTTTCCAGCTTCAATCGACCCTGACCTGTCCATCCTGCGGGCATCGAGCGACTGAGACCATGCCGACCGATGCCTGCCAGTTCTTCTACGATTGTGCCGGGTGCGGAGCCCGGCTCAAGCCCAAGGCCGGGGATTGCTGCGTGTTCTGCTCCTACGGCACGGTGCCGTGTCCGCCGATACAGCAGAGCGGCAAATGTTGCGGGTAAGGCCCTAACTGGGCAAAGCGCGCGGCCTCGGCGGAATCCAGAGCGAAGTCAGCGACTGAAAAGTCTTCTGATGCTTCCCGTTCATGGGCCGGCTTGGGGCGCCCGTCCATCGCATCGGCTTGCTCGCGTAAGACAACAGGATTTTCTTGCCAATTGACGGGTAAAGCTCGGCTTTTCCCGGCGAACCTCGTGCCCTCGCATGAGCTTTTGACGATTTGCGATGTGAATGCTATTAACTTTATGTTAATTCTATTTACATGCTCGGCTCCGCCGACCCCCGGCCATTCCGCTGCATGCCTTCGCGGCAATGACCGCCTTCGCGCTGGGCCTGGTGCAGTTCGCAGCCCCCAAGGGCACGCTGCCGCATCGGACGATCGGGTGGATCTGGGTGGGGCTGATGACTGTGGTGGCCGCATCCTCGTTCTGGATCCACGCCATCCGCCTGGTTGGGCCGTTCAGTCCGATCCATCTGTTGTCGATTTTCACGCTGGTAGTGCTGCCGCTCGCGGTGTGGCGGGCGCACACCCATCGCGTGGCCAATCATCGGCGCATGATGATCCTGCTGTTCACCGGTGCACTGGTGGTGGCGGGGGTGTTCACGCTGGTTCCCGGTGCATGATCCGTCCGGGTGATTTTCGGGGCCTGACGGGCGGTTTGCGGCAAGCCGTTTCCAGCATGCTTCCGATGGTGGCGAGAGGAGCGTAAGTCTCTGGAAAAACAGTCGGAAAAAGCGCCTCTGGGGACCCTTGCAAGGGTGGTTATCAGGGCTCCGATGCGCTATATGATTCCCAGATAAAACCTCACCGGATTTCCCCTTGGCTGACGACGACAACAAGCCCGGCGACCAGCCGGCGCAACCCTCGGACATTCGCCCCGTTTCCATCTACGAGGAGATGAAGAAGTCTTACCTCGATTACGCCATGAGCGTGATCGTAGCGCGTGCGCTGCCCGATGCGCGCGACGGGTTGAAGCCGGTGCATCGCCGCATCCTGTACTCGATGAACGAGCAGGGGCACACGCCTGACAAGAAGTACGTCAAGTCGGCGCGCGTGGTCGGTGACGTGATCGGTAAATATCATCCCCATGGCGACCAGTCGATCTACGACGCCATGGTCCGGATGGCGCAGGACTTCTCCATGCGCGTGCCGCTCATCGACGGCCAGGGCAATTTCGGCTCGGTCGACGGCGATCCCCCGGCCGCCTATCGGTACACCGAGGCGCGGCTGACGAAGGCGGCGCTGGCTCTGCTGGCCGACATCGACAAGGACACGGTCGACTTCCAGCCGAACTACGACAACAACGAGACCGAGCCCTCGGTCTTGCCGGCCAAGTTCCCGAACCTTCTCGTCAACGGTGCGGGCGGCATCGCGGTCGGTATGGCGACCAACATCCCGCCGCACAATCTCGGCGAGGTCATCGACGCCTGCATCGCGTTGATCGACAACCCTGCGCTCACCATCGACGAGCTCATCAACATCGTGCCGGGACCGGATTTCCCGACCGGCGGCGTCATTCTCGGACGGCAGGGCATCCGCGCCGCCTATCACCTCGGCCGCGGCTCGATCGTCATGCGCGGCAAGGTCGCGATCGAGACCATCCGCAAGGAGCGCGAGGCGATCGTCATCACCGAGATTCCGTACCAGGTGAACAAGGCGACGATGGTCGAGCGCATCGCCGAGCTGGTCAAGGAAAAGAAGATCGAGGGCATCGGTGACCTGCGCGATGAATCGGACCGCGAAGGCTACCGCGTCGTTATCGAATTGAAGCGCGACGCCGTGCCCGATGTGGTGCTGAACCAGCTGTACAGGTTCACGCCGCTGCAGACGAGCTTCGGCGTCAACATGGTGGCGCTCGACAGCGGCCGTCCGCGGATCATGCATCTGAAGGAACTGCTGGCCATCTTCGTCGACTTCCGTGAGCGGGTCGTCACGCGGCGCACCAAGTTCCTGCTCGCCAAGGCGCGCGATCGGGCACATATCCTGGTCGGCCTGGCGATTGCAGTCGCCAATATCGACGAAATGATCCGCGTGATCCGGACCTCGCCTGATCCGACCACTGCCCGCGACACCCTGATGTCGCGCGACTGGCCGGCCCGGGATGTCGAGGACATGCTCGCGTTGATCGATGATCCGCGCCACCGCATCAGCGAAGACGGCACGATCCGGCTGTCGTTGGAACAGGCGAGGGCCATTCTCGACCTGCGCCTTCAACGCCTCACCGCACTCGGCCGTGACGAAATCCGCGATGAACTCGACAAGCTCGCGGGCGAGATCGCCGATTATCTCGACATCCTGCGCTCGCGCGACCGTGTGCTGGGCATCATCAAGACCGAGCTTGCCGAGGGGAAGGCCGAGTTCGCGACCCCGCGCCGCACCGTGATCATGGAGCAGGAAGGCGAGGTCGAGGACGAGGACCTGATCCAGCGCGAGGATATGGTCGTCACCGTCTCGCATGCCGGCTACGTCAAGCGCGTGCCGCTGTCGGCCTACCGGGCGCAGCGCCGCGGCGGCAAGGGCCGCTCCGGCATGCAGACGCGCGATGAGGATTTCGTCAGCCGCCTGTTCGTGGCTTCCACGCACACGCCGGTGCTGTTCTTCTCCTCGCGCGGCCAGGTCTACAAGGAGAAGGTCTGGCGCCTGCCGATGGCCGCGCCGAACGCGCGCGGCAAGGCGCTGATCAACATCCTGCCGCTGGAGCAGGGCGAGCGCATCACCACCATCATGCCGCTGCCGGAGGACGAATCCACCTGGGGCCAGCTCGACGTGATGTTTGCTACCACGGGCGGCAACGTCCGGCGCAACAAGCTCTCCGACTTCGTCGACGTCCGCCGCTCCGGCATCATCGCGATGAAGCTCGACGACAATGAATCGATCGTCGACGTGCAGATCTGCACCGAGCGCGACGACGTGCTGCTGACCGGCGCCGGCGGCCAGTGCATCCGCTTCCCCGTCACCGATGTGCGCGTGTTCACCGGGCGCACCTCGATGGGTGTGCGCGGCATTGCGCTTGGCGACGGCGACAAGGTGATTTCGCTGGCGATCCTGCGCCACGTCGAGACCACCTCGGACGAACGCTCGGCGTATCTGAAGATGCGCCGCGCGGTGGCCGGCGAAGCCGCGGCTGAAGAGGCAGCAGGGGATGCCGAGGCCGAGGAGACCTCCGGCAGCTTCCAGCTCGCCCAGGAGCGCTATGTCGAGATGTCGGCGCAGGAGCAGGTCGTGCTCACCGTCTCCGTCAACGGCTACGGCAAGCGGACCTCGTCCTACGAGTACCGCACCACGGGTCGCGGCGGCAAAGGCATCGTCGCCATGAGCGTCAACAACCGCAACGGCAATCTGGTGGCCTCATTCCCGGTGGAAGACGCCGACCAGATCATGCTGGTCACCGACAAGGGGCAGCTGATCCGCTGCCCGGTCGAGGGCATCCGCGTCGCCGGCCGCTCGACCCAGGGCGTGATCGTGTTCGACACCGCCGAGGATGAGCATGTCGTCTCGGTCGAGCACATCACGGAAGAGGCGGAGAACGGGAACGGCGCGAACGGCGAGTAAACTGTAGCATCCCTGGCCCGGATGGAGCGCAAGCGAAGTCCGGGCTACGCACTGCAGACTTGCGCTAGATCTCCAGCTCCGTGCCGAACTCCACCACCTGTCCCGTCGGCACGCCGAAGAATGCGGCGGAGTGTTGGGCGTTGTGCTGCAGGAAAGCGAATAGCGACTCGCGCCAGACCCACATGCCCGGGATGTCCTCGCTCGGGATGATGGTCTCGCGGCCGACGTAGTAGGTCAGGTCGGAGAGATCGACGCCGGGCAGCTTACCCTGTCGACAGGCGAGTTTCAGCCCGTCGTAGATGGTCGGATTTTGCATGAAACCGTAATGCAGTATCACGCGGGTTATCCCCGTCGTGATCTCCATCACCTCGGTGACCTCCTGATCCGGGACATGCGGCACTTCCTCGATCTGCACGGTCACGATCACCACGCGTTCATGCAGCACCCGGTTGTGCTTGACGAACTGCGTCAGTGCGAGCGGGACGCCTTTCGATGTCGATGCCAGGAAGATGGACGTTCCGGGAAGCCGCGCACGGCATTGCTTGACCGCGGTCTCGATCAGGTCTTCCTCGGGTTGGCGTACTCGGGCACGGGCACTCTCGACAAGTTTCACGCCGCTGCGCCAGGTCAGCATCAGGAAGGCGACGAGGCCCGCAAGCACAAGGGGAAACCAGCCGCCTTCGAACAACTTGATCGAATTGGCGGCAACGAAGGTCGCGTCGATCACAAAGAAGAAGCCGTTGACTGCGATCACGAGCCACAACGAATAGCCCCACTGCACCGCGACCAAAGCGGCGAGAAGCGTGGTGATGGCCATGAGCAGCGACACCGCGATGCCGTAGGCGCCGGCGAGCGCGTCCGAACTGCGGAAGGCGAACACGGCGCCGAGCGTGGCCGCGGCGAGCAGCCAGTTGACCAGCGGCACATAGATCTGGCCAATCGCATGGCTCGTGGTGTGGCGGATCTGCATCCGGGGCAAAAAGCCGAGTTGGATCGACTGCTGCGTCAGCGAGTACACACCCGAAATGATGGCCTGCGAGGCGATCACTGTCGCGATCGCGGAGAATGCAACGAGCGGAAGTTGTGCCCAGCCCGGAGCGAGCTGGAAGAATGGATGGTCGAGTGCGCCGGGATCAGTGATCAGAAGTCCGCCCTGCCCGAAATAGTTGAGCATCAGCGCCGGCAGGCAGATGGTGAACCATGCAAGACGGATGGGGAAGCGGCCGAAATGCCCCATGTCCGCGTACATCGCTTCACCGCCGGTCACCGCGAGAAAGGCGGCGCCCATGATTGCGAAGCTGATATGGAAATCCTGGTGAAGCAGGAAGTCCACGGCGTAAAGCGGGCTCAGCGCGGCCAGTACCATCGGAGCCTGGACGATGCCGTGGATGCCGAGCGCGGCCAGGACGATGAACCAGGACAGCATGACCGGGCCAAAGATCCCGCCGATGAAGCTCGTACCTTGCTTCTGCATCGCGAACAGGCCGACCAGAATCGCGACGGTGATCGGGACCACGGCCGGCTCGAGCGATGGCGCATCCACCTTGAGGCCTTCGATCGCGCTCAAGACCGAGATCGCCGGCGTGATCGCGCCATCACCATAGAGCAGGGCGGCGCCAACAAGGCCGACGACAAGCAGGTGGGCTCGCCACGTGCCGGGTGCGGCATTGCGCGCATGAAGCAGCGCCAGGATTGCCACGATGCCGCCTTCACCGCGGTTGTCCGCACGCATGATAAGCGCCGCATATTTGATCGAAATGATCAGGATCAGCGCCCACAAGATCAGCGACACGACACCCAGAACGGCCTCTGGAGCGACCATGCCGTCATGGGCGGCGGCCCTGGCAGCTTCCTTCAGGGCGTAGAGGGGACTGGTGCCGATATCGCCGTAGACGACGCCCAGGGCGCCGAGGGTCAACGCGAATGGGAGCGGGCTCGGAGGATGGCCGGAGGCGATGGCGGGCGTAGTGGACATGGCGACCCCCAAATTGCTCCGCGCCCGCCGGATGATCCCTTGGGCACATCAGCAGTCTGCGACGAGACGTCGCAAATTGCTATGGGGTTTGCACGACGGGAAAATGACCTGCCTATGGGGTCCGGTCGGCAGTGACCAGGCGGGCTTCCCGGACGTCCGCCTTGGTGCCGGCCTGGCGCAGGCAGGAGGCCTCGAAGTTCGGCCAGGCCTGCTGTGAGCAGTCCTTGCCGATGGTGCGGATATCCAGCCGGTCACTCTTCGCGAGCGGCTGCGGAACGCTCGCTTCGACGGTCGGAGCGAAGCCGGGAAGGACGGTGAGGGCAGCAGCAACAAACGCGGCGATGGCAATCGCTGAGATGGTCTTGATCATTGACGGTCCCCTGTGATGCGGCCGCTACGCCCAGTATGCGGCCCGTCATTCGTTGGGCGGACTAGTAACCATGGCCAGTTTCCGGACGTCTTCGCAGACGCGGGAAATGGTTTCGTTCACTCTCCGTTTTGTTTCGTGGCCGCCCTAGGCGCGAAACAATCCCCGGGATTCCGGCATGGTTCTGCGGAAAAGCGGGCAGGGAACCCGTCCGGCTTGCCGGGCCGGGCCGGGCGCGGTAGGACGGGGTCATGCCCCGCATTGCCTTCTACCCAGGTTCCTTCGACCCCATCACCAACGGCCATCTGGACGTGGTCCGGAACAGTGCCCCCCTGTGCGACCGGCTGGTGGTCGCGATCGGGGTCCATCCTGGAAAGAAGCCGTTGTTCTCGACCGAGGAGCGGCTGAAGATGCTGCACGACGTCTGTGGGCCGGTGGCGGCCGAGGCCGGCTGCGTCCTCGAAGCTGTGACCTACGACGATCTCGCGGTCACCGCGGCCCGCAGGCACGGCGCAACCATCATGGTTCGGGGACTGCGCGACGGCACCGATCTCGACTACGAGATGCAGCTCGCCGGCATGAACGGCACCATGGCGCCAGAGGTGCAAACCATCTTCCTGCCGGCCTCTCCGGCGGTCCGGCCGATCACCGCCACTTTGGTGCGCCAGATCGCCGGCATGGGCGGGGACGTCTCGGCCTTCGTCCCGCCGCAGGTTGCGGCACAGCTCAAGGCAAAATTCGCCTGATAACGGCGCGCTTCTTCTTTTAACTGGTCCGGAGTTGTCATGATCCGAATTCTCGCAGTTCTTGCCGCGCTCGTGTTCGCGGTGCCGGCGGTGGCGCAGCAATTGCCGCCCAATCTCGACAAGGCCAACGCCATCGTCATCGACACCACCAAGGGCCGCATCGTCATCAAGCTGCGCACTGACCTTGCGCCCCAGCATGCCGAGCGCATCAAGCAGCTGGCGCGCGAGGATTACTACAATAACGTGCCGTTCCATCGCGTCATGGACGGCTTCATGGCGCAGACCGGCGACGGTCAGAATTTCAACGGCACCGGCGGCTCGAAATATCCGAACCTGAAGCAGGAATTCTCCAAGGTGCATTTCGCGCGCGGCATCGTCGGCATGGCCCGGCGCGGCGACAGCGTCGACAGCGCGAACTCGCAGTTCTTCATCATGTTCGCCGACGGTGGCAGCCTCGACGGCCAGTACACCGTGATCGGCGAAGTTGTGCAGGGCATGGATGTCGTCGACAAGCTGAAGAAGGCGCCGCCCGGCTCGGCAAGCGGCTCTGTCACCGATCCTGACAAGATGGTGAAGGTGCAGGTCGCTTCCGACATCAAGTAAGCGCGGCCGTGGCGCGCTGGGGCAAAAAGCTCCTGCTGGCTGCCGCGACGCTGCTGCTTGGCGTCTCCGGCGCAGTCGCCGAGGACGCGCAGGTCGACACCATCAAGGACGTCTTCCAGCATCTGCGTACCTGCTGGAAGCCGCCGCCGGCCGCGAAGGCTCGCCCTATCGACATCACCGTCGTCGTGAGCTTTAACCGGTCCGGAAACATTTTGGGTCATCCGAGGATTTCCTATGAATCCGCGGAGGCCTCCGACAATGACCGGCTGCAATACCGGATCGCGGTGATGGAGGCGTTGCAACGTTGCACGCCGATGCCATTTACCGATGCAATGGCCGGCGCCGCCGCGGGACGTCCATTCGCGATCCAGTTCCGTAGCCGGAAGACTTCACCCCCAACGCAAGAGAGACGAGCATGAGCGTCACCGAAAACACCCTGATCCTCGAGACCACGCAGGGCCCCGTCACCATCGAGATGCGGCCCGACCTCGCGCCCGGCCATGTCGCGCGCATCAAGGAACTGGTCCGCGAGGGCTTCTACGACGGCATCGTGTTCCACCGTGTGATCGAGGGCTTCATGGCGCAGACCGGCTGTCCGCACGGCACCGGCACCGGCGGCTCCGGCAAGAAGCTGAAGGCCGAATTCAACAAGGAGCCCCATGTGCGCGGCACCGCTTCGATGGCCCGCGCCGCGAGCCCCGATTCCGGCGACAGCCAGTTCTTCATCTGCTTCGACGACGCCCGCTTCCTCGACAACCAATACACGGTGTGGGGCAAGGTCACCGAGGGCATGGAGAATGTCGACAAGATCAAGCGAGGCGAGCCCGTGCAGAACCCCGACAAGATCGTCAAGGCGCGGATGGCCGCGGACAAGGAGTGACTGCTCGACCCTCATCCTGAGGAGCGCGGAACGCGCGTCTCGAAGGATGAAAGCCCCGCTGCTGCAGCTCGGCCTTCATGATTCGAGACGGCGCGTCGCGCCTCCTCACCATGAGGGTCTGGCTGTGCTGCGCCAGACTTGACCATGCGCACTGATCTCTTCGATTTCGACCTGCCAGCCGAGCGCATCGCCCTGCGCCCGGCGAGCCCGCGCGACTCCGCGCGGCTGCTGGTTGTCGAGAACGGCGCGCTGCGCGACCAGATCATCGCCGACCTGCCGCAATCGCTGAAGCCGGGCGACGAGCTCGTCGTCAACGACACCAGAGTGATCGCGGCGCAGCTGAAGGGACGCCGCATCGGCCGCGAGACCGAGCCGAAGATCGAGGCGACGCTGATCAAGCGGCTCGACGGTTCGCGCTGGCAGGCGCTGGTGAAGCCCGCGAAGAAACTCATCGCCGGAGACAGCATCCGCTTCGGCAATGAAGGCAAGGTCTGCCTGCTCGGCCATCTCGATGCCGAGGTCGAGGCGAAGGGCGCGGAGGGCGAGGTGACGCTGTCATTCTCGTTCCACGGTCCGGCGCTCGATCAGGCAATCGCCGATCTCGGCAGCCCTCCGCTGCCGCCCTACATCGCCTCGAAACGTACGCCTGACGATCAGGACCTTGCCGATTACCAGACGATGTTCGCGGTGAATGAAGGCGCGGTCGCAGCGCCGACCGCGGGGCTCCATTTCACCCCGGCGCTGGAGCAGGCGCTACGCGAGCGCGGCGTCGGCATCAACCGCGTCACGCTGCATGTCGGAGCAGGGACGTTCCTGCCGGTGAAGGTGGACGACACCGAAGGCCACAAGATGCATGCAGAGTGGGGCACGATCTCGGCCAAGACGGCGGAGCGGGTCAACGCCGCGCGAAAAAAATGGCGGCCGCATCATCGCCGTCGGCAGCACGTCATTGCGGCTGCTGGAAAGCGCCGCCAGCGAGGATGGCACCATTCAGCCCTTCGCGGCCGAGACGTCGATCTTCATCACCCCCGGCTATCGCTTCCGCTCCGTCGATATCTTGCTGACCAATTTCCACCTGCCGAAGTCGACGCTGTTCATGCTGGTGTCGGCGTTCTCGGGGCTCGACACGATGAAGCGGGCCTATGCGCATGCGATTGCGAACGGCTACCGGTTCTATTCGTACGGGGATGCGTGCTTGCTGTTTCGGGCAGAGGGCTAGCCGTAAGCGCGCCTCTATCACCGTCACCCTGAGGTGCTCGCCTCTTTGGCGAGCCTCGAAGGGCGACGGCCCGTTGCTGCATCTCGCCCGCTCATCCTTCGAGGCCCACCCAGCGGCGCGCTGCACCGCTGGGTTCGCGCCTCAGGATGACGGATCCAGAGCGCGTTACGCCATCACGCGCTGCGGAAGCAGCTCGGCGATCTGCACTGCATTCAGCGCCGCGCCCTTCAAGAGCTGATCCGCCGCGACGAACATCGAGATCGAATGCCCTGAGGGATCGCTGAGGTCCTTGCGGATGCGGCCGACCAGGACGTCGTCCTGGCCCGAAGCGTCGATCGGCATCGGGAAGTAGTTCTTCACACGATCGTCGACGATCTTCACGCCGGGCGCCTGCGCCATGATGGCGCGGACCTGGTCCTCGGTGATCGGCTTCTCGCATTCGAAGGTGATGGCTTCGCAATGGGCGCGCAGCACCGGCACGCGGACGCAGGTGACGCCGACCGCGATTGTCTCGTCCTCGAAGATCTTGCGGGTCTCCTTGATGACCTTGGTCTCTTCGTCGTTGTAGCCGGTGTCTGGATCGACGGCGGTGTTGTGGTTGAACAGATTGAAGGCGTAGGGGTGTGGCATCACCTTGGGCGTGTAGACCTGCCCGTTCAGATTGGCGCGGGTGGACTCGACGAGTTCATCCATCGCGGCAGCGCCGGCGCCGGAGGCGGCCTGGTAGGTCGCAATGATCACGCGCTTGATGCGGTTCTTCTGGTGGATTGGCCAGAGCGGCACCAGCGCAGTGATGGCCGCGCAGTTCGGGTTCGCGATGATGCCCTTGTGATCGCGGATACGGTTCGCGTTGATCTCGGGGATCACCAGCGGCACGTTCGGGTCCATGCGGAAGGCGGAGGAGTTGTCGACCACGACGGCGCCGGCCTTGACTGCGATCGGTGCGTACTTCTTCGAGATGCCGCTGCCGGCGGAGAACAGGGCGATGTCGACCCCTTCAAAGGCGCGCTCGGTCAATTCCTCGATGATGACGTCCTTGCCGCGAAACGACACCGTCTTGCCGGCCGAGCGGGCGCTGGCCAGCGCCTTGAGCTTGCCGACGCGAAAGCCGCGCTTGTCCATGGTGGCGATGAATTCGGCGCCCACCGCACCGGTGACGCCGACAATCGCGACGACGGGATCGTTACTCACTTTGTCCTCCATTGCATTTCAGTTGAGCATGATCCTGTCGGAAAACCGGATTCCACTTTTCCGGATCATGCGGTTGAGATTTAGACAACAAAAAAGCCCCGGACCATCGAGGGCGGGGCTTCGGTAGAGCTGATGCGTTTAAGTCGACGACTACGCGCGCACGCCTCCCCGGGCCCCGAAGGCCGTGGTGGTTTTGGTCGTGCGTTTGGTGGTCGTGAACATAGCGGCGACTTATGCGGGAGAGTCTTGCGCCCGTCAATGGCTTTCAGGCGGGATTGTGGCCATGGGCGGCATTTGCCGCTACTTGGCCCGGGCGCCCGGCGGCTCGAGGATGACCTCCTTGAGGTCGTCGCCGCTGATGACGACGATCGCGAAATTCAGCCGGCCGCGTTCGCGGATGAGGCCGCCGCTGATCGCCCTGCCGGAGGCTGCGTGCTCGGCGACGCGCACGGCATCCGCGAGGCGGTGCCTGATCGCACCGAGCGCCGCGAGATTGCTGCGATCGTCGCGGTCGAGCTCGGCAAGGGGAAGGGCAGCTTCTCCGCCGACAAGCTCGCCGGTTGCTGCATTGATGGTGTGGCGCCAGATCCGGTCGTTGTGCAGGGTTTTCACCCGATAGACCGGCACGCCGGCGGCCCCGTCAAAACTCACATCCGCCGTCGTGGCGCCGGCATGCCGGGCCTCGGCGATCGCCATGGCCTGACTGATCGAGATCGAGGAGCTGCGGAAGCGCTCGATCTCGCGGCTGACGGCCTGGCGATCAGCTTCGGCATCACCATCTGTTTCGCTACGAAGGGCGGTCGGCGTGCCCGCGGTGACGATCGCCCGCGCTGGAGCTGCGAGGAGGAGCGCGGACAGGGGGATCGTGAGCAACTGCTTCAAGCCTTTGGCAGCGCGCATTGTTAGTCTCCATGAGACCGGCGTCTTACCGGCCGCCGAGCCGGATCGTCTTGGACAGAATTGCGCGGCCGACCTTGGGCATCGGCCGGCCGCGGAGCGTCGCGACGGGCTGTACCTGCCGCGGCGATCGAAGCGATACGGACCTCTTTTGGGGCTGGTGAAGAAAAGCGATCCGCATCGCCTTATAACTAAACCATACCGTATCGTTCTATTTTGGTCAACGACGCGGGGGTGACCCCGTTGGGGATAGATCGCAACCTCACGGAATTGTCAGCGGGAGAGGCGCCGCCGCTGCGTGCTCTTGGCCGTGTCCTGGACGCGGTCCGCAGGTCCCAGCGCGCCGGCAAGGAACAGCTTGATCGCCGCGCGCATCCGCTTTTCCGCCGCCTTCATCTCCGGCGCCGTTCCAAACGTTGCCAAGCGATGGTTGTGACCGACGACGACGTCGAGAAACACTTCTGCCGCGATGGTGGTGTCGTCGACGTCGAGCGCGCCTTGCGCCACCAGATGGTCGAAGAAGCGCGCTGTGGTGGCGACAGCCTTGAGCCAGCCTTCCTCTTTGCCGAGCTTGGCGACATCGGGGAAGTTGATGGCCTGTGACGTCATCATTCGGCTGAAGGCGACGGCATCGGGCCCGCAGGTGAAGGTGAGCATCTCGCGCCCGATCGCGACCAGCCGCTGCTCGACCGAGATGTCCAAGTCGCTGCTGAGCTGCGTTTCTGCCGCAGCCGACAGAGGCGCGAGCCAGCGCTCGATTTCGCGCCTGAGCACTGCCGCAAACAGGCCGCGCTTGTCGCCGTAACGGGAATAGACGGTGGGCTTGCTGACGCGGGCCGCTTCCGCGACCGCATCGAGCGAGGTCGCGTCAAACCCACGATCCAGGAACAGGCGTGTGGCGACCTCGATCAGCCTCTGGTCGCGCTCGATTGCCGCAGATTTCGTCGGCCGGCCGCCGCGCGATTTCGGCACCTCGCGCCGCGGCGCTGCCGATCTTGTCCTGGTCGCAGTCAATCCCATGCCCACTGATTCCTGCGCGTTTCTGACAGTCGTCATTTAATCTATATCGCGCAGGGGCGGGGGCGTCATCGCGAATCTGGCCGTATGTCAACGGTTTCTGCAAAGCGTCGTTCCGTCACGAGGGGTCATGGCAGCGTCGAGGTCCACGCCTGGCCCGCTGCCGCCTTCTCATATCCGTACAGATACAGCGCGCGCATATAGGCGGTGTCGAACCCTTCCGAGGGCGGCGCCGGATAATCACGGGCGATGTAGGAGAGGTGGAAGCCCAGGTGGTTGCGCTTGGCGAAATCATAGGTCGAGAAGATGATCGAGCGCGTCTGCGACTGCGTGATCGACGACAGGCTGCGCGAGGCGACGTCGATGGTGCTGTTGGACACGAGCTCGAAATTGCGTTCGATCTTCTTGTTGACGAGGATGTAGATGTTCATCCGCGCATTGCCCGGCAAGCGGTCCTGGGAGAGCAGGGCTTCCGGCAGCGTCAGCACCGGCGCCGTGACGCCGCCGTCGACATGCATCTCCTGAAACCTGCGACCCTGGCCTTCGGCGTCGATCATGATGGGCGGAAATACCAGCGGAATGCTGGCGGAAGCCGCCATCACGTCGCGAAACAGTTTTAGCGCTTCGGGTGTTCCGACTGCAGCGATCTTGCCCATGTCCCAGATCGCGGTCCGCTGCGTGTCGAGATCGGTCGTCACCACCAGCAGCTTCCGGCCCCTGGCATTCTCGCGCGCGACCTGGGCCATGATCTCAGGTCCGACATAGCGGGCGACGAGCTCGCGCAGCCGCGTGTTGCCGAACAGGCCGGATCCGAACAGTACGCGCATGATGCTGGGATCATTCAGCAGGCTCTCGGCGATGCCGCTGGTGTAGACCTCCCGCAGCGTGTCGTCGTATTGCGAGCCGAGGAACGCAAAGGGCGCGATCAAGCCGCCGGTGCTCACGCCCGAGACGACCGCGAAGGTGGGGCGGGTGCCGGCCGCGGTCCAGCCGTTCAGCACGCCGACGCCGTAAGCCCCGTCGGCGCCGCCGCCTGAAAGCGCCAGATAGCTCTTGGTCGCGGTGCTAATTTCCTTCTCGAAGCTGAACTTCGTGACGGGCTCGTCGGCGTAGCGGCGCAGGCCGTCGATATCGAGCACGCGCGAGGTGCTGGCATCGGCGGCCGTATAGGGCGTGCGGGGCAGAGAGGTGCAGGCGGCGAGTGCCAGGCTGCACGCCAGCACGTAGAACCCGGTCAGGCGGACGCCTGCCCTCTTCGTCCGTTCATCGGAAGGGCTGGACACGTCAGTCGAACATGAGGCGATGGGCATCGTCGGCGGCTGGCGATCACGCGAATACTGCCGCCGGCGATCGCGCCACGGCATTACGTCCAGCCCCCTACGAGAAAACTATACTGTATCGTTTTATTTGACAAGCTGCGGCGGATGTCACGTCCGCGTCAAATGTGTCCCAGTCTGAGGCATCGCACGGCTCGGAGCGGGTTGATCGGCCCCGCCCGACACGCAATAAGCACCGCCATGAATCTTCCCGATAACAGTCTACCCAATCATTTCGAGCTGCTCGCGATCGATGGCGCCGCGCGCACCGGCCTCCTGACCACGCCGCACGGCGTGGTGCGCACGCCGGCCTTCATGCCGGTCGGCACCGCCGGCGCCATGAAGGGCATGCATTGGCGCGAGGTGCGCGATGCCGGCGCCGACATCGTGCTCGGCAATACCTACCATTTGATGCTGCGTCCCGGCGCCGAACGCATCGCGGCGCTCGGCGGCCTGCAGCGGTTCACCGGCTGGAACGGTCCGATGCTGACGGACTCCGGCGGCTTCCAGGTGATGTCGCTTTCGGACCTACGCAAGGTCAGCGAGAACGCCGTCACGTTCCGCTCGCATATCGACGGCGCCAAGGTGGAACTGTCGCCGGAGCGCTCGATCGAGGTGCAGCGATTTCTCGGCTCCGACATCGCCATGCAGATGGACGAATGCGTGCGGCTGCCGGCCGAGCGCGACGACATTGAGCGCGCGATGCGCCTGTCGCTGCGCTGGGCCGAACGCTCCAAACGCGCCTTCGAGAGCGCGCCGGACGGGTACATGCTGTTCGGCATCGTGCAGGGCGGCGACATCCCGCAGCTTCGCCATGCGAGCGCGAAGGGCCTCGTCGAGATCGGGTTCCACGGCTATGCGATTGGTGGCCTTGCCGTCGGCGAACCGCAGGCCGTGATGCTGGCGATGATCGACGAGACTGCGCCGGCGCTGCCGACCGACCGGCCGCGCTATCTGATGGGTGTCGGCACGCCCGACGACATTCTCGAAGCGGTGAAGCGCGGCGTCGACATGTTCGATTGCGTGATGCCGACGCGCAATGGCCGGCATGGCGTTGCCTTCACCCGCTTTGGCCAGGTGAATTTGCGCAACGCGCGCCATGCCGACGATCCCCGTCCACTGGACGAAGAGAGTTCATGGCCAGCGGCGCGCAACTACGCGCGCGCTTACCTGCATCATCTCGTCAAGGCGGGTGAGACGCTGGGGGGCGATGCTGCTGTCCGAGATCAATATTGCTTACTACCAGTTCCTGATGCAGGGCATCAGAGACGCGATCGCGCGCGGAAGTTTCGAAGAATTCTATCAGCGGACGCGTGAGGACTGGGCGAGGGGCGACATCGCCCCGCGCTAGGTCAGAGGATGATCCGAAAAAGTGTGAAGCGG
>NZ_LGHL01000130.1 GCF_001908205.1 Bradyrhizobium sp. NAS80.1
CGGCTGGGATTACCCCGACTCTCATGACCTCAACTTCTCGAACCGCCCGGTGCGGACCCGCATGCCGGGTGGTGTGGCAGGGGAGCGACCTCACAAGGTCGCCCCCCTATGCCGATTGGGCGCATGGCATCAAGGAGCCCGTAGGGTGCGCAAAGCGACTTGCCCGCCGAGCTCAAAGAGCGAAGGCGGAAGCGTGCCCAGCATCACAAGCACGCCGTAGATGATGGGCACGGTGTATCCACAACGTCATTGCGAGCGCAGCGAAGCAATCCAGACTGCCTCCGCGGAAAGGCTCCTGGATTGCTTCGCTGCGCTCGCAATGACGAGGAAGCGTCAGCATGCGCACACATCAATCGAGGTTGAGGAGAGATGGTAGGCACGACGCTATTCGCCTCTGCCAACCCTACGGCGCTTGCCACGATCTATCGCGCCGTCATTCCGCTAGGCTGGTCTGCCAGACCGGTGCCGGCACAGGCGTAGCCGACACGGACGCTCGGCCCATCCATTCGAGATAGGCCTTCACCGCCCAGATCGAGGCCGCGGCGACTGCGATGCCGCCGGCGACATCGATGAGGTAATGCGCGCCAATTACCGGCGTCGCCGCGATCATCAAGAGGTTGAGCGCGGCCGCGATGCCACCGATGCCGCGCACCGGCCACAGCGCCCACATGTAGAGCACGGCGGATGCGGCGTGGAAGCTCGGAAACGAGACGATGCCGGAGAGGAAGAACAGCCGGAGCTCGTGCAGGCTGCCGTCGCGAAGTGCGAGGATGTCGCGCAACTGTCCGGCATAGATTGCGGTGTTGATCTCGGGGAAGTGCGCGGCCGGCAGTTGCAGTCCGTAATAGGTGCCGATCGCCGGCACCACGGCGGAGATCGCGATGGTGACGGCGAGCGCGAGGCTCATTGCGAGCATGAACAATTGCAGCCGCACATAACGCGCCGTCAGTGCCAGCACGACGGGGATGCCGAGCAGCGGCCATTTGATCAGTCCGTAGCCGCGGGCAAGACAGTCTGCGAGCCAGGGATGGTCGTTGACATATCGCGCGATCGGTTCGGGATCGAGCCCGAGCGCGCGGTCGATCGCAAGCAGCGCGTGGTCCTGGAGCGGCCAGTTCATCTTGCCCGCGACGTAGCTGAGCGGTCCGGCGATGGCGCAGGTGAGAATGATCTGTCCGATCGTGCCGAGCGAAAACACAAGCTTCGGATCCGCAAGCTCGCCTTTGACCGTCCGGTGGCAATAGGCGACGGCGAGCAGGAACGCGGCGATTGTCAGCGTCACGCCGTACGCGACCGGCTCGAGACTGAGGTCGGTGACGGGGAGGCCGAGCGCCAGCAGGCCGCCCATGGCTGCGATGGGAAGCCAGTTCAGGTGGAAGAGCTGCCAGGCGGTCCGGGCGTCCGTGTCGACCATGCTGCACCGAATTGGGATCGCAGTACCGAAGTACAGTCGCGGATCTGGCTTAAAATGGCAGTAACGATCGTGGTCAGCCCTTCATCAATCATCTCGATGCGATTTTAGGTATTTGCGGTTGCACCGCATGGCGTGGCGCTTCGCGCATTTGCATCTTGTCATCCACTCTGAATAGTTGTTCACTCCTTGCGGGGCGATTTGCAGCGAATTGAGCGACGAAGCGTTCGGCCGCAGGGCGTGCGGCGGGCGTGTGGGACAGGAAGCGCGCCATGGTTTATCGGCGGACGCATCAAGTAGTTAAGCGCCTTGCGGCGCGGCGCAGTGCGATACTGACGGCGGCGCGGGAGGCTGCGGCGGAAGGCGGAATGGCGGCGGTGCAGATCGCACCGGTCGCGATCCGCGCCAATGTCGCGGCCGGGACGGTCTACCGTTACTTCCCTTCCAAGGCCGAGCTGATCTCTGAATTGATCGCCGAGGTCTCCCGCGACGAGCTGGCGGCGATCCGCCGGGCGGCCGATGCCGCGCCCGGTCCGTCCTCGGCGCTGGCTGCCGCCGTCACTACTGTGGCGGTCCATACCCTGTCGCAGCGCAGGCTGGCCTGGGGCATCCTGGCCGAGCCTGTTGATGTCGATGTCAGCGCCTCGCGCCTGGCGAGCCGGCGCGAGATCGCGGGCGAGATCGCCTCGCGGATCGATGCCGCCGTGCGCGCCGGTCACCTGCCTGCGCAGGACACCGCGCTGGCCGCCACCGCGCTGCTGGGCGCGTTGCATGAGGCGCTGGTCGGGCCGCTCGCGCCTGATAATCTCGACGATACCGCCAGGATGCGCGATGCGGTGCAGACCGTGACGCTGCTCGCGCTGCGCGCCGTCGGCGTCATGGATGCCCGCGCCCGCGGCCTTGTGGTGCAGCAGACGCTGCTGCCCACCACGAAGGCGCTGGTGGGGGCGTAAAGTCCGTAAAGTCGAAGAGCGATCGAGGCGGAGGCCTCATCGCGCTCAGGCCGTTGCCTGAGCACGCCTTTTCGAAAAACCGCAGCAAGCTCGCCAGACTAACCGGCTACTTTGCATGGGGTTGTTTTCGATATTTTTGTCTGCCGCGCGCCGGCGGACCTACATATTGGCGTCGCCCTCGGGCCCGACCGAGGCGATGCGCACCATGTTGGTGGTGCCGGGAATGCCGAGCGGCACACCGGCGACGATGATCACGCGCTGGCCGGCGCGGACGAAGCCGTCGCGGAACGCGATCTGGCCGGCGCGGCTCACCATGTCGTCCTGGTCGCGCGCGTCTTCCGCCACCACGCAATGCACGCCCCAGACGACGGCGAGCCGGCGTCCAGCGGAGATGTTCGGCGTGATCGCCACGATCGGGGGCTTGGGCCGCTCGCGCGCGACGCGCGTGGCGGTCGAGCCCGAGCTGGTCCAGCAGATCAGGGCGGGAAGATCCAGCGTCTCGGCGATCTGCCGTGCGGCGTCGGCGATGGCGTCGCCGGCGGTGGCTTCGGGTGCGGGGCGCTGGGCTGCGACGACGGAGCCATAGGTCGGGTCGCGCTCGACCTCCTCGCCGATGCGGTTCATGGTCGAGACCGCCTCGACCGGGAATTTCCCGGCCGCCGATTCCGCCGACAGCATGATGGCGTCGGCGCCTTCGTAGACGGCGGTGGCGACGTCGGAGACTTCGGCACGGGTCGGCACCGGCGACTGGATCATCGATTCCAGCATCTGGGTCGCGATCACGACCGGCTTGCCGGCGCGTCGCGCCATCCGGGTCATCTGCTTCTGCAGGCTCGGCACGCGCTCCAGCGGCAGCTCGACGCCGAGGTCGCCGCGCGCCACCATCAGCGCGTCGGAGGCCTCAATGATGTCGGCGAGGCGGTCGATCGCCTGCGGCTTCTCGATCTTGGCCATCACCGCGGCGCGGCCACGGATCATCTTCTTGGCCTCGAGCACGTCATCGGCGCGCTGCACGAACGACAGCGCGATCCAGTCGACGCCGGTGGTCAAGGCCGCCTCGAGGTCGGCGCGGTCCTTCGGCGTCATTGCCGAGACCGGCAGGTCGGTGTCGGGCAGGCTGACGCCCTTGCGGTCGGACATCCGGCCGCCGACCACGACGCGCGTCACTGCATGCTCTTTCGAGGTCTCCTCCGCGATCAGACGCACCTTGCCGTCGTCGAGCAGCAGCGTATGGCCGGGCCGCAGCGCGGCCAGAATCTCGGGATGCGGGAGATTGACGCGCGTGGCATCGCCGGGCGTCTTGTCGGAATCCAGCGTGAAGGTATGGCCATTCTGGAGCTGGACCGCCCCTTCGGCGAAGGCGCCGAGCCTGAGCTTCGGGCCCTGGAGGTCGACCAGGATGCCGATCGGCCGGCCGTAGCTGCTCTCGACGTTGCGGATCGTTGCCACCAGCTCCCGCATCTTGTCATGCGGGGTGTGGCTCATGTTGATGCGAAACAGGTCGGCGCCGGCCTCGAACAGGCGACGGATCATCGCGAGGTCTGAAGAGGCGGGTCCTAGGGTCGCGAGAATCTTGATACGGCGGAGACGCCTCATGGCTTACTTCCAGACGGGGGCGGGGCGGCAGCTGGCGGGAGGCCAGGCGCGGCGGGGGGCGTACCACCAGGCGGCCCATTGGGCAAACCCGGGACCCCGCCGGGGCCAACCGGGCCGGGCAAGCCTGGCACGCGCTGCTGTTGTGACGGCTGCTCGTTGGCATCGGTGAGCTGCACCGTCCAGGCGCGCTGCTCGCCGGTGTCGACCTCGAAATAGCCGGTTCGGTCATAGCCGCGCGCCAGGCAATCCTCGGTGCCGCGGATGGTGAATTCCTTGTCGCGCGAGCACATGAAGGCCTGGCCAGACCATTCGCCGCCACGGTCATAGTCGATGGCGTAGATGTAATAGTAGCGGGCCACCAGCGTTCCCCGCAGCAGGGTCTCGCAGGAGCGGGAGGAGATGTTCCACCAGCCCTCGGTGGTCCAGCCCTCGGCGTCCTTGTAGCCCAGCGCGATACCGACCCGGCTCGAGGTGTTGTTGCAAAGGCGGAAATCGGCGGAAGCAGGGCTGGTCCAGAGGCACAGCAGGGCAACCGCCAGCACCGGGACCAACCGGGCGAGCAGGCGAAGGGGAGAGCGGGGAGATTCGGCGATCATTGTCGCGAAACGTATACCAGATCATTGACGATTTGGCGTAGGGGCGGGGAACTGCCTCAGAGCCGGCTTTCGGCCCGTTTGCGCCGCGATATGGCAAAATCTGTGACAGGGACCACCTGATCCCGTAAGGGTGACCCCCATCGGGGGCAGAGCCAAGGAATCCAGCTATGGCAATCGACGACAAAACCAGAACGGAGCTTGAGGCGGCCGCTTTTCGGCGCCTGGTCGACCATTTGAAGACGCGGACGGACGTCCAGAACATCGACCTGATGAATCTGGCGGGCTTCTGTCGCAACTGCCTGTCCAATTGGCTCAAGGACGCCGCCGACGCCCAGGGCGTCGCGCTGAGCAAGGACGAGAGCCGGGAGGCCGTCTATGGCATGCCCTACGAGGCCTGGAAGTCGAAGTACCAGGGCACAGCCACGCCCGAGCAGCTCGAGGCGATGAAGAAGGTCCACCCCGGGCACGGGCACTGAACGGCCTCGTCCGCTTCCTGCCGACGCACTGAGTCGCACCACACAACAGCTTTCTTTAGCCCGCCGCAGGAAGGTGTGGGCGCGCTGTGGACGAGCGCGATGCTGCCTTGAACGCAGTCGGCACCAACCCTAAGGGTCTAGCCAGCACGCGCGGTGACGATGCCGGCGTCACCTCGTTTTGCCAGTTTCATTGGGAGTACCAAGATGGCCACCTCCGCCGCCGTCCGCGACGACGAGCCCGCGACGAAATTTGCCAAGGATCAGCTCAAGTCCATCATCGAGCGTATCGAGCGGCTGGAGGAAGAGAAGAAGGCGATCTCCGACGACATCCGCGACGTCTACGCCGAGAGCAAGGGCAACGGCTACGACGTCAAGGCGCTGCGCACCATCGTGCGCCTGCGCAAGCAGGACCCGAACGAGCGCGCCGAGGCCGAGACGATTCTCGAGACCTACATGCAGGCGCTGGGGATGCTGTGAGGCGTCGAGGCCCGGCCCTGGGCGAGCCGTTCTGAGCGCTGCGGGGCTCTGGCCAAGCCTGCTCCTGAAGCGTGGCCAGTTTGGGCAAAACCCGTTCGTCTGCTAGAATGCTCGGCGAAGGGACCGAGCAATGGACGTGCCTGGACCAGAGCGCAGGCTCGCTGCGGTCCTCGCCGCTGACATGGTCGGCTTTAGTCGGCTCATGGAGGTCGACGAGGCAGGGACGCTCGCGCGCCTCAAGACTCACCGGATCGAACTCATCGACCCGGCGATTGCGAAGAATCACGGCCGCATCATCAAGACGACGGGCGACGGTCTGCTGGTGGAATTCCACAGCGTCGTCGATGCCGTGCTGTGCGCGGCTGAGGTTCAGGAGCGGATGGTCCGGCGCAATGCCGACGTCCCGCCACCGCGATGGATACAGTTCCGCATCGGCATCAACCTCGGCGATGTGATCGTCGACCAGAACGATATTTTCGGCGACGGCGTCAACGTGGCGTCACGGCTGGAGGCACTGGCCGAGCCGGGAGGCATCTGCATCTCGAGCGCGGTGCGCGAGCAACTCGGCCAGCGCCTTGATGGCTTCGAGTTCGAGGATCTCGGCGACCAGAGCGTCAAGAACATCGCGCGTCCCATCCATGTCTTCCGGATTCGGCTCGACCAGGGGTCGTCAGGCGCACCGTCCGGCGCGACGGGCACGGCGGCAGGGGCTTCGAAGAAGCCATCCATCGCCGTATTGCCCTTCGCCAACATGAGCGGCGATCCCGAGCAGGAGTTCTTTGCCGACGGTTTGACCGAAGACATCATTACAGAACTCTCACGCTTCCACGAGCTGCTTGTCATCTCCCGCAACTCGACCTTCGTGTACAAGGGCAAGGCGGTGAAGGTGCCGGAGGTCGCCCGCGAATTCGGCGTCGACTACGTCATCGAGGGAAGCGTGCGAAAGGTCGGGGATCGCGTCCGCGTCACCGTGCAACTGATCGATGCGGAAATCGACCGGCACATTTGGGCCGAACGCTATGACGGCGAGCTGCGGGACATCTTCGCCATTCAGGACGAAATCACGCGTGCGATCGCTGCAACGCTCCCTGGCCGCGTCGAGGCCGCCACGCACGACCGGGCGAAGCGCAAGACGACCGACAACATGGCGGCCTACGAATGCGTGCTGGCCGCAAAGCTGCTGCACCACCGCTCGAACCGGGAAGACAATTCGCAGTCGTTGCACCTGCTCGACCGGGCCATCGCGCTCGATCCGAACTACGCGCACGCACATGCGTGGAAAGCCTGCGTCCTGGGCCAGACCTGGGTCTACGGCTGGTGTGCGGATCGAGATGCGACCTTCCAGCAGGTGGCGTCGGAACTGGAGATCGCGCTGGGGCTCGACGACAATGACAGCGACGTCCATCGGATTCTCGCCGCACTGAATTTGAACCGCGACGACCATGAGACGTCCACGTACCATCAGGAGCGGGCGCTCGCACTCAACCCGAACTACGACCTCGTCGTGGTGCAACAGGGCGAATTGCTGACCTGGCTGGGCCGGCCCGAGGAAGGTATTGACTGGATCAAGAAGGCGATGCGGCTGAACCCTTATCATCCGGAACGTTTTTGGAGCCATCTCGGGCGCGCGTATTATTGTGCCGAGAAATACGCCGAGGCGGCTCAAGCCTTTTCACGGATCACACGGCCCGATCATACCCATCACGCCTTCCTTGCAGCGATCTTCGCGCAAATGGGCAACGCGGTTGCGGCGGGGGCTCACACGGCGGAAGTCCTCAAGCGCGAGCCGACATTTTCGGTGGCGACCCACCTCACGACGCAGCACTACAAGCGGGATGTTGATCGTCAACGCTACGAGTCTGGCCTGCTCAGGGCTGGCCTGCCGGCCTGATCCGAAACCCGACGCGACGCTGTGCGGGACAGATTGTGACCGCTCCACCACCGCCGCGCGAGATAGCTCGCGCGACGAGTGGGTGTCATTCGGACACGGCAAGGACAGTAAGTCCCTTGGCTTCGCCGCCGGGCGCCTGGAAATCAATCCGCTGTCCCGCAGACAGCCCAATAAGGGCGGCTCCGACGGGCGTGAGGATCGAGACGCGATTGCGTTCGATGTTCGCCTCGTGCGGATAGACCAGCACGATTGTTCGGGTCGCGCCAGATTCCTCGTCCCGGTAGGTCGCCTCGGAGCCCATCCTGATGACGCCATGCAAATCCGTTTCGGTCGGGACCACAGTCGCACGGTCCAGTTCCCGAGCCAGAAACTGAGCGACACGTGGAAAGAGCTCCATCGTTGAGTCCGCGAGCGAGGTGAGGCGCCGCAGATCGCCTTCACTGACCCTGATTGATGGAAGCGCAAGCTCTTTGTTGCCGGCGACATTCGTTTCAAGATTGTTCAATGTGCTTCTCCTTTCTTGTTAGGCGGCCGTCGGTCCCGGATCATCGCCAGGCGATGATGGTCTCGCTGTCGTGCCACGCCGAAACAAGGGCACTACATTCGGCCCCGATTGGCTCACACTCTGCACCGTTACGAGGTTGAGGCATCCTCCGACGGAGTAGGGCATCCGATCGCCCTCTCGCAGCCCGAGAAGGGCCGCGCCTAGCGGCGACAGAACCGAGACGCGCGAGGGATCCTGCGAACATTCGTCGGGCCAGACCAGTTGCACGGTTCGGGATGGAACACCCCAGTTTATCCAGTACGTGACCCATGATCCGAGGGTGACCACGGATGCGACCTCGCTTGCTTCGTCGGGTATGATTTTGGCCCGGTCGATTTCGCCTGCGAGGAAGATCCCGGTCGCGTCCCCCTGTTGAGCCGCGACGCGTGCGAGCTTTTCCAGGCGGGGATAATCGGATGCGGCGAGTGCGATTTTCGGAAGCGGCTGCACGGCAAACTCCTTCTGCTTCAACGAGCCGACCTTGGTCGGTAAGTCAAAAAGCTTGGAAAAGAGCCCGGACGGCGCGACAGCCGTCCGGCTAACCGCCTGCTTGAAGGCGACCGGCGTGCAGACCAAACCGCGCAATGCGCGGATCAATGTCGACGAAATAGGTCATGACAAGATCAAGTATAGGTATCGGTTGCTCCAGATGCATTGCGGCGAAACCGCGCAGCCTGGAAAGGACGTTGTCATGTTTGTTCAATGCCGGAAGCCAAACAGCTACCGAAGCGTCTACCGAGAGCTATGCTCTAACAGAGAATCGATCGAACGCCGTCAAAGCGCTCGTCGGCGGGTCCCGGATTGCGCTGCGCTCGATCCGGGCTACAAATCACGCGTCTTGCACTTCGTTAGTGAACGGAGACCAGTGTGACTGCGCCGCCGCTGCCGCGCGAGGTGAACCGTGCCTTCGGCGCCCTCCCGGCGCCGATCGGCAAGCGGCTGCTTCAGGTGCGCGACCTGATCTTCGCGACCGCCGCGGCGCATGAGGGTGTCGGCCGGATCACAGAGACGCTGAAATGGGGCGAGCCTGCTTACCTGACCGATGAGACCGGCAGCGGCAGCACGATTCGACTCGGGCGTGTGAAGGACTCCGAGCAGGCCGCCATTCTGTTCAACTGCAAGACGACGCTGGTCGACACGTTCCGCGAGCGCTTTCCCGATCAGTTCGAATACCGGCAGACCCGGGCTTTGCTGTTGCCTGTGTCGGGCAAGCTGCCGAAGCAGGAGCTCACGGTCTGCCTGTCGCTGGCGCTGACCTACCATCTCGATCGGCGGGCCAAGAGAACGCGATAGTAGTTGCGAACTTGTAGCCCGGATTTCGCTTCGCTTATCCGGGCTACGAGATTGAATTCCTGGAAACGAGGAGGGCGATCAGTCTCAGCGCAACGCGGCCGTCCGCACGACGAACGACGTCGTCTCGAGCTTCGCTGTGGCGGAGCCCGAGAAGTTTTCGCAGGACAGGCCCTGCATCGGATCGTCGACAAAGCCCATCGCGATCACGGTCTGCGGCTTCACGAAATAGCCACGCAGCGCAACCGTATCGAGCTCGCCCATCAGCGTTACCGACATCGCGCGGCTGGCGCTCGGCGACAGCATCGCGATCTTGAGCCAGACGCTCTCACCTTTGGCCGCAGAGAGGCGCGTCGCGGTCGCGACCTTACCATCGACGCTCTTGCCGACGACCGTGTTGATCTCGGTCGCGGGCGCAAGGCCGCGGGTCGCGGCTGCGGGGCGAGCCGCGTGCGGGATAGGCGCGGAGGCGGCGACGACTTTGGCGCGGTCGACCGGGGAGGCGGAGGCCGGCGCGTAGGCCAGCGCCTGATAGGCCGCATTGGAGACGCTTGCGGTCGGCTGCGGATCGGTGGCGGCGGCGAGCGCCTGGCGGGCCTTCAGCGCGGCGATTTGGGCCGGCGTCGCCTGCTGCGGCGTGGCCGGGACATCGTCCCAGAAGCCGCGGGCATTGATGATGTCGGTTGGGGTCTCCGGCTTGCCGGCCGTCGGCTTGTCAGCCACGGGCGCCGGCTTCGGCTTGGGCGGCGCAGCGACCTGCGCATCGGCCGAGGCGAGCTGGAGCGCAGCAGCGATTTGCGGCTTGGCGCGCGGCGTCGGCACCGGATCGGCGGGCTTGGCTGCGGCGGCGACCACGGTCGGTGCGGACGGTTTCGTGGCGACGGCGCCCTCGTCATCCTCGTCGCTGCTCGCCGCGGCCGGAGTCGACTTGCCCTTGAACAGGGCGGCGAAGAAATTCAGCTTGCCGCCGGCGTCGTCGCCGTTGCCGCGCCGCTCGATGTCGGCCTTGGCGAGCTCATAACCCTTCAGCGGCACGCCGTCGGTCGGCACGTGCACCGTGCGGCCGTCCGGGAACACGCGGGCGAGCTGGTCATGCGTCATGCGCGGCCAGTGCCGGATGCTGCCGGTGTCGAGGTGCACGAAGGGCGAGCCGGAGGTCGGATAGAAGCCGACGCCGCCGCGCTGCAGGCGCAGGCCGGCGAAGCGGATCTGCTCCAGCGGCACGCCCGGAATGTAGAAGTCCATCGCATGCCCCAGCATGTGCTGGCTGAAGCGCGCCACGCCGGAGGAGCGGCGGCGGAGCATGGCGTTGGTGGCGGGGGAGCGGTAGGAGGAGATGATCTGGATCGGCTGCTTGCCGTCGACGTCGCGATAGACTTCCCAGAGGATGTCGAAGAGGTGACGGTCCATGACCGTCTCGTCCTGGGTGCGCCAGTCGCGCAGGAAGTGGTTGAGCTGCTTCAGCGCCGCTTCGTCGTAGCGGCCGTCGCGCTTGAAGGTGACGGTGAGGTCTTCGCCGGAATGGGTGTGGTGGAAGGATAGCGTCTTGGTTTCGTTCAGCGCAGCGGCGTTATGAACAGAACCTGCGGCGGCAAGTAGTAATACGGAAGCGAGGCCGATCCGGGATCCGGCCTTCATTCCCGCATGGGACAACGACAGCACCGCAAATTGGCGTGCGAGACCAGTCAGCACGTTAGAGCCCACCCAGTCGACGAGCGTTCAAAATGGACTCTCCCGCCAACCCCGTAGCGCGCGAAAGAGGATGAACGCATTCTTAAAGCAAGAAGGTTAATTCGAGGTTGACCTTCCCGCCCCCAAACCAAGTCAGGATATGATCCTAAACGGTTGAGTGTGGCAAAAAAACGCCCGCTGCCCGAGGGCAGGTGGAGAATGGTTAAACGTTAAGCGCCCCCCATCCAGGGGATGAGGGCGCTGATTTTATTGCAGATTTTCATGAAACAGGTCGCCGGGGCCGAGCCGGGCCTCAGCGGGTAAACACCCGCTGCTGCGGACGGCGGCCGACGGGAGCCGGCTGCGGGGTCGGCGCCCCGAACAGCCGCTCGAAGAAATTCGGGCCTGACGAGCCGAAGCCGCCGCCATTATTGGCCACCGCCACGCCAGACGGAAGCGTCGTTGCCGGGCGCGAATAGCTCGGCTGGGAATGCGCAACGATGGCCTCGAGGTCCTTGCCGCGGTTGTTCTTCAGGATGTTGATCATGGTCGCATCGCGGCCATAGACGTCCTTGCGGAATTGCAGCTTGCCGCCATCGTCCACGAACGCGGTCTGGTAGGTGAGGTTCACCGGGATCGGCGTCGGGAATTTCAGGTCGATCTCGCTCTTGCCGTACATGCTGCGCACGCGCTCTGGCGTGTACTTCTCGTTCGGCATGGCGATGTTGAGCAGAACGGACGCGTACTGGTCCGGGTTCTGCACGCGCATGCAGCCATGGCTGAAGGCGCGATCTTCCTTGCCGAACAGGTTTTTGTCCGGCGTGTCGTGCTGATAGACTAGGAACTTGTTCGGGAAGTTGAAGCGGATGCGGCCGAGCGCGTTGGCTTCACCGGGCGGCTGCGAGATGTGCACCGAGCCGTCGCGGTTCTGTTCGAGCTTGAGGCCCATGCGCTGCAGCACGGTCGGGTCCTGCTGAAGCGCCGGCAGGTACTCGTTGTAGACGATCGAGGGCGGCACGTTCCAGGTCGGATTGACCGTGATGTACTTCATCGTCTCGGTGAGCAGCGGCGTCGCATGCGTGCCCGGCTTGCCGGTGACGACGCGGGTGGTCCAGACCTGCTCGCCGCGCTGCATGACCTTCAGCGTATAGTCGGGAATGTTGAGGATGACATAGGCATCGCCCAGCGAAGGCGCGCCGAGGTCGCGCGGCAGCCACCGCCAGCGCTCCATGTTCACCAACACCACGTCGATCTGCTTGTCGCGCTTCGGTGTGTTCAGCGCCTTGACGGTCTTGTCGTCGAGAATGCCGGTGGCCTTCATTTCGGCACCGTTCTGGAATTTGCGCACGGCTTCGGCGACGGTTGCGTCGTAGCGGGTGTCGCTCGCATTCTCGGTAATGCCGAGCTTGGCGCGGAGCTGCGGCACGCGCGGATCCTCGACGACGACCTCGGCCTGCTTCTTGCCGCGGGCCGGGATGTACTTCAGCGCCGGGCCGTCGGCGATCTCGATCGCCGGACCGTCGCCCTGGCCGCGGAGCTGTGCGAGCTTCGCCTTCAGCTCCTTGTAGAGCTTCTGCGGCGGGTTGTAGCTGTCGAGCGCAGCGGAGGCATCGGCAGCGGTCGTGACCTTGGTGAGCACCTCGCTCGGATCGACCGGATGCTCGGGATAGAGGATGTCGGCGCTGACCTGCGACCAGTGCATGCGGCCGCTCTGGGCCTGCCGCGCATAGTCGAACATGCTGGCGGTGAGCTTCAACTCGGCATCGGCGAGCGCATCGGGCGTGGTCGCCGCAGCGAAATCCGGCACCGGATAGTCGCTCGCGTTGAGGCCGTCGGAGGCCGCATCCTTCAGCCGCGCGATCACGCCCTTCGCCGCGGCCGTCAGGCTGCCGCCCTGAGTCCAGACCGGCGCGAAGTCGCGTGCACCGTAAAACTTCTCGACGGCGGCGCGCTCGTTCTTGCGGTCGAAATGGCGCGAGGTCTTCGCGCCGATAATGTCCTTCAGCTTGTCGGCGACCGGCTGGTCGGCGGCGGGAACGTTGCTCGCGGCCTTCACGGGCTCGGTGGCCGGCTCCTTGGCGATCTCCTTCGGCGGCTCGGCCGGAGCCGCTGCAGTGGCGGGCGCTGCGGGGGCGGCCGGCGTTGCAGTCGCAGTGTCGGCCTTCGCGGGCTCGGCCGTCGCCGGTTCGGTCTTGGCCGTCTCGCTCTTCGGCGCCTCGGTGGCGGGCGTGGTCGCGACGTCGGAAGGCTTGGTCTCGACCGTGTCGGCGGCCGGTGCGGCGCCGGCCTGCACTGGTTGCTTGGCAGGCTCTGACGCGGAGTCATGAACCGTCGCGGTGGTGTCGAGCTTGATGTCGGATGCGGTCGGAGGCGGGACGTTGGCCGGCTCGGGGCGCGGGATTGCGGCTTCGATCGCGAGTTCGGCGGCGCTGCTGCGTGCCTGATCCTGCGCCAGGGCTGAGCTGGCCGATACCGTGAGGAAGGTCGCCGCGACCGTCATCAAGACGCGGTCAAAGCCTGCACGGTGGTTCAAACAGTCACGCATTGTGTCGCACCCCTCGGGTGAACTGTCCCTCGTGGAACAGCTTAGTTATCGCCATTGAGCTTCGGCTAAATCGCGCCGGCCTTTCGAAAGTTGCACGCCTGCACGCAACGACGCATACGTAGACGATATACAGGCCCCGTTTTTGCAGCCAGCGCTACCCGGGACAACTCGCGACAAACTGACTTCAAGAAAGCCCGTTTGCAACGGATGTGCGCCTTCCGCACTCGCTTTTCCCTGTGTCTGTCACTTCCAAGTCACGGTTCACGTCGCAGCCAAATTTCGCCGTAATGCAAAGGGTTTGCGGCCGCGGGGGGCCAGTCACGCGACCCCCCCGTTCGCATGAGACTCAGTGCGTCTCCTCACCGCTTTTCCCGCCATGCCCGGGAACCCCGGCTTCGTCGAGTTTGCGGTAGAGCGTGGACCGGCCGATTTTGAGGCGGCGGGCGACCTCGGACATCTGTCCGCGATAATGCGAGATCGCGAAGCGGATGATCTCGTTCTCCATATCTTCCAGCGCGCGGACATCGCCGGTCGGGGTCAGCATGGAGAGGGATCCCGCCAAGGGCAGCGGCGCGATCGGAATTTCACCACCTGAGACCACCGAGGGCGCCGCGATCGGCTCAAGCATCAGCGGCGCGGTTGGAATGTCCGTTGCGGGATGCGGCTGCGAGGTGAGGAGGGGGAAGTCGTCGAGGCCAAGCTGGTCGCCGTCGCTCATGACCACGGCGCGATAAACTGCGTTTTCGAGCTGGCGGATGTTGCCGGGCCAGTCGAGCTGGGCGAGGTGCGCCACGGCCTCGCCGCTGATGCCGGAGATCGGGCGGTTCTCCTCGGCGGCAAAACGCGCCAGGAAATGCCGGAGCAGATGCGGGATGTCCTCGCGCCGGGCCCGCAGCGAGGGAATCGTCAGCGGCAGCACGTGCAGGCGATAGAACAGGTCCTCGCGGAAATGCCCCTGCTTCACCCGTTCCAACAGCTTGCGGTTGGTCGCGGAGACGATCCGGACGTCGACCTTGACCGGCTTGCGGCCGCCGACCGCCTCGACCGCGCCTTCCTGGAGCGCGCGGAGCAGCTTGACCTGCGCGGTCAGCGGCAGCTCGCTGACCTCGTCCAGAAACAACGTGCCGCCATGGGCTTCGACGAACTTGCCGGTGTGCCGTTCGGTGGCACCGGTGAAAGCGCCCTTCTCGTGGCCGAACAGGATGGACTCGACGAGGTTGTCGGGGATCGCACCGCAATTGACCGCGACGAAGGGTTTTGACTTGCGCTCGCCGCTGCCATGGATGGCGCGCGCGAACATCTCCTTGCCGACGCCGGACTCGCCCTCGATCAACACAGGGATCGAGGAGTTAGCGGCCTTCTGCGCGGCGCGCATCACGCCCGCCATCGCCTCGGCGCGCGTGATGATGTCGGAGAAGGTCAGCCGGCCCTCGCGGCTGTGACGGATGCGCTGCAATTCGCCCTTGAGCGCCGAGGCGTTGAGCGCGTTGCGCAAGGAGACCTGAAGCCGCTCTACGCCGACCGGCTTGACCACGAAATCCGCCGCACCCGCGCGCATCGCCGAGATCACGTTGTCGATGCCGCCATGGGCGGTCTGCACGATGACGGGGACGCTGAGGCCAGCTTCGCGGATTTTCGCCAGCACGCCCATACCGTCGAGGCCGGGCATCACGAGATCGAGGATGACGGCGTCGATGGCTGGCGCATCGGGGGCGGTGAGGGCGGCGATCGCGGCGTCGCCGGACTCCACGACGACCGTCTCATAGCCGCATTTCTGCACCATGTTCTCGACCAGCCGGCGGGCTACGGCGTCATCGTCGGCAATCAAAATACTGGCAGCCATGGTGTTCCCCGCACGCTACTACTATCTGTCTCGAATCGGGGCACTCTGGCCGAAGCCGATTAACGCACTCTTAAACCTTGGTGCCCCCGCCCGCCGTCGCGATTGTTGAACACAGGTTTCCCACACAATGACTTCGCGTTCCAAGTCCGCTCTCCGTAAGCCTGCCACCAAATCTGCCGCCAAGAAATCCGTCGCCAAGAAATCCGCCGTCACGGCAAAACCCTCCAAACCTTCGCTCGGCAAATCTTCGCTCGCCAAGTCTTCACCCGCCAAGTCTGCGGGCAAAACCGGTAAGCTTCCCGAGTGGAACCTCGCCGATCTCTATTCCGGGATCGACGCGCCGGAAGTGGCGCGCGATCTCGAAAAGATGGATGCCGACTGCATCGCTTTCGAGACCGACTACAAGGGCAAGCTCGCAACAGGGACAGCAAACGAAGATGGCGGAAAATGGCTCGCCGAGGCCGTGCGACGCTATGAGGCGATCGACGATCTCGCCGGCCGTCTCGGCTCCTATGCCGGTCTCGTCCACGCCGGCGACAGCGTTGATCCCAAGATTTCAAAGTTTTACGGCGATGTGTCGGAGCGGCTGACGGCGGCGTCCACCCATCTTCTGTTCTTCGCGCTCGAGCTCAACCGTGTCGATGACGATATTTTGACCCGCGCGATGCAAGCCGCCGAACTCGCGCATTACCGTCCCTGGATCGAGGATCTGCGCAAGGAGAAGCCATACCAGCTCGATGACAAGCTCGAGCAGCTCTTCCTGGAGAAGGCGCAGACCGGCTATTCCGCCTTCAACCGGCTGTTCGACCAGACCATTTCCGGCCTGCGCTTCAAGGTCGGGGCCAAGGAGCTCGCGATCGAGCCGACGCTCAACCTGTTGCAGGACCGCGACGGCGCCAAGCGCAAGACCGCGGCCGAGGCGCTGGCTAAAACCTTCAAGGCAAATGAGCGTACCTTTGCGCTCATCACCAACACGCTCGCCAAGGACAAGGACATCTCCGATCGCTGGCGCGGTTTTCAGGATGTCGCGGATTCCCGCCATCTGAACAACCGTGTCGAGCGCGAGGTGGTCGATGCGCTGGTCGCCTCGGTGCGCGCGGCCTATCCAAAACTGTCGCATCGCTACTACGCGCTGAAAGCGAGCTGGTTCGGGAAGAAGCGGCTCGCTTATTGGGACCGCAACGCGCCGCTGCCCTTTGCCGCGACCGACACGATCGCCTGGCCTGACGCGCGAAGCATGGTGCTGACGGCCTATCGCGGCTTCTCGCCCAAGATGGCCGATATCGCCGAGCGCTTCTTCATCGACCGCTGGATCGACGCCCCGGTGCGTCCGGGCAAGGCGCCGGGCGCGTTCTCGCATCCGACCACGCCGTCGGCGCACCCTTACGTGCTGATGAATTACCAGGGCAAGCCACGCGATGTGATGACGCTCGCGCACGAGCTCGGCCATGGCGTGCACCAGGTGCTGGCGGCGAAGAACGGCGCGCTGATGGCGCCGACGCCGCTGACGCTGGCGGAAACCGCGAGCGTGTTCGGCGAGATGCTGACCTTCAGGCGGCTCCTGGCGCAGACCAAGAGCGCGAAGCAGCGCCAGGCGCTGCTCGCCGGCAAGGTCGAGGACATGATCAACACCGTGGTGCGGCAGATTGCGTTCTATTCCTTCGAGCGCGCGGTCCACACCGAGCGCAAGAACGGCGAGCTCACCGCGACGCGGCTCGGCGAGATCTGGCTGTCGGTGCAGGGCGAGAGCCTGGGCCCGGCGATCGAGATCAAGGCGGGCTACGAGAACTACTGGATGTACATCCCGCACTTCATCCATTCGCCGTTCTACGTCTACGCCTATGCGTTCGGCGACTGCCTCGTGAACTCGCTGTACGCTGTCTACGAGAACGCCGCCGAAGGCTTCGCCGAGCGCTATCTCGACATGCTCGCCGCCGGCGGCACCAAGCACTATTCCGAACTGCTGCGGCCGTTCGGGCTCGATGCCAAGGATCCGAAGTTCTGGGACGGGGGGCTTTCGGTCATCGCCGGCATGATCGACGAGCTGGCGGCGATGGGCTGAGGGGCGGGGCGCCTCTCTACGAGGGACGGGGGCGGTAATACATCTGTTGAACTGTCCTTTTAGGTGTGTTATACATATGTATAACGTGCTGGAGGCAAGGCCATGAAGATCGAGATCAAGAAGATCGGCAATTCCGATGGTCTGCTCCTGCCGCGTGAATTGATGCAGCGGCTCGATCTCAAGCGGGGGCAGCAATTGCACATCGTGGAATTGCCTGGCGGCGGTTTCCAGGCGCTGCCCTACGATCCCGACTTCGAGCGGACCATGGAAATCGCCGATGAGGTGATGGACAAGTATCGCGACACGCTTGCGGCACTCGCAAAGTAGCCAGCTCACTCAAATGAGCGAGCTGGAAGAACCGCTCTGGATCACCTATGAGCAGGCTGTCGCAATCCACAGCCGGCAACTCCGACGCTTCGGTGGCGCGCCGGGATTGCGCGACGAGGGCATACTGCGCTCGGCGCTGGAGCGGCCGATCAACAAATGGCGCTACGAGCAGGCTACGCTGGATGAACTGGCTGCGGCGTACGCATTCGGCCTCGCGAAAAATCACGCATTCGTCGATGGAAACAAGCGCATCGCCTTCATGGCGATGATGGTGTTCCGCCACAAGAACGGTGTTGCGTTTAGTCCCGATCCTGCGGAAGCCACGACCATCATCCTCTCGCTTGCCGCCGGCGAGGTCAGCGAGCAGAGCCTTACGCGCTGGATCCGCGATAATCTGGATTCCAAATGACCTGATTTGCCGGAAAACCGCGCATCCGTGCCGTTGCCCTGCCCGAAGCTTTGCGGTATCCAGCCAAAGAATTCGACTTTCGACTGGGGACATTCCATGGCTGACCATAGCGAAGTGGCGTACACCACCGCCGACGGCAACGACTACATCGCCCACGAGCAGACCTATGAGGGCTTCATCAAGCTGGTGAAGTACGGCACGGCCTCGGTCGCGCTCATCGTGATCCTGATGGCGATCTTCCTGACCTGATCCATTGCCTGCTGCACCGCCATCGCCGGCGGTGCCCACAAAATTTGCATCCAAGCCGGTTCCAAAACCGGTATCCAACGTTGCGGGAGTAACGCTAAGTTCGCGTGCGCGCTTTGTCCCGCGTCGCCGGAGGGCCTATGAAGATCGCCGTTGCCAAGGAAATCGATCCGTCGGAGCCGCGTGTCGCCGCCTCACCTGATACGGTGAAGAAGTTCAAGGCGTTAGGCGCCGAGATCGCCGTCGAGCCGGGCGCCGGCATCAAGTCGGGCCTGCCGGATTCCGAATTCACCGCCGCCGGCGCCACCGTCAGCGCCGATGCGCTGAAAGACGCGGACATCATCATCAAGGTCAAGCGCCCCGAGCCGTCCGAGCTCGCGCAGTACAAGCGCGGCGCGCTCGTTATCGCCATCATGGATCCCTACGGCAACGATGCCGCGCTGAAGGCAATGGCCGACGCCGGCATCGCCGCCTTCGCGATGGAATTGATGCCGCGCATCACGCGCGCGCAGGTGATGGACGTGCTCTCGTCGCAGGCCAACCTCGCTGGCTACCGCGCCGTGATCGAGGGCGCAGAGGCGTTCGGCCGCGCCTTTCCGATGATGATGACGGCGGCCGGCACTGTGCCAGCGGCCAAGGTGTTCGTGATGGGCGTCGGCGTCGCCGGCCTGCAGGCGATCGCGACCGCGCGCCGCCTGGGGGCCGTCGTCACCGCGACCGACGTGCGGCCCGCGACGAAGGAGCAGGTGGAATCGCTCGGTGCGAAATTCCTCGCCGTCGAGGACGAAGAGTTCAAGAACGCGCAGACTGCCGGCGGCTACGCCAAAGAGATGTCTAAGGAGTATCAGGCCAAGCAGGCCGCGCTGACGGCCGAGCACATCAAGAAGCAGGACATCGTGATCACCACGGCGCTCATCCCGGGCCGGCCGGCGCCGAAGCTGGTCTCGGGCGAGATGGTCAAGTCGATGAAGCCGGGCTCGGTGCTGGTCGATCTCGCGGTCGAGCGCGGCGGCAATGTCGAGGGCGCCAGGGCCGGTGAGGTCGTCGACCTCGATGGCATCAAGATCGTCGGCTACACCAACGTCGCCGGCCGCGTCGCGGCCTCGGCCTCCAGCCTCTACGCGCGCAATCTGTTCTCCTTCATCGAGACCATGGTCGACAAGAAAGAGAAGAAGCTCGCGGTGAACTGGGACGACGAACTCGTCAAGGCGACCGCGCTGACCAAGGACGGCGCCGTCGTCCACCCGAACTTCCAGCCGAAGGCGTAAGGAGAGATCGTCATGGAGCATGCTGCACAGGTCGTCGACCCCTTCATCTTCCGGCTGTCGATCTTCGTCCTCGCCGTCTTCGTCGGCTATTTCGTGGTGTGGTCGGTGACGCCTGCGCTGCACACGCCGCTGATGAGCGTGACCAACGCGATCTCTTCGGTGATCGTGGTCGGTGCGCTGCTCGCCGGCGGCGTCGCCAATGTCTCGAGCGGCTCGGGCTGGGCGCGCGCCTTCGGCTTCGTCGCACTGGTATTTGCCTGCATCAATATCTTCGGGGGCTTCCTTGTCACCCAGCGCATGCTGGCGATGTACAAGAAGAAGTCGAAGTAAGCGGCCACCTCGGGCTGAAGGGATCAATGGGGACCTGAGATGAGCGCGAACCTCTCTGCATTCTTGTATCTCGTGGCGGGAGTGCTGTTCATCCTGTCGCTGCGGGGGCTGTCGAGCCCGGCTTCGTCGCGCCAGGGCAATCTGTTCGGCATGATCGGTATGGCGATTGCGGTCGCCACTACGCTCGCCAACCATCCGCCGGCAGACGGCCTCGCCTGGGTGCTTGTCATCGTTGGCATCGCCATCGGTGCTGCGATCGGCGCGGTGATCGCGCGGCGCGTGCCGATGACCTCGATGCCGGAGCTGGTCGCCGCCTTCCATTCGCTGGTCGGCATGGCCGCGGTTCTGGTCGCCGCCGGCGCGTTCTACGCGCCCGAAGCCTTCGACATCGGCACCCCCGGCAACATCCATCCGCAGAGCTTGGTCGAGATGTCGCTCGGCGTTGCCATCGGCGCGCTGACCTTCACCGGCTCGGTGATCGCGTTCCTGAAGCTGTCCGCGCGCATGAGCGGCTCGCCGATCATCCTGCCGTTCCGCCACATCATCAACATCGCGCTCGCCCTGGCGCTGGTGTTCTTCATCGTCGGGCTCGTCCTGTCCGGCAGCGCGTTCGACTTCTGGATGATCGTCATCCTGGCGCTGGCGCTCGGCGTGCTCATGATCATCCCGATCGGTGGCGCCGACATGCCGGTCGTGATCTCGATGCTGAACTCCTACTCCGGCTGGGCCGCGGCCGGCATCGGCTTCACGCTCGGCAATTCCGCGCTGATCATCACCGGCGCGCTGGTTGGCTCGTCCGGCGCGATCCTGTCCTACATCATGTGCCACGCGATGAACCGGTCCTTCATCTCGGTCATCCTCGGCGGCTTCGGCGGCGAGACCGCGGCGGCCGGCGGCGGCACCGGCGAGCAGAAGCCCGCCAAGCTCGGCTCCGCCGATGACGCGGCCTTCATCATGAAGAATGCCTCGAAGGTCATCATCGTGCCCGGCTACGGCATGGCGGTGGCGCAGGCCCAGCACGCGCTGCGTGAAATGGCCGATATCCTGAAGAAGGAAGGCGTCGAGGTGAAGTACGCCATTCACCCGGTCGCTGGCCGTATGCCCGGCCACATGAACGTGCTCCTGGCCGAAGCCAACGTTCCCTACGACGAGGTGTTCGAGCTCGAGGACATCAACTCCGAGTTCGCGCAAGCCGACATCGCCTTCGTGATCGGCGCCAACGATGTTACCAACCCGGCCGCCGAAGAGGACAAGACTTCGCCGATCTACGGCATGCCGGTGCTCCAGGTCTGGAAGGCCGGCACCGTGATGTTCATCAAGCGTTCGCTCGCGTCCGGCTATGCCGGCATCGACAATCCGCTGTTCTATCGCGACAACACCATGATGCTGCTCGGCGACGCCAAGAAGGTCACCGAGAACATCGTCAAGGCGATGTAACGCAAGGGCGCTGACCGTGGCCATCAACAAGGAATGGCACCGGTCCCACCGCATGCCGCAGAAGGCGACACGCGAGCAGCGTGTCGCATGGCACGCCGCGCATGTCGCGGCGTGCTGCTGCCGCGAGATCCCATTGAGCATCCGGCCGGATGTCCTCAAATTGCGCGAGAGCCGCCGCAAGCCCTGAACTGTGGAGTGGTGGGGGCGCGATGACATTCCTGAAATGGATCGCCATCATCCTTGCAGCCGGTTATTTCGCCGGTCTCCTCCTGCTGTTCGTGAGACAGCGCGCCATCCTGTTTCCGGTCCAGACCGCCGAGCGCACGGCGCCTGCCGCAGCTGGGTTTCCGGAGGCCGAGGAGCATGTCCTGACCACGTCGGACGGCGAGAAGGTCATCGTCTGGCACGTGCCGGCGAAGCCTGGCCGTGCCGTGGTCCTCTTCTTCCACGGCAATGGCGATTATCTCGCGGGCCTCGTCGGCCACTTCAAGGCCATCACGGCCGACGGTACCGGTCTCGTCGCACTCTCCTATCGCGGCTATGCGGGCTCCAGCGGGGCGCCGAGCGAAGACGGCCTGCTGCGCGACGCAGCAGTCGCGTATTCATTCGCGACAGAGCGTTATGACGCCCAGCGCGTCGTCGTCTGGGGATTCTCGCTCGGGACCGGTGTCGCCGTTGCGGTCGCGTCGGAGCATCGGGTCGGGAAGCTGATCCTCGAGGCTCCCTTTACGTCGATCGTCGACGTCGCTGCCTCGCATTTCCCGTTCGTCCCGGTCCGCCTCCTGATGCGCGACCGGTTTCACTCGGACGAGCGTATCGCTCGGGTCACGGCGCCGCTCCTGATCGTGCATGGCGCGCAGGACCCCACCATCCCGATCGTATTCGGTGAGAAGTTGTTTGCGCTGGCTCACGAGCCGAAGCGGTTCGTTCGCATTCCCGGCGGCGGGCACGACGATCTCGGCAGCTTTGGCGTCGTCGAGATCGCACGGCAATTTATCAATGGCGGGTGAGGGCTGACGGGGACGATCTTCTCGCGCATAATCGGGCTGCTTGTTTGAAGGAATTGTTGGCATGGGCGCACACGGACGGATGCCGCGGTCATCATGGATTTTCCCCGCTTTGGCGGTGCTGCTGTTCCTGATCGTGACCGCGACCGGTTACGGCTTCACCCTGTCGGCCGGCGGAGCCCTGTTTGCGATTGTCCTCCTGGTGATCCTGTTCGGCACCGTGTTCGCGGCCGTCCACCATTCCGAGGTGATCGCGGAGCGCATCGGTGAGCCCTTCGGCACACTGCTGCTCACGCTGGCGGTCACCATCATCGAGGTCGCGCTGATCACCACGATCATGCTGGGCGACAAGCCGGCGCCAGAGCTCGCGCGCGACACCGTCTTCGCGGTCGTGATGATTGTCTGCAACGGCTTGGTCGGCCTCTGCGTCTTCATCGGCGGCCTGCGCTATCGCGAGCAAGACTTTCAGGTCTCGGGCGCCAACGTCTATCTCAGCGTGCTGATTGCGCTGGCGACCATCACGCTGATCATGCCCAATTACACGCTGACGACGCCGGGGCCAATCTACTCGACGATTCAGCTCGGTTTCGTCGACCTCGTGACGATCGTGCTCTACGGCGTGTTCCTCTATACCCAGACCGTCCTGCACAAGGACTACTTTGTCCACGAGAGGGCGGACGACGAGGGCGGGGAGGCCCACCTGTCCGGCAAGATGCTGGCGCTCAGCATTGTGCTGCTCCTGATCTCGCTTTTGGCCGTCGTTCTCCTCGCCAAGAAGTTCTCGCTGGTGGTGGATGCTGTCGCCGCCAAGATCGGTGCTCCGCCGGCCTTTGCCGGTCTTTTGGTCGCTCTCCTGATCCTGATGCCGGAGGGTGTCTCAGCGATTGCCGCGGCCCGCAAGAACGACCTCCAGAAGAGCATCAACCTCGCGCTCGGCTCCTCGCTTGCAACCATCGGCCTGACCATTCCGGCGGTCGGGCTCGCGACCTATGCGCTCAACCAGCCGCTCGTGCTGGGCCTCAATCCCCAGAACACGGCGCTCTTGCTCCTGACATTCCTGCTGAGCATGCTGACCTTCGGGACCGGCAGGACCAATGTTCTGTTCGGGCTGGTCCATATGGTGGTATTTGCCGTCTACGTGTTCATGGTTTTCGTGCCCTAGGAGGGGTCCATGCTTGCCGCCAAGTCCGAGGTCCAGGTCGACAACGAGCAGGTTCGGGTGACCGAGTGGCGGCTCGCTCCGGGCAGCGCGACCGGGCATCACACCCACGGGATGGACTACGTCATTGTTCCTGTCGTCGCCGGCGAGATGACGATCGTGGCGCCCAATGGCGAGCGTTCGAAGGCGCAGCTTGCGGCTGGAAAATCCTACTTTCGCAAGGCCGGCGTCCAACACGACGTACTTAACGAAACCTCAACCGAGATCGTGTTCCTTGAGATCGAGCTGAAGCCGTAAGGCGCCGCCTTGCCATCGATCCGTCTCAGTTGATCCCTTACAATGCCCCAAAGTTCCCGCATCAAATCGCGCGGGGAGTGGCCGAGAAATGCTGAAATACCTCGCTAAAATTTCGATGGATATTTTCCCCTCGGTGCTCGCGACCATCATCGGGGCGTACATTGTTAACCACTACATCAACGCCAAGCCGGCGGCTGATGCCCCTGCGGCCGTTGTGGCGCCTGCCCAGCCCGGCAAGGACGGCAAGCCTGCCGACGTTGCCAACCTCCCGGCCCCCGGCGTCAAGGCCAAGGGCGTCTCTGAGAAAAGCATCTCCCAGAAGAGCGTGACCGACAAGGCGGCGGCCGAGAAGCCGGCCGACAAGTCCGTCGAACATCCGGCCGAGACCAAGGCCGCTGACGTGGCTCCCGCCGAGACCGCTCCGCACGGCCGCACCCCGGCGCGCGAGAAGGCGCTCGCCAAGTCCACCCCGGCGTCCACTCCCGCCGCCCCGGTGGTTGAGGCCAATTCGGCGCCGGCTGCTGCGTCCCCGGCCGCGACCCCCGACGCCAACGATCTCGTGCGGGCCGCCGTCGAGCGGCTGCGCAAATCGCCTGAGGGCAAAGCCGCGGAATCCAAGTCTGAATCCAGGTCTTCTGAATCCAAGTCTTCTGAGACCAAGTCGGCCGAGAGGACGCCGGAGCCTGCGGCGCAGGAAGCCGCCCGAACCCCGGAAGCCCCCCGTGTCGTGCCGACTGCAGTGCATCCGCTGCCGCCGCCGATCACGGTGTCGACGCCGTCATCCGAGGCCTATGGCAATGGCGGCTCGCAGGCTAACCCGCCCTACACGGCCTCGATCGGCAATGATGACCCCAACCGGATGACGCCGCCGGCTGATATCCCGGTCCCGGTGATCGCGCCGCCGCTCGACCTGCGTGCCGACGCCGGCGCAGCCACGCCGCGGCCGAAGACCAACGTCGCCGACGAGATGCTGTCGGGCATGAAGTCGATGTTCCACGCGGTTCTGCCCAAGGGCGCCACGCCCGACTAGAGCCCTTTCCGTTCCTTTGGAATCGGAACGGGGCTCTAGATTCTTGTTTTGCCGCGTTCTCTTTACGCGAACCGGTATCCACTTCGCTCGAAAACGCTCTAAGGCGGGACCTGAGCCGCGCTGTCAGCCGCCGACGCGGGCCAGCCCGCTACGGGCGGCATCGTCGCGTGGACGCAGGGCAACCGCCTTGTTGTAGGATACGGCAGCCTTGGCCTTGTCACCCAGCCTCTCATAGGCCTGTCCCCGCGCGGTCCAGACCTGGGCATTGTGCGGATCGGCTTCGGACGCCTCATCGAGATCAGCCGCCGCTTCCTTCACCTTGCCGAGGGCGAGATAGCTGGTGGCGCGGCCCAGCAACGGCTCGGCCTTCTGCGGGTTGAGCCCGCTCGCGGCGCTGAAATCGGCGATGGCGAAATCGTGCTCGTTGTTGCCCTGATAGATCAGGGCGCGGCCATAGAGCGCCTGCGCATTGTAGGGATCGAGCCCGACGGCGCGATTGAACTCATCCAGCGCTGCCGCCGTCTCCCCGGACTTTGCCAGAGCTTGGGCCTTTGCCGTGTGAGTCTGGGCCTCGGTGACGTTGCCGGCGCTGACCGCGCTCTCCGGGGCGGCAGCCGTCTTGGGAGTTTCCTGCGGCTTGTCCTTCTCCGGCATCAAAGATCCCAGATCGAAGGAGCAGCCGCACAATGCGATCCCCATCAAGGCCAGCGCGAGCGGCTGCGGCCAGAACTGGCGTCGCCGCGCCAGGCCGCGTTCGGGGAAAGGGGAGGCCATCTACGGTTCGCTCGCGCTGGTGCCGCATCGGTAGTGCCCCGTCCCAGAAAGGCACCGCTCACAAAACAATAACGCGGGCCAAGGGCCCGCGTCATCGAAAACTGAAGTCTTACAAACTCGACAAATCAGCGCGGTCCGCGCGGACCTGCACCCGGGCCACCGCGGCCGCCACGATCACCGCCGGGACCTGCGCCGAACACCGGCTTCGGCTTCATCGGCAGGAGGCCTTCACGCTGGAGCTTCTTGCGGGCCAGCTTACGTGCGCGGCGCACGGCTTCGGCCTTTTCGCGGGCCTTCTTCTCGGAGGGCTTCTCGTAGTGTCCGCGGAGCTTCATCTCGCGGAAAATCCCCTCGCGCTGCATCTTCTTCTTCAGCGCCTTGAGGGCTTGATCGACATTGTTATCGCGAACGAGAACCTGCACGCGGCATCCTCTTCAGTAGATCGAATTTGAATTCTGGTAAGTCAAAAGGGATGGCGAAAAGCGCAAGCCCTTAACCTTGAGGGCGCGGATGTAACAGACAAAACCCGGGATGTCCACCTGCCAAGCGGGTTTTCGGGCCAAGTTCGGCCATTAAATGCGGCGAAAATACCTCCACGCGGCCCCGATTTGGGAGATTTGGTGCCATTGGCGGGGCGGCGGCCGGAGCTTTGTTCCGGAATTCCAGGAAATCAGGGGAGACGCCACATGGACGTGAAGAAACACGCTGCCGAGGCCATTGGTACATTCTGGCTCACATTCGCCGGCTGCGGCAGCGCAGTGATCGCCGCCGGCTTTCCGCAAGTCGGAATCGGCCTGGTCGGTGTGTCCCTGGCGTTCGGCTTAAGCGTCGTCACCATGGCCTATGCGATCGGCCATATTTCGGGCTGTCATCTGAACCCGGCCGTCACCGTCGGGCTCGCCGCCGGCGGGCGCTTTCCGGCAGGGCAGATCCTGCCCTACGTGATTGCGCAGGTTTGCGGCGCGATCATAGCCGCCGCGCTGCTCTATGTGATCGCCAGCGGCGCCCCCGGATTCGACGTCACCAAGGGCTTTGCAGCCAACGGCTTTGATGCGCATTCGCCCGGCCATTACAGCCTGTTCGCCTGCTTCATCACCGAGGTGGTGATGACCATGATGTTCCTGTTCATCATCATGGGCGCCACCCACGGACGTGCCCCTGTCGGCTTCGCACCGCTCGCGATCGGGCTTACGCTGGTGATGATCCATCTGGTCAGCATCCCCGTCACCAACACGTCGGTGAATCCGGCGCGCAGCACGGGCCCCGCACTGTTCGTCGGCGGCTGGGCGCTGGCGCAGCTCTGGCTGTTCTGGGTCGCCCCCCTGATCGGCGGCGCGCTGGGCGGGGTGATCTATCGCTGGCTCAGCGACGAGCCCGCGGGCGCCGTCGTGGGTGCGAAAACGGCGTGATAGCAAAAGCAGGATCGCGGCAGTTGCCGCGGTCCCCTCATTTGTCGATTGGCGGCCTGACTTCGGTGACGTGGCCCATCTTGCGGCCGGGGCGCGGCGCGCCCTTGCCGTAAATGTGTACGGTCGCGCCCGGAACGGTCAGCCACTTCTCGTAATCGTGGATCTCGTCGCCGATCAGATTGGTCATGGTGACGACCTCGCCGTGGCGAACGGGCTTGCCGAGCGGCCAGCCGGCAATGGCGCGGATGTGCTGCTCGAACTGCGAGACCGAGGCGCCATCGAGGGTCCAGTGTCCGGAATTGTGCACGCGCGGGGCGATCTCGTTGACCAGCACCTTTGGTCCGGTGCCATTGGCGAGCACGAACATCTCGACGGCGAGCACGCCGACGTAGTCGAGCGCGCTCGCGATCTTGCCGGCAACGCTGCGCGCTTCCTCAGCGAGCGCATCCGGGATCGGCGCGGGCGCACGGGATATCTTTAGAATGTGATCGCGATGCTCGTTCTCGGTGACGTCGAAACACTCGACCTGGCCCGCGGCCGAGCGCGCGGCGATCACGGAGATCTCGCGCTCGAACGGTACGAAGGCTTCCAGGATCGCTGATTTGGTGGCGAGGCTGGTCCACACCTTGGCGATGTCGTCGCCCGCGCGGATGATGGCCTGGCCCTTGCCGTCGTAGCCGAAGCGGCGGGTCTTCAGTACGGCCGGAAGGCCGATCCTGACGATCGCCTCGCGCAACGACGAGACCGACGTGACATCGGCATAGGCTGCGGTGCGGACGCCGAGCCGCGAAACGAAATCCTTCTCGGCGAGCCGGTCCTGGGTGGTCTCGAGGACCTTGCGGTTCGGCAGCACGGGGCGGCGCGCATCCAGCACCATCGCGGCGGCCGCCGGCACGTTCTCGAATTCGTAGGTGATGACGTCGACGTCGTTGGCAAACAGCTCGAGCGCTTCGACGTCGGCATATTCGGCGCAGGTCGCATTCAGCACGACGTCGAAAGCCGGCGAATCCGGATCGGGCGAGAACACCTGGCAGCGCAGGCCGAGCCGCGCCGCGGCCATGGCCAGCATACGCCCCAATTGTCCGCCGCCGAGGATTCCGATGGTGTCGCCGGGCTTCAGCTTCACCTGCTTTGCGTCAGTCACGCCTTGTCCTCCGGGCGCTCGGCAACGGCCTCGGTCTGCGCCTTGCGCCAGGCGGCAAGGCGGTCGGACAAGGCCGGGTCGGACAATGCCAGCACGGAAGCCGCAAGCAGCGCCGCGTTGATCGCGCCAGCCTTGCCGATGGCAAGAGTGCCGACCGGAATGCCCGCAGGCATCTGGACGATCGAATAGAGCGAATCGATACCCTTGAGCGTCTTGGATTCGACGGGAACACCGAACACCGGCAGTTCCGTCAGCGCCGCCGCCATGCCGGGCAGATGCGCGGCGCCGCCGGCACCGGCGATGATGACTTTGTAACCTGCCGTCTTGGCGCCCTTGGCGAAGGCAAACAGCCGGTCGGGGGTGCGGTGTGCCGAGACGATGCGCGTATCGGCGGCGACGCCGAGCGCTGCAAGCGTGTCGGCGGCATGCCGCATCGTGTCCCAGTCCGACTGGCTTCCCATGATGATGGCGATCGGCGCGGTCATGACGTCAATTGTGCTCGGAAAACAGAAAGATAGGCCAGATTAACGGTTCCGGCCGGCGGCTCGCAAGGCGGTGGCAAGGAGAAGGGAATGCACTATCCTGTCTTGGTGAATCCCCGCAAGCCTTCATTGAGCAGGTTGCCCATGAAGAAACCAAAAAGGGCGAGCGCTGCGAAGGCCAAAACGGGCCGGAAACCCAGCGCCGGCCGCTCCAAAGCCGCCCTCAGGCGTCCGGCCAAGCCGGCGCGGCGCGGAGCGTCGGCCGACGGCGACGCCGAGGTCATCCGCGGCTTGCGGAGCAAGCTCAAGCAGGCCTTGCAGCGGGTCGCGGAACTCGAAGCCGCCGCCGACACCGACTTCCTGCTCGACATTCCGAACCGGCGCGGCTTCGAGCGCGAGCTCCAGCGCGCTGTCGCCTACATGAAACGGTATCGCGCCAGCGGCGCGCTGATCGTGCTCGACGTCGATCGGCTGAAGCCGATCAACGACTCCTTCGGCCACGCCGCCGGCGACGAGGTGCTCAAGGCGATCGCCGGCGCGCTGACGCGGCAGGTCCGCGCCTCGGACGTGGTCGCCCGGCTCGGCGGCGACGAGTTCGCACTGCTGCTCTGGAATCTCAGCGAGACAGATGCCAAGGCGAAAGCCGCGGCCTTCGAGCATGCGATCGATGAACTGTCCTTTGTCTTTCGCGGCCAGCACGTCACCGCTGGCGCGTCCGCCGGAGTCGCGCTGCTGGGAGCGCAGTCCAATGCAGCTCGCGCGCTGGAGGAGGCTGACGCAGCCATGTATGTCCGCAAGGCGCGCCGGCGGCATGAGCCGCGGATCAGCCTCGCCAGCAGCTAGAGCATGATCCCGACCCGAAGGGCCGCATGAACGCAAGGTGTGCAGCGGTTTGCCTTCGCGACAAACGCGGAACGCGTTTGCGCGAAGATCATGCTCAAACAATAATGCTTACAGCGCGGCGAGATCTTCCGGCACATTGCCGAATTTGCGGAGCAGCTTGGCGTCACCGAATTCGCCGGTCATAGGATCGCCGGTGCGGCTGAACGCGACTGCGCCGATATGGCCGGCGCCGTGCGACAAGATCTCTGCGCGCCGCAGCGCGGCCGCCGAGCTCTGGCATTCCTCCGCGGCGCCCGCGACAGGCGATCCGTCGGCATCGATCAGGAAGGGCAATGCAACGTAGTAAGTCACATCCGACATGGCGTTGCTCCAGGCAGGGCATGATCCGGACCCGAAGGGCGCATTAAACTAGCGCAAAGTGTGAACCGGTTTTCCCTCGTGACAAATGCGGAACGCGTTTGCGCCTGGATCATGCGAAAAAATCAAAGCGCGATCTCACCACGCTTTGGAACTTAGGCGGCGCTGCTCTTGCGCCGCATCTTGCTGCGAGAGGTCTCAGGAATGCAGCCGGCTGAAATTGCCGCCCGCAATTCTTCCAGCTCGGCTTCCAGATATTCGTTGGCCATGATCAGCGCCTTGATGGTGCTGCGCAGATTGCCGTCGCACATCGCGATTGCCTGATCGCAGGCCTGTTCGTAATGGCTGTTGTCGAGAAGGGCGATTGCCGACATCTGCGTTGTCCTTGGGCATTTCCTGGGGGCGTTGGATCCAAATGTTCCTATTTTGTTCTTTTCGAGTCAAGCGGATTCATGTGCGGCGAGCAACCGCGAAAGGCCCGCTCGCGGATCAGGCGATAATGTCCGGCGTGATCTGGTCTTCGATGAAGGCGATGCGGTCGCGCAATAACAGCTTGCGCTTCTTCAACCGCTGCAATCGCAACAGGTCGGGAGCGGGCGATTGATGCAGTGCATCGATCGCCGCATCGAGATCTCGGTGTTCCTGCTGCAACCGGGTGAGCTCGGCTTCAAGCTCACGCTCATCTTCATTGGTCATGTCTGCGGTGGCCGAAAAACCGATAGGCTTGAGACTGGGCTGTGGATGCCCTGTGGAAATTATCGTCCTTGCGCGGCGTGATCGCAAGCGATCTGCGACCCCCGCTCACCGATCTTCCGCAACATATTTCAACGATTCGTTGCGGTGCTGCGCAGGTGCATTGATATCATGGATTTTTCTTGCGCGGTTCCTTACTCACGCTTCATTACATATGAATTTTCAAAAATGACGGTGCGACGACGGATACATATCGACAGAACGAATCGCTGATGTAAACTTCCTCGTCCGGATCGAATCCTAAGGTTTACCCCTACCGAGGAGGTTTCGAATGACAATTCAGGCACATCTGGTTGAATTGGAACGGAAGCACAAACTTCTCGAAAACGAATTGCACGAAGCACTCGTGCACCTTTCAACAGACGACCTGCAAATTGTTGAGTTGAAGCGCCGGAAGTTGCTGGTCAAGGACCAGATCGAACGTCTGAAGCAATCTGGCGATACGCTGCACTAGCAACCCCCGTAACATCGTAGAGTTGATCATACCCTTTCACGCAAGGGTGAGTGCTGTCGCACTCATCCTTGCTGGAAGGTGCTGCGTCACGCTGAAATATTTGCGCGGCGCTTAGATGTTTGCGAGCTCGGCGACGTGATCCGCGATCGCGAGCGACGACGTCAGTCCCGGCGATTCGATGCCAAACAGGTTGATCAGGCCCTCAACGCCGTGATCGCGCGGGCCTTGCATCAAGAAATCCTGCGTGGCCACCGCCGGCGGCACAATCTTCGGGCGGATGCCCGAATAGCTTGGCATCAATGCGCCCTCTGGCAGCGTCGGCCAGTATTTGCGGATCGCCGGATAAAAGCGCTCGGCGCGTGACGGGTCGACCTCGTAGTCGATTGTCTCGATCCACTCGACGTCGGGGCCGAAGCGCGCTTGCCCTGCCATGTCCAGCGTCAGATGCACGCCGAGCCCGCCGGGCTCCGGCACCGGATAGATCAGGCGTGAGAACGGCGCCTTGGCGTTGCAGCTGAAGTAGTTTCCCTTGGCGAGATAGGCCGGCGGAATCCGATCCAGCGGCATGCCGTCGATGTTGCGCGCCACCTTTGTCGCCGAGAGTCCGGCAGCGTTGACGAGGAGGCTGCATTGCAGCGTCATCGGCGCTTCGCCGCCGGCCTCGATCTCGATGGCGCCGGCGGTCGCCTTGGCGCGGATCAGCGGAGTGTGGAATGCGAAGGCCGCGCCGGCGTCCTCGGCTTCGCCGCGTAGCGAGAGCATATAGGCGTGGCTGTCGATGATGCCGGTCGAGGGCGACAGCAGCGCGGCGTCGCAGGCGAGCGCCGGCTCCAGCGCGCGTGCGGCTTCGCCCGCGAGCAACTGCATGTCGAGCACGCCATTGGCCTCGGCATGCGCCTTGATCGATTGCAGCTTCTCGGTCTCCTTCGCGCTGGTCGCAACGATCAGCTTGCCGCAATTCTTGTACGGGATGCCGCGTTCGCTGCAGTAGCGGTAGAGCGCCTGCTTGCCGCTGACGCACATGCGCGCCATCCAGCTCCCGGCGCGGTAGTAGATGCCGGCATGGATCACCTCACTGTTGCGCGAGGAGGTGATAGTGCCGATGGCCTCGGCTTCTTCGAGCACGATGACCTCGCGCCCGGCCTGGGCGAGCTTCCGAGCCACCGCGAGCCCGACCACGCCGGCTCCGATGACGACGCAATCGACCCTATCCATGGTTGTGCAGGATTCTCGCGAGAGCTGCCGATGGCGCCAGTTTGCCTGGGAAACGGGCCGCGCGGCCGTTTTCCGTTAAGGAAGCATTTATCATGTCAGGGCAATTGCCGTATTTTGCGTCACATATTTCTATTGCACGAACAGGCGTTTACCCGATCCAAACCCGCGAGGCCAGACAATCCGACGTTGAAATCGCGGGTGGCTGATGGCTGAAAAGAACTGGCACGTAGGCAGCATGCTTCCGATTGCTGTGCACGCCGTCGTGTGCCTGGCCGGCGCGGTCGCGCCTTCGCGTGCCTTTGCGCGGTCGGACAGCTTCGCTCCGCCCGGCTACCTCGGCAATCTCGACCCCAATCTGATCTGGGAAGCCCTGATCGGGGGCATTGTCGTCTGCGCGTTCCTCGCGGCAATCGCGTTGTGGATCCATTCCGCGCTGCGCCGGAGCAAGCGCGCGCGGCTGCGCCGCAACGCCTTCATCTCCTCCGCCATGAACAATCTCAACCAGGGCGTGGTGATGACGGATGCGCAGCGGCGCGTCATCTTCTGCAACGACCGCTATCTCGAGATCTACGGCCTGACGCGCTCGGACCTGTGGACCGGCATGACCGGCGACGACATCCTCGAATTGCGGCGCAAGCGCGGGGTTCTCGCCGTCTCCGCCGACGACTTCTATGAGAAGGCGGCAAGTCCCAACGGCCTGATCAGCGAGTTGCCGGACGGACGCGCCATCCTGGTGAAGTATTTCATTCTGCCGAATGGCGGATCGGTGGCGACCCATCTCGACGTCAGTGAGCAGCGCAAGCTGTCGCGGCAGCTCGCATCGACCAAGCAATTCCTGGAAACGGTGCTGGACAACGTGCCGGCCTGCGTGGCCGCGAAGAACATCGAAGACGGCCGCTACATCTTTGCCAACAGCGCCTATGAGCGCTTCTGGGGCTTTTCGCGGGACCAGGTCGTCGGCAAGACCGCGCGCGAGCTGTTCGGGCCCAATTCGGCTGCGAACATCGAGGCGACCGACCGGGCCGCACTTCTGGCACCGGAAGGGCAGTATCGCAACGAATTCGAAGTCGAGCGCGGCTCGGCCTGGCGCAAGGTGGCCTCGATCCGGATCGTGGTCCGCAACGAGAGCAACGAGCCTGAATTCCTGCTGCTGGTGTTCGAGGACATCACCGACCGCCGCTCACTGTCGCAGGAGCTGGAGAGCACCAAGAAGTTCCTCGAGCTCGTGGTCGACAACATCCCGGTTGCGCTGATCGTCGAGCAGGTCAAGGACGGCCGCTATCTGCTCGCCAACCGCAGCGCGGAAACGATCCTCAACCGCAGGCGCGAGGAAGCCACGGGCCTGACCGCGTCCGACATTTTCAATCCCAAGGAAGCCAAGCTGATCATCGCGCGCGACGAGGCCGCGATCAAGAAGCGCGGGATGATCACCGAGGAGCATCCGATCTCCACCAAGGACGGCCTGCGGCTGTTCCTCACCCGCCGCGCCACCGTGCTGAACGATTCCGGCGAGCCGCAATATCTGATCAAGACCCACGAAGACGTCACCGACCGCCGGCAGACCGAGTCGCGCATGGCGCACATGGCCTATCACGACGGCCTCACCGATTTGCCGAATCGCGCCGCGTTCCTTCAGGCATTGACGCAGATGATCGAGGCCTGCGAAGGCACCGACGAGGAGTTCGCGGTTCTCTGCGTCGACCTCGACGGCCTCAAGGAGGTCAACGACGTCTTCGGTCATGCGCTCGGCGACAAGCTCCTGATCGAGGTGGCCCAGCGGCTCCAGGACTCCGCGCGCGGCGGTGTGGTAGCGCGCCTGTCCGGCGACGAGTTCGGCCTGATCATCGACGGCAAGCAGCCGGAAGCGGGACTCGCGCTGGCGCAGCAGGTCGGAGAGGCGGTCGCGCAGGAATTCCAGATCGACGGCCGGGCGGTGCGCGCCGGCGCGACCACCGGCATGTCGATCTTCCCGCACAACGGCGCCGACGGCGCCTCGCTGCTCGCCAATGCCGGTGCGGCGCTGTTCCGCGCCAAGCAGAAGTCGCGCGGCACGATCAGCCTCTACCAGCCGGAGATGGACCAGCAGATCCGCGATCGCCGCGTGCTGCACCAGGATCTGTCGATGGCGATCAAGAACGGCGAGCTCTCGCTGGCCTTCCAGCCGCAGGGGGCCGCGCGCCCCAGTGTCGCCGAGAGCAAGATCATCGGTTTCGAGGCGCTGGCGCGCTGGCAGCATCCGGTGCGCGGCCAGGTCTCCCCGGCCGAGTTCATCCCGATCGCGGAAGAGAGCGGCCTGATCGTCGAGATGGGCGAGTGGATCCTGCGCGAGGCCTGCCGCGAGGCGGCATCTTGGCCGAAGCCGCTCCAGGTCGCGGTCAATCTGTCGCCAGCGCAGTTCATGCACGGCGACGTGGTCAGGCTCGTCCATTCGATCCTGATCGAGACGGGCCTCGCGCCCGGCCGGCTCGAGCTCGAAATCACCGAGGGCGTGCTGATCGAGGATTTCGACCGCGGTCTTGCGCTGCTGCGCCGGCTGAAGGCGCTTGGCGTGCGCATCTCGATGGACGATTTCGGCAGCGGCTACTCCTCGCTGAGCTATCTGCAGGCGTTCCCGTTCGACAAGATCAAGATCGACCGCGCCTTCATCATCAATCTCGGCCGCAATCCGCAATCGGCGGCGATCGTGCGCGCGGTGATCGATCTCGGCCACGGCCTCGAAATGTCGATCATCGCCGAGGGTGTCGAGACGGTCGATCAGCTCGCCTTCCTCGCCAAGGAGGGCTGTGACGGCGTGCAGGGCTATCTGCTCGGCAAGCCCTTGCCGATCGGCCAATATGCCGGCCTCGTCGGACGCGCCGAGACCATGGAGCTTGCGCTCAAGACCGGCTAGCTCGTTTTCGAGCGAAGCGGATACCGGTTCGCGCAAAGAAAACGCGTCAGGACAGTAAT
>NZ_LGHL01000131.1 GCF_001908205.1 Bradyrhizobium sp. NAS80.1
CAGGGGCGCCTGCCGACATCGGCTGTTGCCCGCCGCCGAGCGCACGCGGCACCCCGGGCGCATTGGGATTCTGGTTCGGGTCGAATGCATCGCCGCGGCGGCGAACGCCGGGCGCGCCGGGCGCCGGCTGCTCCTGAACGATCGGCGCGGGAGAAGAGATCTGGGGCTGCTCGTAACCCGGCTGCACGGCCTGCTGCTGCTGGCGATAGGCCGGTGCGGCTTGGCTCGGTGCGATTTGGGCGGGCGGCACCGCCGCGACATTGGGCTGGACCGGCGCCTGGCCGGGCACGACTTGCGCGCCGCCTTCGAGCGCCCGCAGGCGCTCTTCGAGCTGACGGTTGCGGTATTGCAGCTCTTCGTTCTGGCCGGTGAGCTGGCGCAGCTGGCTCTCCAGCCGCTCGATCCGCATCTCAGGATCGACATCTTCCGACTGCGCAAAGACGGGCGAGCACAAAGAGAGCAGCGCGGCGGTCGCCACGGTGCCGGTAATTGCCTTGAATTTCGATGACATCTTGCCCTGACGACGAAAACGACGCGGCATGCGGCGGATCATTCGCCGCGCCACACAATGAAGAAGGGAGTACGCCAAAAATGTGACTGCCACCAAGGGGGTTTCTGTCACAGATCGCTGAAACGAAACCGGCGCCCGAGAGGGGCGCCGGCATAATCCGTTTCTGAAGCTGAACGGCACCTGACTGATCGTCAGGAGCTCGCGTTCAGCACGGTGACGGCACGGCGATTCTGCGACCAGCAGGAGATGTCGTTACAGACGGCCACCGGACGCTCCTTGCCGTAGGAGATCGTGCGCATGCGGTTCGGGTCGATGCCGCGCGAGGCGAGGAACGAACGCACCGACTGGGCGCGGCGGGCGCCGAGCGCGATGTTGTATTCGCGGGTGCCGCGCTCGTCGGCATGACCTTCGATGGTGAAGCTGTAGCGCGGATAGGTCTGGAGCCACTGCGCCTGCTTCTCCAGGGTCACGATCGCCTGCGGGGTCAGATCGGTCTGGTCGCTTTCGAAGAACACGCGGTCACCCACGTTGACGACGAAATCCTGCTGGCTGCCAGGCGTCGCCGCGCTGGCCATCGCATCGGCACCCAGGTTCTTGTTGGCGCAGGCGCCCATCGACAGCGCAACGGCCAGCACCGCGGCCAGCTTCAATCCCTGGAGGATACGCATAGGATGTTTCATTCCGGAGCCTCCACGCTCACGTTAGTCCACTGCTGTCCGGTCTACAGGGGGTTGGTTAAGCGAACGTTCCGTCAACCTTGATGGGACGTTGCCAAAGCCGGTCAAATGCCCCCACCGGCGAAAAGCAACCGCTATGGTTAATGGGTTGTAAATGTGGCGCGAGGGTGAAGGCAAGCCGCGTCGTCGGCAAAAACGCCTGCGTTTGCCGGAATTTTAGGCTCAAATGCCGATGTGGGACGTCGAGAGGACGGGCCAAAAGGCGCGCTGGAACTATGCCCGGCACAATATCAAGAAGCAGAATCAAGAATCAGACGAGAGCGGCGTCCGCCACGAGCACCGGCCGCTGCGGGACCTGGCGTTGGCCACCGCGACCGAACAGCATCCGCCGCTCGAAGGCGGTGGACCGCATGATCGGATAGCGCTCGAACACCTTTTTGCGGAAGGTCGGGAAGTCCGCCGCCATCAGCCCGAACGGCTTGGTGAGGCCGGGAACCAGCCTGGGCTCGGCGATGGTCTCATGCAGGAACACCCGGCGGTAGAAGGCCTGATGCTCGGGGCGCACGATGGCAAGGCCGAGGTCGGCATTGAAATGCTCGCAGGCCATGTAGGCGAGCCGGGTCGTCAGATAGGGCAATTCCGGAACGCGCTTCACCTGGTCGGGATCGGCGACGAAGCGGGTTGGATCGATCATGACCTCGCCGCGATCGAGCCGCGGCAGCAGGATCTCCGGGAAGACATCGGCCGATGTGGACTGGCGCCATTCCGGGGTCAGCACGCTGATGCGCACGGAGCTGCAGAGCTGGCCACGGAGATAGACGCCGAAGGTCCAAGCGTTCGGCAGCTCGTCATAGCGGTCGGTGACCCGGGCTTCCGCCGATTCCTTGACGGCGCCCTCCCGCAGATAGGCGCGATAGCGGAGGTTGTAGATTTCCTCCTTCTCCTCGGCCGTTTCCGCAAGATGATAATCGACGTCGGTCAGGAGCTCCGCACCCCGTCCCACAGCCGAAATGACAGATCTGGCTGAGGACCGCATTCCAACTCCTTACCCCGCAACTCACGACACGCTGGCCTTACGCATTTACACAGGACAACCTGTGCGCGCGTGGTGATTTGTTAACACCCCCTTAACAAGTATGCAAAGCATTCGAGGGGTTAGGGTTAACCCCCTAGGACTACAGCGACCCAGCAACAGCCTGAAATGACGGGACGTTTCGGGAAACAGACTCAGGCGAAGGTGCGCGAGCTGACGAGCTGGAGCAGGCTCTCGCCGCGCCGTCCATGCGAGGCGTTGAGGAGCTGTCGCATCCGCACGGCGGGCACCGGACGGCTGAACAGATAGCCCTGCGCCTCGGTGACGGTGCCGTCGGCGCTGATCAGCTCGAGCTGCTCGTTGGTCTCGATGCCCTCGACCACGACCGACATGCCGAGGTCGGCGGACAGCCGCGCCACGCCGCGCAGAAGCGTCAGCGGGCGGTCGCTGTCGATGCCCTCGAGGAAGGAGCGGTCGATCTTCACCTTCTGCATCGGGAAATTATGCAGGTAGCTGAGGCTCGAATAGCCGGTGCCGAAATCGTCGAGCGAGATGCGCACGCCGAGCGCATGGAGCTGCGAGAGGATGTCGTGGGTGAGCTGGGTGTTGCGCAGCAGCGAGGACTCGGTGATCTCGATCTCGAGCCGATGCGCCGGCAGGCCCGACACTTCGAGCGCGTAGCGGATCTCGCTCAACACGTCGCGCTGGTGGAATTGCTGCGGCGAGAAGTTGACGGCGACGCTGACGCTCTCCGGCCACTTCATGCATTCCATGCAGGCGCGGCGCAGGATCCAGCGGCCGAGATCGACGATCAGGCCCATGTCCTCGGCGACGGGGATGATGTCGACCGGCGAGACCGTGCCGCGCACCGGATGGTTCCAGCGCAGCAGTGCCTCGCAGGTGGTGATCCTGCCGGACCTCAGATTGACCAGCGGCTGATAGAACAGCTCGAACTCCTCGTTGGCGAGCGCCTTGCGCAGGTCGAGCTCGAGGATGCGGCGGGCCTCGACGGTCGCCGCCATCTCGTCGCGGAAGAAGCAGAAGGTACCGCGGCCGTCGGCCTTGGCGCGGTACAGCGCCATGTCGGCGTTCTTCAGCAGCGTATCGGCGCTGACGCGGCCCGGCGAGGTCAGCGCGATGCCGACGCTGGCGCCGATCTCAACCAAGTGATTGTCGATACGGTAGCGCTCGCTCAGCCGCTCGACGATGCGGCGGGCCAGCGCCGCGGCGTCCTCGGGCGCGCTGATGTTCTGCTGGAACACGACGAACTCGTCGCCGCCGAAGCGGGCGACGAAATCCTCCGGCCGCAGCATCTCGCGCAGGCGGTTGGCGACCGCGCACAGCAGCTGGTCGCCGCAGGGATGACCGAGCGTGTCGTTGACCTGCTTGAACTGGTCGAGGTCCACGAACAGCAGCGCAGAGAGCCGTTCGGCATGGTGCGCGTTCGCCAGCAGCCGCTCGATCTCGTCGCGGAAGCTGACCCGGTTGGGCAGCGCGGTGAGCTCATCATAGCGGGCGAGATGGCTGATCCGGGCCTCCGCGTTGGTGCGTTCGGTGATGTCTTCCAGCAGCAGCACGGTGCCGCCGCGGGCCATCGGCTGGAACGTCCAGGCGAGCGTGCGGCCGCGCGAGGGATCCGGATCGGCGGTGACGATCTCGCAGATCCGCGCATGCTCGATCTCGGCCAAGACCTGGTTGCCGCTCTCCGCCGAGATCGACCTGGCGGCGACGCAGGCCGACACGATGTCCGCAGCGGTGGCGCCGCGCTTGACCAGATTCTCGGGCAAGGCCATCAGCTCGCCGAAGCGATGGTTCATCACCGCAAGGCGGCCGTCGGCGCGAAACATGCAAAGGCCGTGCGGCATATTGTTGAGCGCAGTGTCGAACTGGCTCGCCAGCGCGGATTCCCGGAAGCTCGAGGTCAGCGCCTTGACGAAGATCGCATGCAGGCTGAGGTTGATGTTCTTCATGCCGATGAAGAAGAACACGAGCAGGATGGCGAGCCCGACATGGTAGAAGCCGCCATGCAGCAGCAGGGCCAGCGACATCGGACCGCAGGCCAGCGCGACGTGCCACTGGATCACCCGGGGCTGGCCGTAATTTCGGGCGGCGCCGCCCGCGGTGTAGCCGATGCCGATGGCGACACAGAGCATGTCGGCAATCGCATCCTCGTTATTGTAGATGACGACGAAGGCCCACAGGCCGAGTACCGCGGCATAGCTGAGCGCGCCGATCCAGTAGCGCGGCTCCAGATGCTTGGCCTCTTCGAATGACAGTGGGTGCGTTCGGTTTTCGTATCCGCGCATCTGGAAGGCACGCGCGGTGCCGATGGCGATCAGCAGAAACGCGATCGGCCACAGCCAGACATCGCCGGTCTTCAGCGCAGTCATGACCGCGGCCACGGCCGCTGAGGCCGAGCCCAGGAAGATCGCCCAGAAATTCTGCACCATAGAGTTGATCAGAGCGGCGTAGAGTATGGGCTCCAGCTCGTCTCGATCGCTCTGCTTCTGGTCGGCCAGTTGCATTGGCTTGTTACGCGTCCTGTTTGGCGCGTACTTTTACCCAGCCGAGATGAAGCCTTTCTGAGGGAACGTCGTTAAAGTCGAGTTGTTTTTCGGCAATTGCGAACCTGTTTCTGCTGAAATATCAAGCAACTAGGCAAACGCTGCCGGGCACAAGGTAAAGGAAAGCTTGCGTCCCGCGCCGAACCCGAAAAAATCGGCGTGCCTCTTTCGAAAACATCGCGCGTCCAAACGCGCGATGTTTCTAACCCTAGGTTTTTAGCCCGGCGTCGCTGACAGCAGCGGCGACCATGCTGGATCGGAGGCGAAGCCCGGCGTCGGTACTTTCAACTCGTTGCGGCCGGAGATGTCGACGGAGAACAGCGAGGGTCCGCTGTTGCCGCCGGGATCGCGGAAGAACATCACCACGCGGCCGTTCGGCGAGAAGGTGGGGCCTTCGTTGTGGTAGCCGGAGGTGAGGAGCCGCTCGCCGGACCCGTCCGGCTTCATGACTCCAATCGAGAACTGCCCGCCGCCTTGCCTGGTGAAGGCGATGTAGTCGCCGCGCGGCGACCACACCGGCGTCGAATAGGTGGCGTTGGTGTCGTCCTTGGAGAACGAGATGCGCTGCGCCTGTCCGCCGCCCGCCGCCATGACATAGATCTGCGACCTGCCGCCACGATCGGACTCGAAGCAGATGCGGGTGCCGTCTGGCGAGTAAGAAGGAGACGTATCGATCGCCGGCGTGTCGGTGAGGCGCGTGGTCGAGCGCGAGCGCAGGTCCATCACGAACAGGTTGGAATTGCCGCCCTGCTGCAGGCTCATGATGACGCGCTGGCCGTCAGGCGAGAAGCGCGGCGCGAAGGTCATGCCCGGGAAGTTGCCGACGATCTCGCGCTGGCCGGTCTCGATGTTGAAGAGATAAACTCTCGGATCGCCCTGGCCGAACTCCATGTAGGTGATCTCTTGCGAGTTCGGCGAGAAGCGCGGCGTCAGCACGAGGTCGGAGCCGCGGGTCAGATAGCGCACATTGGCGCCGTCCTGGTCCATCATCGCAAGCCGCTTGACCCGGCGCTCCTTCGCGCCGGTCTCATCGACGAACACGACGCGGCTGTCGAAATAGCCCTTCTCGCCGGTCATCCGCTCATAGATCTGGTCGGAGATGATGTGCGCGATGCGCCGCCAGTATTCCGGCGAGGTGAAATATTGCTGGCCGGCGAGCTGCTGGCCGGAGACCACGTCCCACAGGCGGAATTCGGCCTTGAGCCGTCCGTCCGGTTGCCGCGTCATCCGGCCGGTGACCAGCGCCTGGGCGTTGATGGTCTTCCAGTTCTGGAACTGCGGCGCGACGTCGATATTGTTGATGCGCTCGATGAAGGCGGCCTGGTCGATCGGGGCAAACAGGCCCGAGCGCTTCAGGTTATTGGTGATCACCTGCGTGACGCCGTTGCCGACATCGCCATCGGACGGCGAGCCCGGCAGGAAGTTGGTGATCGCGATCGGGATCGGCTGGAATTCGGTGGGATTGATTTGAAGCCGCCCTTGCTGGGCCTGGGCCAAGGCGTGTCCGCTCCCAAGCATCGCCAGCGCCGATCCGCTGACGGTCATGAAACGACGGCGGGTGATCAATCGAGGTTTATTCATCGCAAAATTCTTTTGTTCGGATGTCACAACATGTCTTTCAGGCCGAAGCGCATCGGAATGGTTTTCCAGGTGTCATACTGTTGCTTTGGCAGGAACGAATAGAGCTGACATTGCACGATGGCGCGCTTGCCACTCTCCGCCACCGCCTGAGCGATCGACCGGGACGGTCCTCTCGCCGCAACGACGACCGGCTCGGATGCCAGCGATCCATCGATCTTCATGGAAACATCAATGTCGACTTCGTATTGATCGGCGTCCTGCCCGTTATAAGTCGGCGTGAAACAGCGCCTGACCGCTGACATGAACGCACCTTGCCATGTCGCGACATTCGTGACGGCTTTCCCCGTCGTAGACCCGAGCGAAGCAGACGCATTCAAGGCCGAGCCGGTCAGCTCGTGCCGGGTCGGATCGCGCTTGTCGAGATCGCGCTGGATCTGCGCGGGGTCGAAGGTGCGCTCCTTGGGCTTCGGCTGCTGCTGCGGCTGCACTGCCGCGACCTTGGGCTGGGGCGGCTTGGGCGGCGGCTTCTTCGTTTCCAGCTTCTTCTGGAGCTCGGCGATCGGATCTTCCTTGGCCGGATCAGGCTTCTTCTCCTCCGGCTTCGGCTCTTCTTTTGGCTTGGCCTCGGCGACCGGCTTGGGCGGCTCGGGCTTCTTCTCGACCGGCTTCTCGGCGGGCTTCGGCGGCGGCTCGGGCGTCGAAGTGGTCTTGATCAGCTCTTTCTTCGTGGTGACCTTGCCGACGGCGTCCTCGTCAGGCGGCGCGTCGGAGATCTTCTCGACCTTGGGCTTCGGCTCTTCCTTTTTGCCGGTCTTTTGCCCGGCGGTGATCTGCGCAAGCTGGTCGGTCGAGATGATATCGATCGGCAGCGACTCTTCCGGCGCGATGAAGGCCTTGCTGCTAAAGGTGACCAGCCCCCATCCCAGCACGAGGACATGCAGGGCAATCGACGCAACGAGTGTCTTGTCGACCTTCACGTTCACGGCTTACCCCTGATCCGCTTCCGTGACGAGCGCCAGCTTCTTGAATCCCGCGCCGGACAACAGGCCCATCACCCTGGCCACCGTCCCGTAATCCGCCTTCTTGTCGGCGCGCAGGTAGATGCGTTCCTCGAGCCCGCCGCGCGCGTCCGTGATCGCTTTGAGCTTCGGCACCAGTTCGTTGATCGCGATCTCGGCGTCGTTGATGAACACCTTGCCCTTGATGTCGACCGACATCTGGATCGGCTTCTGGTCGTTCTGCTCAAGGCTCTTGGCCTGGGTCTGAGGCAGGTCGAGCGGCACGCCGACCGTGAGTAGCGGTGCTGACACCATGAAGATAATGAGCAGCACCAGCATCACGTCGACCATCGGCGTGACGTTGATCTCGGCCATGACCGGCTTGCGCCGGCTGCGGCGGCCGCCGCCTCCGGACGAACTCGCAACGTTCATGCCCATGGTGTGCTGCCCAAATTGCCCTTCACACTATACGTGCCGTCATACATGCCGCCCGTCAGCCCCGCTCGTCGATCTGACGCGACAGGATGGCTGAGAATTCATCGGCGAAGCCCTCAAGCCGCTGGGCCTGCCGGTTCACCTCGGAAGTAAACTTATTGTAGAAAATAGTGGCAGGAATGGCGGCGATAAGGCCGACGGCGGTCGCAAACAGCGCCTCGGCGATACCGGGGGCCACCACCGCCAGGGAGGTATTTTTCGACGCCGCGATGGACTGGAAGCTCGACATGATGCCCCACACCGTGCCGAACAGGCCGACAAAGGGGCCGGCGGAGCCGACGGTCGCAAGCACCAGGAGCCGGCGCTCCAGCCGCTCGACCTCGCGCGCGATCGAGACGTTCATCACCTTGTCGATGCGCATCTGAAGACCCGCGACGGAGCGGGCATGGCTCTCGAAGGAACGCTTCCACTCGCGCATCGCCGCGACGAAGCAGGCTGCCATGGAATGCGTCGGCTTGGCCGAGAGCGTGCGGTAAAGTTCCTCGATCGACTCGCCGGACCAGAAGGCCTGCTCGAAGCGGTCCATCGAACGGCGGGTGCGGGCAAACAGGAAGATCTTGTCGATGGCGATCGCCCAGACCCAGACCGAGCAGGACAGAAGTCCCAGCATGACCCCTTTCACGATCCAGTGAGCCTGCCAGAACAACGCGATCAGCGACACGTCCGCGGAAGCGGCAACCGGAAGGGCTGACTGGGCCACGTCGGCCGGATTCATAAGCAGTATCCTCTCAAGGCGGTCGTTACCTGATGTCTCCGGCCAGCAAATGACCGCCGGTTCCCCAACAGCCGCGCAAACCGGCGCAGCTGGCAAGCCCGCTCTAAGCCTTGTCTTTCTGGGGTGCAGGGGCTCGTCCAAAGCCGGCCGCCTGCATTCCCTGCCAAGATGTCAAAACTAAGGGCCTCGACCCGGGGCCTTGCCTTCGGGCTCCGGGCGCGATGGTCCGCGATTACCAGAGCCCGGCGTTGGTTAATGCGGGGTTACCAGTGGCGAAATTGCTGCGGGAAAGACAGGCAGCACAGGGGGATGGGGGCGCGTCAGTTGGTAGAGATGGTGCTGCGTGGCGCTTGCCGGATTGGAAGCTGCCAGCCCGAGCAAGGTCAGTTCCCTCCCCCTTGCGGGGGAGGGCTAGGGAGAGGGGTGCCCCACGGGGACTCTCACCGTGACTAAGAACAGTTAGCGCGCTCAACGAACACCTTTTCCTGGGCTACCCCCCTTCCCTGCCCTTCCCCGCAAGGGGGGAGGGAGCGCAGCGCGCCGGGTGGCACCACCGCGCGTTTTGAAGGACGGCTCGGGCTGCCCTCCTCACCACCTCTCCTTCGAGGTCCGCACATCGACCTCGAACGACCATGCGCGCTCCGGCTGGCGGTAAAGGAAGGCGAAGGCATCGACGATGCCCTCGATGTCGATCAGGCTGTCCTCGCGGCCGGCCGCATCCGGAAAGCGCGTCAGGATCTTGTCGCCGGCGATCGCGCCGTCGACCACGACATGGCCGACATGGATGCCGTCGCTCGCATATTCCTTGGCCATGGCCTGCGCCAACGTGCGCAGGCCGGCCTTGGCCGAGTTGAAGGCGCCATAGCCGCAGCGCCCGCGCAGCGAGGCGCTGGCGCCGGTGAAGAGCAGCGTGCCGGCCTTCTTCGGCGCCATGCGGCGCACTGCCTCGCGGCCAAACAGGAAACCGCCGAAGCACACCACGCGCCAGGCTTGCTCGAAATAGTCGGCCTCCATCTCGATGATTTTGCCGGGCGTGTTGTTGCCGGCGTTGTAGATGGCGAGGTCGAGGTTTTCGCCGGCTGCATCGAACAGCGCGGCGACGTCGCTCTCCTTGGTCGCGTCCGCGACGAAGGGGACAGCCGCCCCGCCCGCCTTCCCGATATCGCCGGCAACCGCCTGCAACGCAGACAGCGTCCGCCCCGCGACGATCACCTTGAGCCCGTCGGCTGCAAAGCGCTTGCAGAGCCGGGCCCCGAGCCCGCGGTCGGGACCGACGCCGATCACGATTGCCGTCTTCATTTGCACGTCTCCTGGAGATCGATTGATGGCTCAGGCCGCGGAGGCGGGTTCGGGGCAGTTGGTCAGCCGCGCGGGATTGCCGACCGCGGTGCAGCCACCGGGAACGTCGTCCGTCACGACAGTACCAGCACCAATCTTCGCAAGATCGCCGATGCTGATGTCGCCGAGGATGGTCGCGCCGGCGCCTATGAAGGCGCCGCGGCCGATGCGCGGCGAGCGCGTCGGCAGTTCACCGCGGCGGCCGATGCTGACATTCTGGAGGATGGTGACCTCGTCGCCGATGACGACGTTGGCGCCGATCACGATGCCCGTGGCATGGTCGAGATAGACGGACGACCCGATGCTGGCGGCCGGATGAATGCTGACTTGCAAGACGTTCGACGCCTCGTTCTGAAACAGCAGTGCCGCATCGATGTGGCCGCAACGCCAGAGCCAGTTCGAGACGCGCCAGGCCTGCAGCGCCACATAGCCCTTGAAATGCAGCAGCGGCGGCAACAGGCCGCGGACGGCGGGATCGCGGTCCACGATGGCGTGCAAATCGCGGCCGGCCGTTTCGATCAGCTCCGGCTGGCCGCGCAACGCGTCGAGAGAAAAAGCTTTGAAACGCGCGCGTTCGGCCGCGCCGGCACCAAGCCGCCGCCCGATCAGATCGGCCAGAGCCGCCGCAAAATCATCTTGGGCAAGAATGGCATCAGCAAGGACCTTGCCGAACACGGGATCGGCAGCAGTCGCGCGCTGCGCCTCGTCGCGTATCTTCTGCCAGAGGCTATCGTTCGTCGCGGTCGCAGCTGCCATCATCGCCGCCTGCGGTGTTTTGACGCTTCCTTCTCACGTGTCGAATATAGGCCGTGGGCGGCCCGCGCGCCACACCGCATCAGCGGCAGGCGTGGCGATCCAAGCGCCGCGCCGCAGCTCCCCGTGAAGCTACGAGCTTGCATGCCAGGCATCCGCAACCATATGGTCAATCGAGTTTTCGGCCGACGCTGCTTTGGCCAGGGGTGTACACGCAAAGCATCTCGTTCAAGCCCCGCGGTGGTCCGCCATCCGCGGGTTTTTCGTGCGCGGCAGCCTTCGGCGCTGCTGAAGCAAATCCCTGATCCTCGTCACCCAAAGGTCACGCTGAAATATGTCGCCCAACGCCCCTGCCGACGACCATCACGACGACATTATGTACCCCTCTGCCGTGCCGTTCCTGTTGGTCCATCTCGGCTGCGCTGCGGCCATCTGGTCAGGCGTCACCTGGCAGGCCGTCGCGATCTGCGGTTCACTGTATGTCGTGCGCATGTTTGCAATCGGCGCAGGCTACCACCGCTATTTTTCCCATCGGGCTTTTGCGACCGGCCGGGTGTTTCAGTTCGTCCTCGCCTGCCTCGCGCAAAGCAGCGCGCAGAAGAGCGTTTTGTGGTGGGCGGCCAAGCATCGACATCATCATCTGCATTCTGATACCGAAATCGACGTGCATTCACCGCGTCATCGCGGCTTCCTGTACAGCCATCTCGGCTGGATTTTTTCCCGGCAGCACGACGCGACCGACCTCGTGAAAGTCGGCGATCTCGCGCGCTATCCGGAACTGATGTGGCTGCATCGGCTGGAACTCCTGCCGGCCGTTGCGCTTGCAGCGCTCTGCTTCCTGGTTGCGGGGTGGTCGGGTCTGGTGGTCGGCTTCCTGTGGAGCACGGTGCTGCTCTATCACGCGACCTTCTGCATCAATTCCCTCGCCCATGTGCATGGACGGAAACGATACGTGACGGGCGATGATTCCCGCAACAACTGGCTGTTGGCGTTGTTCACCCTGGGTGAGGGCTGGCACAACAATCACCACGCCTACCAAAGCAGCGTACGACAGGGCTTTCGCTGGTGGGAAGTCGACGTGACCTATTACATCCTGAAGGCCTTGTCTTGGTTCGGCGTCGTCTGGAACATGAAGGCACCGCCGGACCTGGTGCTGCGCAACGAGCAGCCGCTCGGCTCGCGGGTCATCCATCGGGCGGCCCGCGAGCTTGCGGGACGGTTCGACGCGCAGGCTTTGGCGCACGCGATCTCGTCGGCGCTGCACCGAGCCGATCTGGCCCAGCTGCAACTGCCAACGCTGCACGACATCTTCAATCGCGCCCATGAAGGCGTCGATGCGCTGACGCATCTGCATCTGCCGAAGATTCCGACCCGCGACGAGTTTCTCGCCGAGGCCAAGGCGATCTTCGCGCGAACGCGATCGCTCAACGAGATCGTGGATCACGCCTACGAACACTTCCTGGCTTCGGTTCGCGCACAACTCGCCACGACGAGCTGAGTCTCGCGGCCATGCGTTACAGCACGGCGCCACTCATGTCGCCGGGACGTGTCGGTCACGCGCGCGTCTTCGCCGGGTCTGCTTGCGCAGGCTGAGCGCAAACAGCCAGCCGCCTGCCGCAGCGAAGACGGGCAGGACATAGAGCGCGCAAAATCGCGGAGCAGGATCATGGGTCGAGGCCCGCTGCTGCAACGAGATGGCGCGCCTCAGCGCGAACGCGGCGAGGGTATAAAGGCCGAGGCTGAGAAAGAGCTTCTAGGACTCGCCGACCTGCCAGTGCGGAGAGAGTTCGACCTTCGTCGGCCATCCATTGAGAAACGCGATCGCAAGCGGCACCGAGGCACCGTATCGATCGAACAGCGCAGACACGCGCTCGAGAAGTGCGATCCATTGCCTGATCTGCTTGCGTCCAGCGTTCGTCATGGCCGTACCCGTCTGCGCGCGGAAAGCACACGCTCAGGGTTTGGTCGAGGCCCGCACGGATCGGGTTCTATGGTGCCTGGTTCTGGATAGGCACAGGCGCATCCACACCGTCATGGCCGGGCTTGTCCCGGCCATCCACGTCCTACCCCGCCCCAAGAACGTGGATACCCGGGACATAGGCGAGCGGAAGCGACGCCGTCCTTCGGACGGCTATGCCCGGGCATGACGAACCGCACTCCTCAAACCAAACCGCCCGCCTGCGGGTTGCGCAGACGGGCGGCTCGGGGCCATCAGGACTTTGGGGGCATGCGCCTGAAGGCTTTGAGATGTGGGCCCCAGATCAGCCCTGCGGCTGGTCGGTCGGCGGCGGGGTCGGGCGCGTCTTGTGCTGCGCCATGAACTGGTCGAACTCTTCCTTGTCCTTGGCGTGACGCAGACGGTCGAGGAAGTTCTTGAACTCGACCTGCTCTTCCTCGAGCCGGCGCAGCGTTTCGGTGCGGTACTCGTCGAAGGCGCGATTGCCGGAGGACGGCGGGCCGAAGCCAAAGCCAAAACCGCGGCGCTCCATACGGTCACGCATGCGATCCATCTTGTACTGCATCCGCTCCATCTTGTTCTGCCAGCGATCCTGGTTGCTCCAGCACGACATTCTTCTGCTCCCGAGTGTGAAAAAGAGAAGGGCAAGTCCGATCGGCCACCAGATGATGAAGCCGAGGATGGTCACGGCAATCCAGCCGGGATGCCAGGGCGTATCGAGCATGTGGGGGCGCTCATAGCGTTGGTCCGAAGGGCCGCGCCATCGATTGACATCAGCGGTGTAGGCCATTTCCCATCTCCATCACGGCACCAGCGCCGTTGTGAATGTAAATAACATTTACATAGCTAGACCATCCCGCGATTTTGTCAAGCCGACCGCCAGACAGGGCGGGCGAATTATTTGCGTAATTTTATTTCGGCTTGCCCCAGGGGCCGCCGGGAGGCACGCCAGAACCGGAGGACGCCTCCGGTGGCACCGGCGGCGGCTCGGTGCCCTTGGCCGGGGGACGGCGATCGGTCGGGAAGCCGAGACCGCGCAGATAGATCAGCACCTCGGCTTCGAGCAGCTCTTCCGGCGACATCGGCAGTTTTCGGCGCGCGGCATCGCCACGGGAAAACAGCGAGGCGACGCCATGCGCCATCGACCAGATGTGCAGCGCCATCATCATTGCAGGAGGGCGAGGTATGCCGGGGGGGCGCGAGTGCCGCGAGGCGCTCGGCCGCGGCGCGAATGATGTTGAAGGCGCGTTCGCTCGCGGCCTGCAGCGCTGGATTGGCATCGACCGGCAGGCCGGACTCGAACATCGCATTGTAGAAGGCGGGCTCCTCGCGGGCGAAGGCGAGATAGGCCTTGCCGACGCGCTCGAACGCCGTGACCGTATCGGGCCGCCCGTCGTCCCAGGCCGCGGTCAGGCGCGCTTCGAACTGCTCGAAGCCGCGCTGGGCGATCGAGGACAACAGCTCGTCGCGGTCGCGGAAATGCCGGTAGGGCGCCGCCGCGCTAACGCCGGCCATGCGCGCGGCATCAGCAAAGGTGAAGCCGGCCGCGCCCTTCTCGGCGATCAGCCCGAGGGCGGCCTGCAACAGGGCTTCCTTGAGATTACCGTGGTGGTAGCCGCGCTCGGCGCGGCCCTGCTCCTTGCGCCAGCTCATGTGAACGACTTTTACATGAGCCCGGCGTGAAGGTCACTAGCGGCAGTGGGGCGTGATTAACCCGTATTTCCACGGGTCGTTCTCGCGGTCCGGGGGCGGCTCTGTCGAGCCGCCCCTGGAGGCCGGGTTAACCGCCCGGGATCGGCAGCACCGGCATAATCTCGACGCGCTCGCCGGGGAAGATCGCAAAGTGCGGATGGTTCTCGAACATTTTTGCCGCGGCTTCATGGGAGGCGGCGCGGACCACGGTGAAGGCGCCCATCTCGTTGGCGATGTCGGCGACGCCCTTTCCGTCGACCTTCTTGGTCTTGCCGAGCGGGCCGCCCATGGTCTGGATCGCGCCTTGGTGCTTCTCGACCCAGCCCTTCCAGGCCGCCATGCCCTCCTGCTCTTTCGCCTTGCGCTCGGCGTCGGACATCGCATTCCACGCGGCCCATTTCGGGCTGTTCTTGCTGCCGAGGAAAACGGCGAGATAGGTGTCGGTGCTCATCGGTCGCTTCTCCTTTGTTGATCGATTGAACGCGGTGGGTCGTTGCTAACTACTTCTTGAGGTCGTCGAAGCCGGCCACGACCTCCTGCACGTCAGGCGGAAAATCCGCTATCTCCTGCACTTGCCGGATCTCAATGACTTCGTTCGGCGACGCCGGACACTTCCTGGCCCAGGCGATCGCTTCCTCGCGCGAGGCAACCTCGATCATCCAGTAGCCGCCCAGGACTTCCTTGGCTTCGGTGAAGGGGCCGTCGGTCACAACGGGCACGCCGGTCGCAAACGAGACGCGCGCGCCGGTGGACGGCGGATGCAGGCCGTCGAGCGTGATCAGCACGCCGGCATCCTTCAGCGCCTCGTTGTAGCGCATCATCGCGGCAATACGCTCGGGATCGAGTGGAACGTCCGCCGGCGCACTCTCGTAGCCGAGCGGGATCATCAGCATCATGAAACGCATGGTGGTCCTGTTTTCACTATCATTCCGGAATGCGCCGCAAGGCGCAGGTCCGGAATCCATTGATCGACATTATCTTGGGTCCCGGCCGTTACTGGCCTGTGCTCCCTCATAAGACGAACGGGGTTTTACAGAACCGACAGGCCCGCGGAAATTATTTCGGAGGTCATTTTTCCGAAGATCATGCCGAACCGCTAGCGCGACTGCGGGAGAAAACGATCGTCCTGACGGGCCGCGCCGAAATAGACCTCGATGCGGCGGACCTTGCCGCCTTCAAAGGTGAAGAACTCCGTGTTCCGGAAGCTCCTGCCATCTCTTGCCAGGCAGTGGTAGGTGACGAAGGCCTCATTGCCCCGGACGAAGATGCGCTCGATATCGTGGCGGGCGATCCAACCGGCGTCGCGCCAACAGCGCTCGAAATAGGTCGCCTTGTCGAGGTCGTCATCGAACGGACTGGTGAAACGGAAATCATCGGTGAGTGCATCGCTAACCTGTTGCCGGTCGTTGGCGAGATAGGCGGCGAAAAGGTTTCGAATCAGGCGTTCGAAGTCATCGGGCATCGGTCGGTCTCCAGAGACGAAGTCCCATGCAAGACGATGCAGAAGCGGCGACACCGACAATTTGCGGCAGCGCTCCTTGCGCGAAACGGGAAATATTTCTCAAATGTCGCCCGCGACCGCTGACATATCCGCCAACATGCAGCACGCCTCGGCGGAGTTGTCGTAGGCTAAATCTCTATATCCGTCATCCCCGCACAACCGAGAAGCAGTTACGCGGGGGGTGACGGTTCCGGCGTTTCTGCTTGCCCTCGCCTGCCTCTTCCTCGCCCGGACGAAAGCGCAGTAGAAGGAGCGCGCGCCCGCGCGCGACCACCCTTTTCGACACAGGACAGATCAGCCAATGCCGCAAGCCCCGCAAAAAGTCGCCCTCGTCACCGGAGCCGCGCGCGGCATCGGGCTTGCGACCGCGAAGAAATTCCTGGCCGAGGGCTGGCGCGTGGCGCTGCTCGACATCGAGGGCGAGTTGCTTAGGCATGCGATCGTCGAAATCGGCCAAAGCGAGGCAACGCTGGCGCTCACCTGCGACGTCTCGGACGCGACCGCGGTTGGCGCCGCGATGACGACGATCGAGCGGCAGTTCGGCCGGCTCGACGCGCTCGTCAACAATGCCGGGATCGCCGTATTCGCGCCAATGATGGAGACGTCGGAAGCCGACTGGCGCCGCGTGCTCGACGTCAATCTCACCGGCCCGTTCCTGTGCACCAAGGCCGCGGTGCCACTGATGCGCGACGGCAATGGCGGCGCGATCGTCAACATCACCTCGATCTCGGCCGTGCGCGCCTCGACGTTGCGCTCGGCCTACGGCACCAGCAAGGCGGGACTCGCGCACCTGACCAAGCAACTCGCGGTCGAGCTCGCCTCGCTCAACATCCGCGTCAACGCGGTCGCGCCGGGACCGGTCGACACCGCGATGGCGAAGCAGGTGCACACCAAGGAGATCCGAGCCGACTACCACGACGCCATTCCGCTCAACCGCTACGGCCTGGAAGAGGAACTCGCCGAAGCGATCTACTTCCTTTGCTCAGGAAGCGCGAGTTACATCACCGGCCAAATTTTGGCCGTCGATGGAGGCTTCGATGCGGCGGGTATCGGCCTGCCGACGCTGCGCGGCCAGCGCCGCAACGGGTAGGCACGAGACTTGTAAGGTGAGCAAAGGCGCGCAAGTGCCGTGCTCACCATCGTTCCGGATGCGTGGCACTTTGGTGGGCACGCTACGCTTTGTTACGGGATCGAGTTTGTGGAGTGGTTCATGCGACGCGTCACTTTCACCAAAATCTTGCTGCTCGCCGCGGCCCTGCTCGCGTCCGCGTCTGCAGAAGCCGAAGTCCGCATCATCGAGAGCCCGGGCGGACAGGTCGGGCCGTTCCTCGACCTGTTCGAGAAGGTGCGCGAGAGCGGCGACCGCGTGGTGATCGACGGTCCCTGCCTGTCCGCCTGCACGCTGGTGCTGAGCATCGTGCCGGGCAATCGCATCTGCGTCACGAAACGCGCCGTGCTCGGCTTCCATGCGGCGCGTTCGGTCGACCGGCGCGGGCGCTTTTATGCCGAACCGGAAGCATCCGACGCAGTGCTTGCTGCCTATCCCGACCCGGTGCGCGACTGGATCGACCGCCACGGCGGCCTCACCTCGCGGTTGCTTTTACTCAGAGGGCGCGACCTCGCCGCGATCTATCCGCGCTGCCGATAAGGATCCATCCGGCCGCAGTCAGCATTGTGACCGGGTTGAATCCACTCCTGTCCGGCGATTAGGCAATCTTGCAAAATTCCGGCTCCTGGGGACGTTGAATCCGCTCAACCGCTTCGCATTGCCTGCCCAATTTAAGCGGTTTCCGGCTTTTCCTAGCCGTCTATGATGGTGCCGGCCAGGCTGAGGCCGCTCCGGGGCGCGATGACCGCGGGGATCGGCTCAGGCGCGCAGGCTGCGCTCGCACCGTCAGAGCCCGCCTGAGAGGTGACGGGCCGCCGCGGCGGGGACCGCCGCCCGCGCGGACGGTGCGGCTACATCGTTTCGATGATCGTGATCGCGAGCGTCAGCTTCACGCTCGTCGCATTGCTCGTCAGCTAGCAGGCGCACGCGCCGGAGGAATTGCGCCGGCTCCACGCTCGCCCGGCCTAATAGAAGCTGTGGATCGTCTGCGCCAATTCCAGGCTTGCGCAGATGAGCATGCCCCAAAGTGCAAAATTAATCTGTAGCGCCGCTGCCATCGGTCGCTCCCCTTCCTAGTTACGCCCACCCCAGTTTGTAAAATTTATGAAGCAATTAATAACGATTCTGCGCAGAGTTCACAGCCCAATATTGCGCCAGTTGTTGTGCGATGCGGTCAGTATCATTTCACGAAGCGGCCTCACTGCTCTCGCAAAGTGGTGCGAATCGAGACTCCAAATTCGGATATTCGGCCATGCCGGCCACGCCGTTTGCCTTAAGTTCCATTTAACCGGCGCGATGCAAACCTTCCCACGCGGATTTTGCGTGTCGCGTACCGCACCAAAGGTCCGGCATGATACGACTCGGCTTCGTCTTGCTCACTTTTTGCGCAGCGCTCATGGGATGCGCAGTCGCGCCGGCGCAGGAGCGTCGTCCAATCGCATGGGATGGCTTCGGCCAAGACCCGAACCGAGCCCCGAACCGAGCCTCGAACCGGCCTCCTGTCACAAAACGGCGCGCGGCGACTTACGCCCCTGCAGAGAGCGATCCGAATCAGGAACGGGAAAGAGTGCTCGGCACCCTGCGCCCCTACTCCGACGCATGGTGGGCTGTCCAAGACGAGATCGAGGCTGAGAACGACGGGCAGCTCGGCACGAAGCTCGTGATCTGCCCTCGCTGCGTTCAGTCGCCGCCGCCCAGCGAGGACGTAACCGGATCGATCCGGTGAGAAGGCCTACAGCCGATCGGCCGTTCGACATTCACGACTTTATAGGTGTCCCTCTCCCGTAACGGCAGGGAGAGGGATCAGTCGTGGCGCAGCAGGCGATCGCGCCTGTTACATTCCCTCTGCCGGGCAGTTCACCATCCAGGGGATACCGAACTTGTCGACGCACATGCCAAAGCCCTTGGCCCAGAATGTCTTGCTGAAGGGCATGGTCACCGTGCCGCCATCCGCGAGCGCATTGAACTTGCGCTCGGCTTCCGCCGCATCGGTCAGCGTGATCGAGATGGAAAAGCCCTGCGGCTTGTGAAAGTGCTCGGGCGGCGCGTCGGAGCCCATCAGCACGCTTCCGCCGGGCAGCGACATCCGCGCGTGCATGATCGTCTTCTCGCGGCCAACTGCGCCCGGCGTGTCCGGCGGCGCGTCCGAGACACGCATCATGGCGTCGATCTTGCCGCCGAGAACCTTGGCATAGAAATTGAACGCCGCTTCGCAGGTGTCCTGATAGAACAGATAGGGATTGAGCATCGCTTCTCTCCTCTTCGTTTCCTTGAGGTGCGAGGCCGTTACTTCTCGGTGAGCTTCTTCAAGCTGGCGAGCCCGGCCTCAAAGTCCTTGCCGATCATGCTGTCCATGTTGAGGAAGACCTGCAT
>NZ_LGHL01000132.1 GCF_001908205.1 Bradyrhizobium sp. NAS80.1
ATGATGGATTGGAGCGAAAGTTTAAGTTTTTCAAGTGGTTAGAGGGCGGCGTGTGCACGACGTGTGCACCGGGAGATCAAGAAAAATCTATCGTCAGCAAGCGTGGGCAGTGGCTCTTTGGAGTGATGCGGTTGTTTAGGGCGGGCTTGCGCGCGACTTAAGGGTTAACAATGCTCGTCACGAGCCGAGATCTCTGTTCGGCTCACCATCGATGTCGCGGCCATTTGCAGTGAGAAAAAAAAATGGCGTCGGGGGTTCGAGTCGCTCCCCCGCTACCATCTTTCCCCACACTCCTTTGACTTGATTTGGATAGGCCTTTTCCCCAAGCAGGGCGTTTAGCCGGCCTGCTATCTCGACGGCTACACCACCTGGGCGTCCCGGATCGCGGAACACAGTGACCGTCTCGACCAAGTCTCTGATTGCTTCTGCGGCCTCTCCGTCGCCCGCACTGATACCTTTACCCAGTGCTTCTTCAAGCCGACCGAGTTGCTCCTCATATCGTTGCAGGATGGCCGGATGCAGCGCAATTTCCTTCGGGGAGGGCGGTTCGCTCTGCAACTCCTCAGATATCCGCTTTCGTTCGGCATCTAAAGCAGTCGATCGCGGTCCGAGAACGGATGGATCGCCATGTCCTTTCGCGATCGCATCCACCAGTCGTTCGATTTCCCGCTTTAATTGCCCAAGCTGCTGCTCAAGGGTAAGCGTCGTTCTCAGGCCACGGCTTTGAGGGATTGAGTGCGGTAGGCCCAGGGCAGTAGCTGGTCGATGTCGCGATTTGGATGACCGTTGACGATGCTGGTGAGCGCGTCGGTCAGGTAAGCAAGCGGATCGGTGTCAATCAGCTTACAAGTTTCGACCAGGGAGGCGATGATGGCCCAGTGCTCGGCACCGCCGTCGGAGCCTGCGAACAGCGCATTTTTCCGGTTGAGCGTGATCGGACGGATCGAACGTTCGACGACGTTGTTGTCGAGCTCGATACGGCCATCATCGATGAAGCGCGTCAGACCCTCCCAGCGTGAGAGCGCATAGCGGATGGCGTCGGCGAGCTTGCCCTTCTGGCTGATCAGGGCGAGTTTTGCGTGTAGCCATTCCTGGAAGGTATCGGCAAGCGGCCGGCTTTTCTGCTGCCGCACGAGGCGACGCTCCTCGGCGCTGCGGCCGCGGATGTCCTTCTCAATCGCGTAGAACTCGGCGATGTGCTTGAGCGCCTCGCTCGCGATGGGTGCCGGGCCAGGTGTTGCGAGCTCATAGAAGTTGCGGCGCATGTGCGCCCAACAGAAAGCAAGCTCAACGGCGCCCCGCTCGGCGAGTTTGGCGTAGCCGGCATAGCCGTCGACCTGCAGGATCCCCTTGAAGCCTGCGAGATGAACGATCGGTCGATCGGCTTTGCGATCTGGGGCATAGACATAGGCGACGCCCGGCGGATCGACGCCGCCCCATGGTCGGTCGTCTGCCGCATAGGCCCAGAGCTGACCGGTCTTCGTGCGCCCGCGGCCGGGATCAAGCACCGGCATTGTCGTCTCGTCGGCGAACAGCTTTGGCCGTTGCCTGAGCTTGCCGAGGAGGCGCTCATGCAGCGGACGCAGGTGGAAGGCTGCTTGTCCCACCCAGTCCGCCAACGTTGAACGATCGAGCTCAATGCCCTGACGGGCATAAATCTGCGCCTGCCGGTAGAGCGGCAGGTGATCGGCATATTTGGAGACCAGCACCTGGGCGACGGTAGCCTCGGTCGGCAATCCGCCCTCGATCAGCCTAGCCGGGACTGGCGCCTGTATGACCCCATCCTCGCAGGCCCGGCAGGCGTATTTGGGCCGCCGGGTCACGAGGATCCGGAACTGCGCCGGGACCAGGTCCAGCCGCTCGCTTCTGTCCTCACCGATCCGGTGCAACTCGCCTTGGCAGCAGGGACAGGTCTTGTCCTCGATGTCGACGATGACCTCGATCCGCGGCAGGTGCGCCGGCAACGCGCCACGGTTGCCGCGGCGCTTGCGAGCTCGCGCATCGCGGCCTTCAGGTGCACTGACGTTCTGTGCCGTCTCGCCGTACGCGGCGACTTGCTCGACGTCTTCCAGGCCCAGCAGCATCTGATCTTCGGGTAGCGTCTCCGCCCGCCGGCCAAACCGGTGTCGCTGCATTTCCTTGATGATCTGACGCAGCCGTTCGCTCTCGCACCGCTCGGCAAGCAGCATCGCTTTCAGCGTCTCGAGATCGTCAGGCAGGGCGTCGCTCACACCCAAATCAGAGCATATTCGCCGCCATCTGGCGACGCGTTCGGCGCTCCTGATTCACTTCGCCGCAGCACTGCCAACAGCTATCCGGGCTGCGCTGGCGCCGGCGTCTCCCGTGCCTCATGCACAAGCCGCCAGTCGAGTCCTTCCAGCAGCGCCGACAATTGCCCGGCTGACAGGCGCATCACACCGTCCTCGATCTTCGGCCAGCGGAAGATCCCATCCTCAAGCCTCTTGGCGAACAGGCACAGGCCCGTTCCATCCCAGAACACCAGCTTGATCCGGTCCGCCCGCTTGGCCCGGAACACATAGACAGCTCCCGAGAATGGATCTGCACCCATGCTCTCGCGCACCAGGGTCGCAAGACCCTCCATGCCCTTGCGGAAGTCTACCGGTTTGGTCGCCACCATCACCCGGACCGCGCCTGACGGACCGATCACCGGCTCGCCTTCAGCGCCTGGACGATCGACGCAATCCTCGCCGTGTCCGCTCCACGACCGGCTCGGATCGTGATGCCGTCGACTTCAATCTCGATGATTCCGCTATCTGGCTTGCGCACCGCTTTGCGCTCCCGGTGAGCAGTCGGCGCCGGCACCACAGCGTCCATCACCGCCGGCACAAACTGTACTTCGTCCGCCTCGGAATGACCGCCTGCGGCTTCTCGCAACTGACGCCGTCAGCCAAACAGCTGCTGCGGCGACAATCCATGCCGTCGAGCCACGGAACACACCGAGTCGCCACTCGCCACGATCTCCGCAACGATCCGCGCCTTGTCCTCGTCGCTCCACTTCCGCCGACGACCGGCTCCGGTGAAGACCTCAAGCCGCCGCACCGGCTCCGTGATAGCAGTATGCACTGTGTCCATTCTAAGCCTAACGGTCGAAACCGAACCGCAGACTCGCAGATCGCCCCGTCATCCGGTAGGTGGCCGCTGAACAGCGCTTACGCTCAAGGCGCTGCCGTTTTGCATGTGATGTGGCTGCGAGGCGCTTCCGCTCCTCGAGATACGTGCGTACGTATTCTGAGATAACCTTCGGCGCGCGCAATTCGGCCTTTAGCCCGTTGAGGACCGCGCTCTCAACAGTGTCCAAATAAAAAGTCTTGGCGTCCGGACACGTGCCGCTCTCCGTCGCCGCCGAGCAGCGAATGCGAACGCGCCCTGATTTGTCCCTTCCATTGGTTGCCATGCCCGAGCCGCATGAGCCGCAACGGAGCCAGATAACATCCGACGTGGCCGACGTTGATGGCTGGGATGGGTATGACCGCGCTCCTCTTTACGTTGCTGAGCAGCTCTGAACAGCTCTGGATTGACAATTGCAAGATGCGGCACTTCAGCCGCCTGCCAGTCACTCTTAGGATTTGGTCGTGACAGGCGCTTTCCCGAGTCGGGATCTTTCACCATCCTGACTTTGTTCCAGACGAGGCGCCCTACATAAAGCTCGTTCTGCAGAATGCCGGTACCCCTCTCGAGATTGCCATTAATAGTTGAGGCATTCCATGCCCGCCCCCGCGGAGGTGATACCTCTCCTTGTTGAGATCGTGCGCGATTTCGCGAGGCGTCCGACCGTCCACGTATTCCTGGAAGATACGGCGGATCACTTGTGCCTCGGCCTCGACGACGACTCGTTCGCCGCTCTTTCCGGCGACCGCATCGTATCCGTATGTTAGGCCACCTCCAGCCAAACCTTGCTTGACCCGGCCTGCTTGGCGACGCCGCACCTTGTGCGTGTTGTCCTCACGATAGAGTTGTCCGACCAGGCCGCGAAGACCGACCAGCACGGTGTTAACGACGCCTTCGTGGACCGCCCGGATCTCGATGCCGAGAAAAGATAGTCGCTTATGGATACCTGCGAGATCTTCCATGTCGCGAGAGAGGCGATCGAGCGCTTCGACGATCACTACGTCAAAGGATCTCTCCCGCGCTTGGTCCAACATCCGCAGAAGGCCTTCGCGTCCCATGACCGAGCCACCTGAGCGAGCCCGATCTTCATGGGTGCTGATAACCGTTAAGCCTTCGCGCTCTGCATAGCTTTGACAAGTGAAAGCTGATCTTCAATCGAACGCTCGTTCTGAAGATCGGTTGAGAACCGAGCATAGATCGTCGCCCTCTTCCTTGTCTCTTCGATCGGCGATCTCTCTTTCATGATCTTCCCTCGCGGCCAGACGAGCAAGTACGCGCGCAAGGCGTAAGATCGCCTTGTCTGGATTCGTCTGCAAGGACAATTTTCGATGCGCTTCCCGCACGATCGAACCTCTAGGTGAGCGCGCAACTCAGCGAGGTGCACGCACCTGCGCTAGCGCCATTCCACAAAATGTCGGCGTCGGTGATCATCCAGAGCATCATGCTTGGTCGGTGCCTAAGCGGAACGGCCGCTATGAGCTCGTCGTGCAATTGGATGCCGCGGCGAAGAAAAAGGGATGGAACTCGGAAGGCCTTCGCCCGCCGAAGTGTGTGCTGCTAGGAAGGGTTACATCCAGCTCTTTGGCACGTGGCAAATACTGGGGCGAGAATCCGGCACCCTCACCAAAAGACTGTGACCAGCAATCGATCTCGTTGCTAGTTTTGCCTGAATCAAACCTGCAACCAGACCGTTGTGAGCGATGGGATAATGGTTGGGTTCGTTGATTTTCCTGAAGTTTTTGATGATTTCGTTCGCGTTTGTTGTGTTTCGATTAGGTTGTTTCTGGCGCGAAACTGGTGCGGTGTGCGCGCCAGCTCCGACGGCGGCGGCGAACACTGGCTGTCATCGCCTTGTCAGATCTGCAAACTCCGCAGTGTCGAACCGCAGGCCTATCTGACCCGACGTCATCGGGAGGATCGTCAACGGCCATCCGAACAGCCAAACCGATGGCCTGTTGCTTGTGCCCATCCCGCAAACCAAGCGCTCAGCCACGCAACACAGCTAACGATCCAAGGATAGGGCACGAACGAAGATAACGCGTTGAGAAAAGGAGAAGGTGCGACCGGAAACTCGAGGTGCTTTGATGCCCAATCTTGATCTGAAGGGCAATGACGAACGAGGGGCCGGAGCAGCGGTTGCAGCCGCGGGTGTTTTCAATCGGGTATGGCGAAAGTCAAAAAGGGCGAGAAGTAGATATGCAGTTGGCGACCTTGTCCCCATCCTGGTCTCAACAGGAGCAAGCGACGTTGAGGTCCTGATTGCGGTAGTGTGCCCTATCTCCTCGAGGCAACTTTCGGACAACGAGCCTTGCTCAGCAAGGTTTCAATTGTAACGTCAAACCATCGTTCGACAAAGCTGACATAGCTGTGGATGTCAGCCGGCCGGAGGTAGAAGTGTGGTTCGTTGCTTCGGAGGTGGAGAAATCTTCCGGGGGGTCTTAAGATTTTCAATTTCGAAGGCGAACGCTGTCGCCCTATTAGAATGGCGGTCCCGATTTATGGATTTCATGCTCTGGATTTCAACTTTCACGATTGGAGTAATCGCCTTGGGAGGATTGGCAATTGCACGAAATGAATTCAAATCCTCCTCAGACAGCCAAAACTCGAAATTGTTAATCCGCGCCGGGTCAACCGGATCAGCCGTTATCGCCAAGTCAAAGCATCCGGAAGCGTGGCGAGCGCGTTTTACGAGATCCTCGTGCGCTTTAACAACATCGTCCCGCTTATTCGGGTCAACTGTAAATCATCCTGCCATGATTACCTTACGTGTTTTCATGAAATCCTCATGTATGAGAAGTCCGTTAGCCTGCAAAAGGCGTTTTCAACGCCGTGGCGCTGTTGGTAGATTTTGTTGTCGAAGCTAAAGACCCATTTGCAGATCGCGGTGCAGGCGATGCCCGCGTTTGGTACCCCGGTCTTGCTTCCATTGGCGCGATGCCGCGCTGTCATAGTTTATCAGTCTTGAAGTAAGGCTCAGCCGTAAGACGTTGCGAAACCCACCAGATATTGCCTGCGATGTTGCGGATACCACCCTGGCGGTCGCCATTAGGCATATCGGCGACCTCCATAACGAGCTCCGCGCCATTGGCAATTGCTCGTTCGAGCGCGCTATCGGCATCCCCGACGTAAAGGTAGAATGCCGCGCGATCGCCCAGCAGTCCGACCTCGGCTTCCATCTTCGCGAGGAGGCGATCCCGGTCAAGCCGGGCGTCGCGGCAGCGTGCGAGCTGCTCGGGCTCGATCCGCTCCATGTCGCCAATGAGGGCAAGCTGGTCGCGATCGTGGCGCCCGAAAATGCTGCTGCAGTGCTGGCCGCGATGCGGGCGCATCCGCTTGTCAGCGACGCCGCCGACATCGGCGAGGCCTTGGCCGACGATCATCATTTCGTGCAGATGGCCACGAGCTTCGGCGGCGGGCGGATCGTCGACTGGCTGTCGGGCGAGCAATTGCCGAGAATCTGTTGAGGTAAATCATCGCATCCTGCTCCTGTCGCATTCCTTCAACAGCCTGACGCAGCGGCTTCAGGCGAGCTCAGGGAGCGATGCCACGACGTCGCGGTCGAGCTCGACATCCATGCCGAGATCACGCGCGAGAGCGTGGCGCTGCATCGGCCGGACCTTGTGATCGCGCCGTTCCTGAAGCAGGCGATTCCCGACGACGTTGGGCGCAGCGTGCGCTGCCTGGTCGTCCATCCCGGCCCTCCCGGCGACCGCGGTCCGGTCGCGCTCGTGCGGCGGCGGGCCACCGGGGGAATAGGATATGGCTCATCACGACCACATATCTCGCCTCCGTGAGCTTCGTCGCGATGGCAGAAGCGATTTCGTTCATGCCCAAGGATGAAGGAGAGAAGATCGGCTTGATCGCTGCTCGGGGTAGGCTCTTCTGAAGCAAGCCCACCGTCGCCATGGGCACCATGATCATCCCGCATTTTCAGATAGGCTATTTCCTGCTGGCCTCACTGGCCTTCCTGCTGGTGAAGCTCGACACCGTTGCCCATCATCGATCATGGGCTTTCGCGAACTCATCTGGCGGCCTTCAAACCGAAGCTTCCAGTTCCAATGATCAAGAATTCGACACCAATAAAAAGCAGGGAGCTTCATGACCGACTGATGATCCTCCCTGATGTCTGCTGCCGCCTGTTGATCTCGTCGAGATAGAACTGATACGCCAACCCGATGCCCTCCTGCAGTGAGGTGCGGGCGTGCCAGCCGATTTTGACCAGGCGGCTGACATCGAGCAGCTTGCGCGGCGTGCCATCGGGGCGCGACGTGTCGAAGCGGATCTTGCCGCGAAAGCGGACGGTCGCCGCGACCACCAGCGCGAAATCGGCGATGGTGATGTCCTGGCCGGTGCCGATGTTGACCAGCTCGGACGACGAATAGGTCTTCATCAGGTGGACACAGGCGTCCGCAAGATCGTCGACATACAGGAATTCGCGCCGTGGCTTGCCGGTGCCCCATACCACGACGTTCGCCGCGCCTGACATCGTGGCCTCGTGATTCGGGATGGTAATTGTCGCCGGGACCGTAAAGGTTGGTCGGCATTACGCTGATGAAGTCTGCGCCGTACTGGCTGCGATAAGCTTCCACCATCTTCAATCCGGCGATTTTCGCAATCGCATAGGGCTCGTTGGTCGGCTCCAGCGGGCCGCTCAGCACCGAATCCTCCCGCAGTGGCTGCGGCGCGAGCCGCGGATAGATGCAGGACGAGCCGAAGAACATGAGCTTCTCACATCCGTTCGCATGAGCGGCTTGGATCGCATTGTTCGAAATTGCAAGGTTATCGTAGAGGAACTCGGCTCGCAGCGTATCGTTGGCGACGATACCGCCGACTTTGGCCGCCGCGAGGAACACCGCCTGCGGCCGATTCGCGGCGAACCAGGCGCTCACCGCCGCCTGGTCGCGAAGATCCAGTTCGCTTCGCGCCGCCGTCAGGAGGTTGGCCTGCTCGCGCGCGAGCCGTCGCATCAGCGCCGAGCCGACCATACCGCGATGGCCGGCGACGAAGACCGTCTTGCCCTTCAGCTCAAAACGCGCGCTTGCCATTGACGACGTCCTGACGGGCTTCGGCGAGATCGCTTGCCACCATCTCCTGCACCAGCTGCGCGAAGCTGGTCTTAGGCTTCCAGCCGAGTTTTTGGCGGGCCTTGTCGGCATTGCCGACCAGCAGATCGACCTCTGTCGGGCGGAAATAGGCCGGATCGATTTCCACAACGGTTTTTCCGGACGCCCTGTCGATGCCGATCTCCTCAACGCCCTCGCCGCGCCATTCGATCGTCCGGCCGACCTCTGCGAATGCCAGCTCGACGAACTCGCGCACCGCCCGCGTCTCGCCGGTCGCCAACACGTAATCCTCTGCCACGTCGTCCTGCAGAATTTGGTGCATGCCCTCCACGTAATCGCGGGCGTGGCCCCAATCGCGCTTGGCCTCGAGATTGCCGAGATAAAGGCGGGCCTCCAAACCGACTTCGATGCGGGCGACGCCGCGCGTGATCTTGCGGGTCACGAAGGTCTCGCCGCGGATCGGGCTCTCATGGTTGAACAGGATGCCGTTGCAGGCGAACATGCCGTAGGCCTCACGGTAATTCACCGTGATCCAGTAGCCGTAGAGCTTGGCCACGCCATAGGGCGAACGCGGATAGAACGGCGTCGTCTCGCTCTGCGGCACCTCCTGGACGAGACCGTAGAGTTCCGATGTCGAGGCCTGGTAGAACCTCGTCTCCTTCTCCATGCCGAGAATGCGGATCGCCTCGAGCAGCCGGAGTACGCCAATTCCGTCGGCATTGGCCGTGTATTCCGGACTTTCGAAGCTGACCGCGACATGGCTTTGCGCCGCAAGATTGTATATCTCGGTCGGCCGGATTTGCTGCATCAGGCGGATCAGGTTGGTGGAATCGGTCATGTCGCCGTAGTGCATCAGGAAGGGCACGTTGCCGGCATGCTGGTCCTGGTACAGATGATCGACGCGCGCGGTGTTGAACGACGACGACCGCCGCTTGATCCCGTGCACAGTGTAGCCAAGTCTGAGCAGATGTTCCGCGAGATACGCGCCATCCTGGCCCGTAATGCCGGTGATAAGCGCAACGCGCCGTTTTGAATCTTGAGCCGTCATTGTTTCACCAGTTGGGCAGAAAAGGAGCCTTTAGTAGTAAAAGTCATTTTGGAGCAGCTTTCATGCGCATGAAGCCCACATTCACGCGTATTGAAGGAGGGCCCATTTTGAGTTAGTAATGTACGCCCGCGTAGATCAAGCGCATCATATACATTGATATGCAATACCACTGGAAAGTCCTCCCGTGGTTAAGGCAAGAACGAGTCAACAAGCTCTTCCTCGTCGGGCCTGATTACCCCGATCATTTCTGGCGCAATGAGAAGCAAACGCCTGCGCTGTTGCCTGGCGGAAAGCTAATGAACCATCATCTATGACGCTGTCGTTATTTCCTAACCAAGAAAAGGAAGTGATTCGGCCGATGATCGCTCCCAAGATGGACCGGTTGCATCGTGGTTTGTTGAGTCAAGTATGATCACCGCGACGCATCATCACGACACCACATCGGTTCTAGTCGAGACTGCGATAGTTCGTTACCAACATTCGTATGGTTCTTCGAACCTTTCGCTATGGAAGATTTACCTCCGTACAATTGAACGAGCGGTCTCAATGCTCCAGTCTCGTCCCATCGAACTAGCAGCATTGCCCTCTGGGAGCGCCAGGACGGCATTCTATTGAACACTGGGCCGGGCGTCATAAAGCTCTCGACTCCAATTTAGGAGCTGAACAAAGGTCATGAGATTCTATCGCAGGTCTCAATGTGCTCCGCCGGCTCGCGAGCTTGGTCAGTCCCCAGAGTCGAAGCCATATTGCAATCACGACATTCCAAACACGACGAAAACTCTGATTGCGCCGCCGATCTCGGTCCAGCTGCACGATAATGACGTGCCTGCATATTCGACTAAACTTGAAGGCCCTGTTTCGTCCGCTGCCGCGTCTTCATTCGAATGCGATGGTGCTCGCCAACGCCCCAATGGAGCCGAACCAGGTGAGGAGGGAAGATCTGGAGACCTGGCTCAGCTTGTGCATGCGGAATTGCTCCCAGTGAATCTCGCAGTGGCGATTGAATATCTTTAGATAAGTGAATTTGACCAAGAAGTTTCCACCGCGTGACCATCATGCGGCGTGAAGTTGGGGTGATCGTATGTGCGGGATTGTCGGTATCTTAGGACGTGGTCCAATCATCAAGCAACTGGTCGATTCGCTCAAGCGACTTGAATATCGCGGATATGACTCCGCAGGCGTCGCGATGCTCGAAGAAGGCCGTCTTGAGCTTAGACGCGCCGAGGGAAAGCTGACAAATCTTGAGGCCCGCCTACGCACCAATCCACTAGTGGGTCACAGCGGTATTGGTCACACGCGATGGGCCACTCATGGCAAGCCGAGCGAAAGCAACGCCCACCCGCATGCCACCGACAACGTCGCGGTTGTTCACAATGGGATCATCGAGAACTTTCGCGACTTGCGCGGCGAACTGGAGCAGAACGGCGCTAACTTTGCCTCCGAGACCGATACTGAGGTGGTGGCTCATCTTGTGGAATCGTATTTGCTGGATGGCTATTCTCCGCAGGACGCGGTGAGAGCGTCGCTACAGCGGCTGCGCGGCGCGTTTGCGCTGGCGTTCCTGTTCAAAGGCCACAACGATCTCATGATCGGCGCGCGCAAGGGGGCGCCGCTTGCGATCGGGCACGGTGACGGCGAAATCTATCTAGGATCGGATGCGATCGCGCTCGCGCCCTTCACCGACACCATCACCTATCTTGAAGATGGCGATTGGGCCGTGCTTACCCGCACAATTGGCCTTATCTATGACTCGAATGGCGCCGTCGTCAATCGGGAGGCATCAAAGCCTGGCGCCTCCTCGCTCCTCGTCGGGAAAGCGAACTATCGCCACTTCATGGCCAAGGAAATTCACGAACAGCCGGGAGTGCTCGGACAGACGCTGGCGCATTATGTCGACATGACTGCCGAGCGCATAGCCTTGCCGCTCAAATTGCCATTTGACTTCAATCTCGTTCAGCGCATCTCGATCACGGCTTGCGGTACGGCAAACTATGCCGGCCATGTTGCTAAGTACTGGTTCGAGCGTCTGGCACGCGTTCCAGTCGAAATCGATGTAGCCTCCGAATTCCGCTATCGCGAGGCACCCTTGCGCAAGGGGGATCTCGCGATCTTTATCTCTCAGTCAGGGGAGACCGCCGACACCCTTGCCGCGCTGCGTTACGCCAAGGCGAATGGTCTGCACACGATATCCGTAGTCAACGTGCCGACGTCAACGATCGCGCGCGAGAGCGAAACCGTGTTGCCAACGCTGGCGGGGCCGGAAATCGGTGTCGCCTCAACCAAAGCCTTCACCTGCCAGCTGATGGTGATGGCCGCGCTTGCGCTCGCAGCTGGCAAAGAGCGCGGCGAATTGTCCGATACCAATGAATTGAAACTCGTACGCGAGCTGATCGAAATTCCCCGGTTAATTGCTGCAGCCCTTGAGACCGAGCCGCAGATCGAGGAACTTGCGCGCGAAATCTCCAAGTCAACGGATGTGCTCTATCTCGGTCGCGGCACATCGGTTCCGCTGGCATTAGAGGGGGCGCTCAAGCTAAAGGAAATTTCCTATATCCACTCAGAAGGGTATGCCGCGGGCGAGCTCAAGCACGGCCCAATTGCGCTGATCGACGAAACCGTGCCCGTGGTGGTTATTGCGCCATATGACCCGCTTTTCGCGAAAACCGTTTCGAACATGCAAGAAGTTGCCGCTCGTGGTGGCAATATCATCCTGATGACTGATGCGAAGGGAGCTTCGGAAGCGACATTGGCTACCTTCCGAACAATTCTGCTGCCAGACATGGTCGCAACCTTTGCGCCCATGGTTTATGCTATTCCGCTCCAGCTTTTAGCCTATCATACCGCTGTCGTGATGGGCACAGACGTCGATCAGCCGCGCAATCTCGCGAAATCGGTGACGGTCGAGTAGAGCCAGCAGCAACGTCGAAGCGCGTCCTGCTGTTAGACGTGGGAGGAATAGCGCAATCCAGCGGTCCATCGCGCAACCCTCACTCTTGTTGCTGAAGTTCCCGCCAAAGGCTGCTGGCCCACGTGGTGGCCGGAGGCCCGCCGCGCTGGAGCCTTGCCTCGAAGTGCGCGGGAAGATGTGAAGGTGTGTGAGGACGCGAATGCTCCGGTTCACCGTCAACAGCCTGAGCGCTGAACAGTGCGCCTGTCGAGGCCGAGCAGTTGCGCGATTCTGGGTAGCGGGCAACTGCTCACGTGGGCGATAGATCTCATCGCGGTCATCTCACGAAGCCTTTTGATCCGTCCGTAAATGCGGCAAGCGCGGTCGGCGGCGCGGAACTCCCGGCTTCGCTCGTTGCGCGGCCGCCGTGATTGGACGGCGGCTATGTTGTGATAATGGCGGCCGATCGTGTAGCGCAGGACCTCACCCAAGGTGTGGAACAGGCGAAAGCGGTCCGCCACTTGTCCCGCCTTGTCGGCGCCCCAGCAGCGCACTGCTGAGTTTGTCAGCGCAGCAGAAATATCGGAGCGAACTGTCTTGGTCGGTTGCTGGGTCTGGTTTATTCACGTAGCGACCGACCATCCGACTCGCCGAACACGGTAGCCGGGCAAGCTTTGGGGCCGTAACTCAGGTCGGCTGCGGCCAAATCGAACCACTAAAATCGAGCAGGCTACACAGAGTGGAAGCGTCCGGGAATAAAGCATGGCCCTATTAGGTCTTGTTCCTGGGCTCCACATTGTTTGGATCGATCTCTCGGTTCAGACCCGCATGCAGCGTCGCGTAATTCAGTTCGCCTTCCCACCAGGAGACGAACACAGCGGCGATGCCATTGCCCGCGATATTGGTGAGCGCTCGCACCTCGCTCATGAACTTGTCGATCGAGAACACGATCGCCATGCCTGGCACCAGCACTGGATTGACAACCGACAGCGTGGCAGCCAGGGTAATGAAGCCCGCGCCAGTGACGCCGCTTGCGCCCTTCGAAGTCAGCATCGCCACAACCAAAATCGTCACTTGCTGGCTAAAAGTGAGCTCGATACCCAGCGCCTGCGCAATGAACAAAGTCGCCAGCGTCATATATATATTAGTGCCGTCAAGATTGAAGGAGTAGCCGGTCGGCACCACAAGCCCGACCACAGGCTTGGAGCAGCCTAACCGCTCAAGCTTCTCCATCAATTGTGGTAGCGCGCTTTCCGAGGATGAGGTGCCGAGCACAATCAAGAGCTCATCCTTTATATAGGCGATAAATTTGAAGATCGAAAAGCCGATAAACCGCGCAATCAGACCGAGTACGAGTATTATGAATAGCGCAGCGGTCGCATAAAACAAAGCGACAAGGCCGATCAGATTGCCGAGCGCAGCGGGTCCGAACTTTCCGATTGTGAAGGCCATGGCACCGAAGGCGCCGACCGGAGCCGCCTTCATGACAATGGCAATCACGCCGAAAACCGCTTGCGCCAAGTCGTCGATCATGCCACGCAACCTCTCTCCGCGCTTGCCCATCGCCATCAGAGAAAAACCGAATAGGATCGCGAACAGAAGCACCTGCAGGATATCGCCGCGGGCGAGGGCGCCAACCACGCTATCGGGGATGATGTTGAGGATGAAGTCGACGGATTTCGAGGCTTCCGCCTGCTTCACGTAATTGGCGACCGCCGCGGCGTCAGGCTTGGCGGAGAGACCTCGGCCGATTTGGAACAAATTGCCTGTCAGTAGGCCGAGCAACAAGGCAGCCGTGGATACAATCTCGAAATAGACCAGCGCCTTGACGCCGACCCGTCCGACCTTCTTTGCATCCTGAATATGAGCGATTCCGGATACCACGGTGCAGAAGATAATGGGCGCGATAACCATCTTGATCAGCTTGATGAAGCCGTCACCCAGCGCCTTGATCCAGTCGTTCGTCGCGAGCGGCGGCCATAGCCATCCGACGACGACGCCGATCAGGATCGCGATCAGCACCTGGACATAAAGAACTTTGTACCAAGGTCGCGACGCTCCCGCAGGCGCCGCAGTGGCGATGGTGGTCATGCGTTCCTCCCGACTTACTCGAAGACTGCGCCGTCGTTTAAGAGGCGTCGACATCATACGAGTCTGTTATTTCCGCCCTGTCCGATTGAAGACGCTGTTGTCGAGTGTCCGACACCCGGCAGCGCGATTTCAAAGGTGAGCTTTCAATTCTGCGTATTCTTCTCTCGTCAAAGCAAAACGCGCGCCGAGCGCCGACGCTGCGGCCGTTTGACCGGTCTGACTATGTATTGA
>NZ_LGHL01000133.1 GCF_001908205.1 Bradyrhizobium sp. NAS80.1
TGGAGACTCCGTCGCTGTTTGCCTCCATCCTTGGCACAGCGACGCGAATCTACTGCGAATCTATGATTGCGAACTTGTGACTCAGGACACTAGCTCGCGGCCTGCTCGTGAACGATTGCGGGGGCCTGATCGAACTGCGCGATGCGCATGTCGAGACGCCACAGTTCGATGCGATGGTCCTGCGCAAATGAGGCTGCTTGGCGCTTGGCTTCGTCGTCGTCGGCGCACACGAGGTTGATGCAGCCAAAGACGTGACCGTCCGGATCGACCTGAAAGGCGCGATAGTGCTTGATGCTCTGTATCATTGTCCTCTACGCGTTTGGTCGCCCGGCGTACTCAGCCAATCCGTCAGGTGCGAAGTCACCTCGTTCTGCTTCGCGCGCCTGAGCAGCATGTCGCGTTCTTTGCCCGGCGGCATGCCGCGGGCGAGCTCGCGGGCGCTGTCGGCAAATGACATCAATCGTTCCTGGAGCGATTGCGTTTGTTTCCTTCGAGTACGTTTGGCCGGCATTGGTACCTGCACGATCATTTCGGAAGAACGAAAGTCGGCCCCGGCGAGGAGGTGTGCCGCCGGGGCTTTGTCTGCCGGATGGGGGCGGCCCCAAGTCAGCAGCATTCGTAGCTTCGGGCGCGCGTCCGGTTCCGGCATTTCAATAGGTTAACGAGCCGCGAAATTTCGCGGTCGGCCTACCAGACCGTTCCAGGGGCTCGGGCGTTCTTTCATGCCGCGGGCCGGCTCGGATTCACCTGCTTTAGTGCGCGGCCTTGGAAAATGCGGACAATGGGCCTTCCTGCCGGTTTCAAACAGCGGCAGGCATCTTGGCCCCGGCACTCAATCCTCCCAGGAAACCCAGGTGCTGGGGCCTTTTTTGGCGCGAGGGGCGCTTTAGACCTGTCGGTAAAGTTGGAGATAGTTCGGCGAATACAAAGCCGCGCTCTTCAGGGCGTCGAGATCTGCGATCGTCAGCGTGCGCTCCCGCAGCGTGATCAGTCCGGTTGCCCTCAGTTCCTGGATCGTACGGTTAAGATGGACCACGGACAGGCCCGTCGCGTCGGCCAAGTCCATCTGGGTCACCGGAAAGCTGCACGAGTTACCGTCAACCAACCCGACCGGACGTAGCCGCTCGTAAATTTCGCAAAAAAGATGAGCCACCTTCTCCAGTGCGGCGCGCCGCCCCAGATTGATCGCCCATTCGCGCTGGATCGCGTTGTTCAGAAGCGTTTCGCACATGAACGCTTCGGCCAGCGTACGCTCGCTCGCCATGAGTTTCTCAAAACGGGCCCGTTTGATCTCGGCGTAGGTGACGGGCGTTGCCGTCGTTATCGAATGGTCGATGGTGGACAGGAGATAAGCGTGCGCGTCGCAGGTCTCGCCAGGCAGGATGAAATTGACGATTTGCCGTCGGCCGTCCTCGAGCGTCTTGTGCCGGTAAAGCCAACCCGAGAGCACGATCCGAACGCTGTCGATCGGGTCGCCCTCGGCAACCAGATCCTCACCCGGCCCAGCGCGGAACAGGCCCTCAAGAATGGCTTGCTCGAGCGCACCTACTGCTTCGTCAGACAGAGGCCGCAATGCGTGGAAGCGGCGAATGACCGCCTGTGCAAGACCTCCGTCGGTGGTGCTCTGGGAGCGCATCAGCCGTCCATTGAAGGCGTGTGAAAGGTTCTTTTGGTCAGGGGAATTGCAATCTGGCACTGAAGCCCGGACGTATTGAACGACATGGTCGTCTGCCCCTTCAGTTCAAACGCGAGGGTGCGTTCCAGAAGCTCCGTGCCAAAGCCTTTCCGCTTCGGCTGCGCGACGCGCGGTCCGCCTCGTTCGCGCCATTCGAACAGCAGTTTCGGCGGATCGGTCGCCTCGTCGATTCGCCATGAAATCTCGAGGCGCCCCGACGGCTGCCCGAGCCCGCCATATTTGAGCGCATTCGTCGCCAACTCATGGATGGCAAGCGCAAAGGTCTCGGCGGCCTTTGGCCGGAAGCGGACGGCAGGTCCAGACACGCGCATCTGCTCGCCCTCGCGGGCGTTATAGGCAAGAAGTTCCTCGACGACGAGATACTCGAGATCGACGCCGCCTTCCGGATCGCGCGTCACCAGCGCTTGTGTCCGCGCAAAGGCATTCAGCCGGCCGTCGAGATGCGCCGAATATTCCTCGACGGTGGAACTCGTCTCGGCCGAACGCCGGGCGATCGAGCGCACCACGCCGAGCGTATTGCGCACGCGATGCTGAAGCTCGGCCAGGAGCAGCCGCTGCCGCTCCTCCGCGCGCGTGATCGCAGTGACGTCGATGAAGGTGATGACCACACCGGCGATGAAATTGTCGATGCTACGGTAGGGGAGGATACGGACGATATAGCGTGTGCCGCTGTCCGGCGCGGTCAGCTCGCGCTCGGCGCTTGCGAGGGTCCGGAGCACGCGGCGCACGTCATCATAGAGCTCCTCGATGGGAATGCGCGCCTTGATGTGCGCGATCGGGCGGCCGACATCGGTTTCGACCAGATGAAGAATCTGGGTGATCGCCGGCGTGAAGTTCATCACGCGGAGATCGTTGTCCAGGAAGACGGTCGCGATCTGCGTGCTTTCGAGGAAATTCTTGAGATCACTGGTAGCGCGGGTCAGCTCCTGGACCCGATGCGCCAGCTCGCCATTGACGGTGGTCAGTTCCTCGTTGACCGACTGCAATTCCTCGCGAGAGGTTTCGAGCTCCTCATTGGCGGACTGCAGCTCTTCGTTGAGCGACTGGTACTCCTCGTTCGAGGATTTCAGCTCCTCGTTGGTGCTTTCGAGTTCCTCGATCGTCGCCTGAAGACGCTCGCGGGTTGCCCGCAATTCACTCTCGAGACGCTCGACGTGCTCGGTCCGCACCAGCGTGCTCGGATTACTTTCGCGTGCGTCGATTGCGCGCGCCGGACCGTCCTTGAACAGGATGACGAAATTGCGATGGCCGTCTGCGCCGTCTTGAATTGGCTCGACGGTGATATCGACGAGAACGCGATGCCCATTGACGCCTAGCTGAATCTGCTCGGCATGGGCGGACTCGTTTGATTCTGCTGCGCGACTTAACGCCGTGCGCAGCTCCAGCCTGAGGTCGCGATGGACGAGCTGAAGCAGATCGAGCGAGGCGGCGCCAGCTGTCGGCTCGAGATAGCGCCCGGTACGGCCGGAAAAGTGCAGGATCTGGAAATTGTCGTCTGTGATCACATAGGCCGGTGCATAGCGCTCGGCGATCCGCTGCGCGCGGCGCTCAAGTCCGACGTCGGGACCGAAGGAGCGGATCGGTGCCTGTTCGACCGGAGCGCGGCCCGCCGCGGTCGAGATCGGAAATTCAGGCGGCAGTCGCGTGCCGGTGTCGAGCTTCTTGAAAATGCGGGCGCGGCGGTCGACGGGTGCAAACAGCTTTGGATGTCGCGTCACGTTCTCGGAATTGCCGAGAAACAGGTAGCGCTCAGGCAGCAGCGCGAAATGGAACAACGGGATGACCCGGTTCTGAAGCTCTGCGTTGAGATAGATGAGGAGGTTGCGGCAGGAGACGATGTCGAGCTTCGAGAACGGAGCATCCTTGATGACGTTGTGCTGGGAGAAGATGCACATCTCCCGCAATTCCTTCACCACGCAATAGGTGTCGCCCTCGCGCACGAACCAGCGCGCCAGGCGCTCGGGCGTCATGTCCTGTTCGATGTTGGTGCGATAGCGCCCGACGCGGGCGGCCGCGAGCGCGCGGCCGTCGATGTCGGTCGCAAAGATCTGAACCTGGGGCGCGGAATCCAGCGTCGCCATATGCTCCCGCAGCAGTATGCCGATCGAATAGGCCTCTTCACCGGTCGCGCAACCGAGTACCCAAACGCGAACCTGCTGTCCGACGTTCTTGTTCTCGAAGATTTTCGGAATGATCTGGGTTTCGAGCACCTCGAATTCGCGCTTGTCGCGGAAGAACTCGGTGACGCCGATCAGGAGGTCATTGAAAAGATGGTGGGCTTCGTCCTTGTCGCTCCTGAGGAAATCGACATAGGAAGCGATCTCCTCGATCTGCACCACCTGCATGCGCCGCTGCACGCGGCGCAAAAAAGTGTTCTGCTTGTAGCCGTGGAAGTCGTTGCCGGTCTTGTTGCGCAGGATGTCGGCGATGCGCGACAGCGAGGTTGCTGCCGCCGCCAGAACCTCGTCAAAACCCTGCTTCTCCTCCAGGCGGCGCAGATGCCGCGCATAGACCTGGATATGCTCGGGAATGTCCTCGGGCGTCAGGACATAGTCGGCGATCGCCGCCGGCCTGCTGCTATCGATCAGGTGCTCGGAATCGTCACCTTCGACTTTCTCGGCAATCGCCAGCCCGCCATGGTCTTTCAGGGTGGCCGCGCCCAGCGTGCCGTCGCCATCGGTTCCGCTCAAGAGCACGCCGATGGACTGCTCGGCGCGTTCCTCCGCAAGCGACACGAGGAAGCTGTCGATGGTCGCCCGCTCGCCCGGTCCTTGCTCCGCCTTCCGCACCGCAAGGCGGCCGCCCTGGATGGTGGTAATCATGGCAACCGGGCTGAGGTAGATCGTGCCGCCCTCGACCGACGCCCCGTCGCGTATCTCAGAAAGCTCGGCTCCATCGGCACGCTGAATGAGCGCCCGCAGACGCTCGTCGGTGAGCGCCTCTCGATTTTGAAGCACGAGCACGACGGCCTGGTCATCGCCAAGCGCGAGCTTTCCGAAAAAGCGCTCGATGCTGTCGATCGCGCCGGCTGAAGCACCAACGCCAATGATCAATGGGGCCCTGGCCTGACGCTCCCCATCTCCCGGCGCCTTGCCGACTTCATCCATGATGGCCGCTACTCTCGTTATCCGGGATCAAGAGATAGCAGAGATTCAGGGTACATCCCAACAGCGAAAAGGACCAGAACAGCTCCGGTCAGGGACGGACGCGATTGAACGGCGGTCAACTGTCCATCGGCGGGCCAGCATCGACCTCGCGTTGAAGGTAGTTGACCCGTTGGAGGATCAGGGTGCGATGCCGCTCCCATTCCACGAGCGTTTGCTTGAGCAGATCGACCAGTCTTTCTGCGTGCCCCGAGTCATGTCCTCCGGCCTGGAGTTCCCGCACCAGATCCTCCTGGTTGCGGATCCGCTGCCAGCCTTGGTCGATATCGGCATCGGCCTTGACCAGAAGGCGCTCCTCCGCGTGGAGTTGCTCGGTCCGCTCGGCAAGGGAGATGGTCATGGTGAGGCCTCAAGCCTTTCGCTGGCCGATCACCGGATCGAGCGATTGTAACACGACGCGCCGGATCATGTCGGCATATTCGCGATATTCGGCGGCGCGCAGCGCGTACATCTCGGCCACCGCGGGCCGGCCGCTGCGTCGGCCATCGTCAGCCATGTGCTGCACCAGTTCAGCCCGTTCTTCGATGATCCGGAGCGCCACCCGCAAGGCTTCATCGACCTGTCCTTCCTGCTCCTTCGCGAGCGCGTCTGCGGTATAGGCATGACCGACCTGGCAGCGAAACCGCATAGGGTGGCCGTACTTCACGACGGAGAGCACGCCGCCGCAGCCCGGACAGGTGAGCGCCGCCGGATCGGCGATCTTGGCGAGGCTGACGGAACCGATTCTTTCGCCCGCCGCGATTTCGACCTCCAGGCGAATGTCGGCGGCGATTGGAAGCGCGGCCCCCGGTGCTTCCTGCGCAAGATCAGACAGCACATCGCCGAGCCGCGCGGCGGGCACGCAGAGATCGGCGATCGTTGCCTCCAGGGCGCGCTGCGGCATCTCCGGCGAGATCGCGTCGGCGGGATCCTGGACCAGCGCCATCCCGCCGCACCGCTTGATGGCATGGAGCCCGGCGGCGCTGTCCGACAGCAAGCCGCTCAGGACGACACCGATCACACGGGGGCCGTGATGCACCGCGGCAGAACGGAACAGCGCATCGATCGCCGGACGAACCATATTCTCGCGCGGGCCGCGCCCGAACTGAATGTGCCCCTCAGACAGCAGGAGGTGGTGGTCGGGAGCGGCCAGATAGACATGGCCACGCTGGAAAGTCATGCCGTGCTCGGCCTGATGCACCGGAAGCCTGCCGGCGGCAGCGGCAACCGTCGAAAGGATGCCAATGCCCTGAGCCGGAATATGCAGGACGACGAAGATGGCGGCCGGCAAGTCGAGCGGCAGTCCCGCCAGAATCTGCTTTAGCGGTGCAGTGGCGCCAGCCGAGCCGCCTATCACGATGATGTCGCGGTTGCTCATCGGGAACCCGCCTTCGCGTGCTTCGTTTGTACCAAGGCGGCCCTCTGCCGTCTGTTCCAATATCTTTCGGGTGCTGGAGGGAAACATGGTGGCATCGACAACGTTGTTGCGTGAGCGCGCGCTATTGTCGGGACGCCGTATTCTCGTCGTCGAGGACGAATATTTCCTCGCCGACGATATCAGCCACGCTCTGGGATCGTTCGGCGCGGATGTTGCCGGACCAGTCGGTGAAGTCGAGGACGCGCTGCGCATCCTCAATGACGGCTCGATCGTCGATGGTGCCGTGCTCGACGTGAACCTTCGCAGCGAGATGGTCTTTCCCATTGCGCAAGAGCTCAGGGCGCGCAGGGTGCCGTTCGTGTTCACGACCGGCTACGACAGGATCAGCATCGCTCCTGAATTTCAGGACGTAATGCTTTGGGAAAAGCCGCTCGACATCGCGGCAATGATCCGTGGGCTGGCCGGACTGATCGGCCCGCGCCAGGCGTGACACGTTTCGTCGAAAGCGCGTCGCGCTTCAAGCAGGACGAGGCTTGGATGATCTATACACCCAGCGCGTATGACGCGCGCCTTCTGGCGTATTCGCGCGAACTGGTTCGCGACGCGTTCAAGATGTTACGCGACAGTGAGCATATCGCACGGGCGCAACGTGCCCGGGATGTCCTGGCCAGGGGGGAACCGGCTTACGGGGAGAGCGATCCGGCTTAGGACAGTCGGCTCCAGATCAGCCATAGAGCCAAGGCAATGCAGAGGTTGATGGCGAGATAGGGTAGGGCCAGTCGCAACGACGTGGTTTGTGTGCCCCTCAACTCAACATCATCCATATGATCGCCCCAAGCATCACCAGAAAACCCGTGACCGCCGTGGCGACGAAAACCTGTTCGACGCGATCCATTGCAGTCGTTGCCCTTTGTCCCGGAGACGACTTTGAGGCTTCGTTGCGCCGTACGCATTAATTTATGTGAATCGCCAGCCCACTTCTGCTGCACGCCCAAGGCCATACAGCCTTGCTGCGGTCGATTGCTGCTTTGGACCCGGGCTCATCCAACCACACACCGGAGTAGGGACATAGACGCACAATGACCGGGCGCGCGCTCCCGTTTGCAAGTCGCGTTCACAGCCGCTATGTCCCGGCTTTCGAAAAGAGCCTGATATGACAATCTCGGATGACAACGACCTCACCCGCCTCAGAGACGTCGGGCGTATCGTCGCCAATACGCTGGAGGCGATGGGGAAGGCCCTTGAGCCGGGCATGACGACCTGCGAGCTCGACCAGATCGGGCGAAAACTCCTGGAGGCTGCCGGGGCACGCTCAGCTCCGGAGCTGGCCTACGACTTCCCTGGCGCGACCTGCATCAGCGTGAACGAGGAGATCGCCCATGGCATCCCAGGTGACCGGCGGATCGAGCGCGGCGACCTGGTCAACATCGACGTGTCAGCCGAGAAGAACGGCTTCTTTGCGGATACCGGAGCCTCGTTCGCCGTTCCACCCATAGCCAGCGCGATCGAACGTCTTTGCAGGGATGGCCGGCGGGCGATGTGGACCGGCTTGCGGCAAGTTGGAGCCGGCAAACCGATTGCCGGCATCGGTCAAGCCATCGGGACCTTTGCGCGGAAGAACGGCTACAGTCTGGTCAGGAACCTCGCCAGTCACGGTGTCGGCTTGTCCCTCCATGAGGAGCCGACAGAGATCGCAACATGGCCCGACCGCTCCGAACGCCGCATCATGAGCGACGGACTCGTGTTCACCGTCGAGCCGTTCCTGTCGCTTGGCGCCGAGTGGGCCCAGGATGGCGATGATCCATGGACGCTCTACAGCAGCCCCGAGGCGCCTACCGTTCAATACGAACACACCGTCGTCGCAACCCGAAACGGACCCTTGATCGTTACGCTGGCGGGCTAAGGCCTCTCAAGCCAAAGCCGGGATCTAGTAGCCGGCGTAGCCATCATAGGGCGGGCAATAGCTGCCGCCAAAGCCGTAGACGTTGCTATGGCCGTAATACAACACGATCGGGGGGCTGTAGACGGGATAGCCGCCGCCATAGTACCCGCCGTAGTAGCCGCCATAGCCCCCGTAGTAGGCGCTCCTCGCGATCGCACCGCCGACCACGGCGCCGGCGACACCGTAACCGAGGCCGCGATAACCGTAGCCGCGATAGCCCCAGCCTCCGCGGTAGCCCCATCCGACGCCGCGATAGCCGTAGCCGCCGCGCCAGCCGCCAACCCAACGTTCGGTGGTGCTCTGATCGACCATCGATTTCATCGTCGTCACATGTGTCGGCATCGGCCCGGCCTGGGCGCCTGTGCCGAGCAGCAAGGTACTGGCTGCAGCGAGAATGGCGGTACGCAGAAAACTCGAGGACCTCATGATCATCTCCGTGCTGTGCGAGGCGCTTTGGTGCGTGAAGTCGCCTCCTATTCCGGAGTGGACTGAACTTCGGGGCTTGATCTACGTCAAAGGGTTCGAGTCTCGGCTACTTAGCCTTCCAGCGGCATCTGCGGCATTGTTTCCCGAGAGCGGAGTAAGGAGATGCTGAGGCGCCTTCTGGTTCTTCTGATCTTGCTGGCAAGTCAGCTCCTCCATTCCGCTTCTGTTGCAGAAGAAGTTGCTGCATCGCCAAGAATTCAAGAGGAAATTTGGGGGCTACCTTTCCCGCTGCCCGTGCTTGCCTTCGTGGTGAAGCCAGTCGGCGATGGCCCGTTTCCCCTCGTGATCATGAACCATGGAATTGCGCTGGGCCTCCAGGAACGACTGATGTTTCCGACGATCGAATACCGGGCTGCCGCACGGTGGTTCGCGAGCCAAGGCTACTTCGTCATCTCCCCGGTGAGATATGGAGCCAGCAGCCTGGATGACCAGGATCAGGGGCTCTACGGAGCGGTGTTTGCGCATATCAGTAGCTGCGACAGCCCGAACTTTCGGGGCCCCGGGCTCGCCATCGCCACTCTAAACGAGTGGGTCATCGACTACATGAGCAAGCAGAAGATCGTTCAGCCCGGCAAGGTTGTTGTTGTGGGGCAGTCGGGCGGCGGATGGGGATCGATCGCTCTTGCGAGTCTCAACCCATCATCAGTTCGGGCCATTGTCACCTTCGCGGCGGGACGCGGCGGTAGGGTGGACGGGAAGCCCAACAACAATTGTGCTCCCGATAAGCTCGTCGCGGCTACAGGCGAATTTGGTCAGACTGCGCGAGTTCCGATGCTGTGGATATACGCGGAGAACGATAGCTATTTTGGCCCGGAGCTTACAAAGCGGATGCGTGACGCTTTCGCCGCGGCGGGAGGAAATGTGGAATATCGAATGCTGCCGCCGTTCGGAAGCGACGGGCATTTCATGATCGATTCCCCTGACGCCGTGCCGATCTGGTCCCCGCTGGTAAGTCAGTTTCTCAAGAAGCATTCAGCAACCGGCAACACCCAGCAGCAAGCGAGCAACAGCTCGTCCGCGGAGCTTCAAGTCAAGGCTCCGCGAGTGCGCATCCCTGAAAAGATTCAATACTCAAACTGGCGAAAGCTCTGCTTTGAGTCGTCCGATGGGACTACGATGTGTCGAACGACTTCTACTGGTACCGACGATCTCGATCAGGCGGTGGCGCGTGTCGATCTGATTCAGCGCGCCGACGGTCCGGCTCGCTTGCAAATATTCGTTCCACAAGGGGCGAATCTGCAGCGTGGAGTCGCGGTAACGATAGATCAGGGGCAGCCCACCCAAATCCCGTTCAATTGGTGCCTCACCAATATCTGCATCGCGGCGGCCCCCGTCGAACCGAGTCTGATAGCGCAACTAGAATCCGGCAAAAGCTTAGAGCTCGGACTTACTGATCTGAACTCTTCATCCGTTACATTGACCTTATCGCTCGATCAATTTGCCGCAGCGCGCAAGGGGGCTCCAGCACAAGCGTTTGACTTCGGCCTGGATGAGGAGTGAGCCCAGGCGCGCGAAGTCCTGTGCGGGATGCCGGCAGATGACCAGCCGCGAGGCGTACCGGAAGCGGACGCTGCCGGAATCCTCGCCCTCATAGAGCTACCGAATACAGCGCTTGAGCGTCGCGAACACCCCGGCGCATCAACAGTCACCGACTTTCGCCTGCATGGTAGCCTTTGGGCCGCGGACGACTGGTCAGGCTGCTGACCGCTTCCCGGTCACGAAGCCGTAGATCGCCAGCAGGATGATTGCCCCGACGACGGCGCCTATAAAGCCGGCGCCTTCGCCTGCCTTGTACCAACCGACCGCCTGCCCGAGATAGGAGGCGAGGATCGCGCCCACGATGCCGAGAATGGTCGTCATGATGAAGCCGGACGGCTCGTTGGTCCCAGGCATGATGAACTTGGCGACGAGTCCTGCCAGAAAACCAATAATAATGGTCCAGATGATGCCCATGCTGCTGTTTCCCTGTACGCGGTAAAATCAACCGTTGCGAGGAGGCAATCGGCCGTCGGGCGTGTACTTGTCCACGGCCGAGGGCAGTTCTCGCGAAAGTCGGGCGAGAAGTTCGTCTTGCGATAGTCCGGTCTGTTGCACCAGCGTCGCCAGGACATCCTGACCGATTGCTTGCTTGAGCTGAGGCGGCGAAACATCCTTGTTCGGGCCGGGACCGATCCAGGATTCCGCAGCTTCCCCTTGGCCATTTTTGGTGAACTGATCGAGTAGTTCATTCAGGCCGTTACCGAGCAGGCCTCCGACACCTGCGCCGCCAAGCAGGCCGCCCAGGACGCTCGACAGGTCGCCTTGTGCCTGCGGCTGTCCACCGCCGCCACCAGATTTGCTGAGCGCTTCCGTCGCGCTGTTGAAGATCTCAGCAAGCTTGTCCCGGTTCTGATAACCCGCAAGAGCGAGCATTCCGAGGAGCGCGGTCATCGATGGCATTCCACGACCCATATTCGCCTCCTGAGATGTGTTTCACACGTTTTCAGGCCTGCTGCTGCTCTGACCGAGCGCATGCGAAATCCCGGCCAAAGTTGCTTTCTGCTTCACCGACCTGTTCACCGATCCGGACGCGCCGAGGACTTGGAGCAGAGGACTTGGAGCAGAGGACTTGGAGCAGAGGACTTGGAGCCGAGACCTTGGAGCCGAACACTTGGACACGCCGAGGCCAAGCAAGCGCCGAGCGAATTGAGGCGAGGCGTCGGGTCTGTTCGCGCACAAGCATGCAGCCACTCAGGGCATTCCACAAACAGGACAGTCGACTTCGCCCAAGAGTTGCAGTTCGGGAAATTCAGACTAATCGGGTGCTGTCCGAAGGTTTATTGTACCAAGGGACAGCCGCTGTTGTGCAGGCAATACCAGAATCCCTGTCCTAATCGCTCCGGGTAGAACGCAACCCCTTGGGCAAACGTGGATTGGAGTGAGAAGTCGCCTGGCCTTCAATGCAGGTCGCCTGCGGGCTGCGTCATTCGATAACTTGACCGTGAAACTGTCAGCTCTGGCGCGCAGCGTCCGGGGGTTGCATACTCGTCTCGTCGCCAGAATGAGTTGGAGGCAGGCGTGATTGGGCGTGGGGACTATGCGTACTCTGACATCGCAGCCTTAGTGGCCGCTGCTGAGAAGATGCGACCAGGCAAAGAGCGAGATAAGCTTTTGTCTAAAGCACTGGCGCTAGAGGCCGTGGCAGAAATGGAAAAATGGATCAATTCGACCGGGCTGCAGCCACCGAAAGCGGGCTAGGGCGGACGATCAAACGTTCTCAGGCCATTCCCTTCCGAGGATGAGCTTGGTGGCGTCGCGTGCTCAATGCGACGCATACCGCTCGGTGATTTGAAGAACGCGTTTCTCAAGGTGCAGACGTCCTCTGCTCTGAAGAAGCCTCAGATGACGTTTGAAGGCGAGAGGGAGAGCAGGTCTTGCGCGAGCGCCGCGCGCCGGTGGCCTAACTGCCGCGCCTTGGTGGCGGAATCGCGGGCCAAGTGCTGACGGGGTCGGTCGTCGCCGACTGGCACGATGCCCCAAGCTGCGTCCACGCCGATGCCAGGCCCGTCATGTCGATGTCGAACTTTGCCATATCCGGCTTGTCCGGCATCGGCCTGTTTTCGCGGACCTGCAGGTAGCGGGACGCCAGCATCGCCTTGACCATTCCCGGATCGACCGTGTCGCTCCACATCTCGTACTTGCCGGCCCGCATCGGAGACCCGCCGGCCTCCTTGGTCGTGTCGGCGTCCGCCGTCATCAGGATCGTGCTCTTGCCGAGGATGGCCTCGTCGATCTCGCCTGCGAACATCAGCGGCACGCGATTCTTGTTTTCGCAGAACAGGCGCCACTCCATCGTCCGGAACGAAGAGCCATTCTCCTTCACCATTGCGATCTTGCTGATGAACGGCCGCGTGCCCTTTTCTAGCCGCCACATCGTCTCGGCAAGTGGCCGCGTGTCGATTCCGAACCGGTAGAGCTCGGGTCGCGTCAGCACGTGCAGGCTTTCGAACTTCACCGTCCGGATCAGATCATTGAGCTCGCGACTGATCCCCATCGCCGCGACGAACGCAGCACGCTCGCGCTCGGCGGTCACCATCCGGCGCTGCCGGACCTCTGCGACCACTCCCGGAGGCGGATTGCCGCGGATGACGAGGACGAGCCTCGAGTTATGGACCGCCAGCGCGGCGTCGGGTGCCACCTCGCGCGATGTCGCTCCGAGAAACAGGTAACCGCAGGCCGAGTTGCACATCGCATTGCGGGTGGTGAGCTCGGCCTCGATCTCACCGCTCGTGGTCTTCGTCTTCAGGCATGCGGCGTCCACCTGCGTGCCCGCTGCGCATGCCGTCGCAATCGTCCGGCCAACTCGCGCGATCGCCTTGCGGCTGCGCAGCAACCGTCCGATGACGTAGGACTGCTCCACGTTTCCGCCTGGCGAATGAAGGTAGATGGGGCGGTGGGTGTCCTTGACGCCGGCGAGGAAGCGGCGGATGCGCGGCGCCGCATCCCGATCGATCTCGCCTTCGATGGCGATCCATCGGTCGCAGCCCGGCCCACAAGCGTCAGGGGGGCCTTTGGCAAGATAGATCGTCAGCCTGGGCGCAAATCCGGCCTTCTCAGCCGGTGTTTCTTTTGCACGCAAGGTGCCCGCAATCGGGAGCAAGGTCACGAGAAGCAAAATTCGGGCGAGCATGAAGCGATGAACCACGCGCGTCGAAGAACAGGTGCTGACGTTATACGATGACCAGCGCGGTCACAACTTGCGGTGGCGCATCGGTGCAAGCTCATTCCTGGTTCTTGCCTCGCTTGTTGTGACCCCGGCTTTGCGGTTCACTGCATTGTTGCGGCGATCTTCTCTGCCGACATCAGGACCGGGAAGTTGGTGTTGGCGCATGGCACCACGGGGAAGATCGAGGCGTCGACGACACGCAGACCCTGGACGCCTTTGACGCGGCCCTGGGTGTCGACCACCGCCATCGGATCGTCGGCTCGGCCCATGCGGCATGAGCAGGAGGCGTGCCACACGCCGATGGTCGCCTTGCGCACGAAGGCTTCCAGCGCCTCGTCGTCGTTGATCACGCTATCGAAGGTGAAGCCTTCGACCACGAAATTGTCGATCATGTAGTGGCGCAGCGCCGCCGGCCCGTCCATCAGGGTCGCGGCGATCTTGGTCAGGATCCTGTTCCTGGTATTGACCACGCCGATCTTGCGCACGCGGTCGGTGTAGGAGGCCGGGAACGGCTTGTCCGTCACGGCTCTCACGGTTTCGCTCATTTGAATGGCCGCCATCTTGCGGAAGCCGCTCATCAGGCGATCGAGGTCGCGCCGGTCGGACAACAGGTTGAACTCGACGATCGGCTCCGCTGCGGGATCGCGCGAGGCAAGCTTGACCTGTCCGGTCTCGGAATAGGTCTTGTTGACGAAAGTCAGCAGCGAGCCGATTTGCGCACCGACCGCGTGCCAGGCCGATTTGCTGAGCACGACGACGAACATGTCGCCCTTCGGCACGCCGGAGAGCCCCGACGAATAACGCAGGCCGAGCTGCATGTGCCGCCTTGTATGCTCGTTCATGCGCGCGCCGCGGCGGACAAAGGACGATAGCGAAATCGAGGGATGGTCCATCAGGCGCTGGCCGACGCCTTGCAGTCCTATCAGCACGGGAATCCCGAGGTCCTTGAGGTGGCCGACCGGGCCAATGCCGGCGCGCAAGAGATGCGCCGGAGAATGGATGGCGCCGCTGGAGAGAATGATCTCGCGGCCGCGGAATTCCTGCGTCCGTCCGTCGACCGTCGCCTTCACGCCGACGCATTGCGTGCCTTCGAACAGCAGCTCTCTGACCTCAGTGTTGGTGGAGATCGTCAGGTTGGCGCGCTTGCGCGTTTCGCGATCGAGATAGCCCATCGCGGCGGAGACGCGCTGCTCGGCCTGGTTGGAATGCGTCACCGGGAAATAGCCGTCGACGAACTCACCGTTCTGGTCCGGCAGGAATTGATGGCCAGCTTGCTGGAATGCGTCGGCGAACGCCTGCGAATGCCGTGTCCAGTGCTCCCGCGGGATTCGGCGGACGGGGATCCTGCCATCCTTGCCGTGGAACGGTCCGTCGAAATCGAGGTCGCGCTCGACCTTCTTGAAAAAAGGGAGCACCTCGTTCCAATTCCACCCCTCGGCGCCGCGCGCTTCCCATTCATCGTAGTCGGTCGGTGCGCCGCGGTTGGCCATCTGGCCGTTGATCGACGAACCGCCGCCCAGCACGCGCGCCTGCTCGTATTTGCGTAAAGGAGGACGTCCTTCGTTCGGATTGTTGTGGCTCACGACTTGCGTCGTGACCTTGAGCTCGGTCCAGTGGAAGCGCGGATCGAAATAGGCGGTGCCCGGATAGCTGTCTCGAATCTCGGCCGGCTCGTTGCCTGGTGGTGTGTCCTGCCCGGCTTCGCACAGCAGGACCTTGTTGGCGCTCTTTGCGGAGAGCCGGTGGGCCAGCACGGACCCCGCCGAGCCGCCGCCCACGATAATGAAGTCGTACACGATTGGCGCTTCCTCTTCTTCTTGTGCGGGGAGGGTAGGGCGATATTGTTTTGATGTCACGCCGTCATTGCGCGGCAGTTCGTGCTGCTGCTGTTGCTCGCACGCTCCAGGCAGAAGCCCGCGCCGGTCCTTGGCTGGCTTATTTTGTCTCGGGGAATTTCGGCTCATGACCCAACGCCGCGGTTCAGGCAGCGGCAGTGCGTGATGCCCGCCTTCGAACCCAAGCCGGGCCTACATGGGAGCATCGAGCGATCGCTCCATGATGATCGTGCGTTCGTCACCATGGTAGCTGTCGCGCACCGCCTTGAACCCGAGCCGCGCGTAGAAGGCTTCGGCGGTGACTGACGAAGGGACGGTCAACGACGGGATGTTTCGCTCACGCGCGGTGCGCTCGATCTCGGCCATCAGCAGCTTGCCGATCCCGTGGGCCTGAACATCGGGCGCCACGAAGACCGTACGGACGACGCTTCCGTCGAGGCTTGCCGTGCCGACAAGGCGACTGCCAACGGTCGCAACGAAGACCGTTCGCTGGCCAATCAACTGAAGTACGGCGTCCGGACTGAAGCTGCGCGCGACCCTTTCGATGATCTCGCCGGTATAGTCCTTCACATTCGTCTCGCGCAGCGCACGCAGGATGACCGCGCTGATGTCGGCAGCGTCGTCGTCAAGGGCAGGGCGGATCGTGCAGTCCATGGATCAACCCGATCGCCCGGCCTGCGCGCCTTGAACGGAAGGGGCCTTCGATCGCTTCTCTGGAAAATACGGGTTCACGACGCATGTCGCGGAGCGGCCGACGGCGAGAAATCTGCACTGTTCAAGCGAAGTGTAGCGGCAGTCGAAATAGCCGACCGGGCCGTAGATTTGCATGCAGACCGGATAGTTCGGATCGTAGGTCTGCGCGTGCGCAGGCGCGCTCGCGAGGAGCATGCCTAGCGTGAGGCATGTGCGACGCATCTCAGCGCGGCACGAAATAGCCCGGCGAATATCCCGGGATCTGCGCACGGGGACGATTCTGATACGCGTAGGGATCATCGCTCTGGCCTGCGAAATACGGGTTCGCGATGCATGTCAGTGCGCGGCCCGACGCGCTCGCCTGACACTGCGCATAAGTGTCGAACGTGCAATTGGTCAGCCCTGGCCATTCATCACCGGTGAGGCAGAAGGCATGGTGAGTACCGAAGGCGCGCGCCGGCGTGCTGGTGCTGAACGAGAAAGCAAATGTGGCGAGCGCAGGCAAAAGTGTGGCGACAATAGGGAGAGCAATTCTTCCACGCATTCAATTCTCCGATCACGCGCTTGTGTGCGCGTTGAGTCCCTACGCGCATTTGCCGCATATGTCGTGTAATCGACATTGGAACTCATGGAAACTCTTGTTTCAAAGGGTTTCGGGCGCACTCCGATAAACATCCATTAACTGAGCAGGGGCCTTTGGAGCTGACTGTTGCGTCGCGGTTACAGCAATTCGATCGATCGCTGTTATGACGACACCACGGCCCGGGGGCCTTACTGAAGAAACTGGAACGGGACTCAAATGAACAAGAAAGTGTTGCTTGCTGCTGTTAGCCTTGTCGCGCTCAGCGCGGCTGCGCCGGCGGTGGCTGCTGACCTCGCTGCGCGGCCTTACACCAAGGCGCCGCCCGCGATGGTCGCCGCGATCTATGACTGGAGCGGCTTCTACATCGGTATCAACGGCGGCGGCGGTTCGGCGCACACGACCTGGGACGTCGTCGGTGGTCTCCGCGAGGGTTCGCACAATGCGACCGGTGGCACCGTCGGTGGCCAGATCGGCTATCGCTGGCAGTCCGGCCAGTTCGTGTTCGGCGTCGAAGGCCAGGGCAACTGGGCTGACTTCTCCGGCGACAATCTCAGCGCCGTGTTCAATACGCGCAACCACTCCAAGATCGATTCGTTCGGCCTGATCACCGGCCAGGTCGGCTATGCCTGGAACAACGTGCTGCTCTACGCCAAGGGCGGTGCCGCCGTCGTCGGCGACAAGTACGAGGTGTTCAACGCCGCGACCGGCGTAAGCCTCGGTTCGGCCAGCAACACGCGTTGGGGTGGCACTGTCGGTGCCGGCCTCGAAGTCGGCTTTGCCCAGAACTGGTCGGTTGGCGTCGAGTACAACCACATCTTCCTGGGCGACCAGAACGTGACGATCGCCGGCGTGACCGACAACATCAAGCAGGACGTCGACATGGGTCTCGTCCGCCTGAACTACAAGTTCGGCGGCATGCCCGTCGCACGCTACTGAGACTAATCGCTTCGCACGAAGCGATCGTCGAAAGCCCCGGCCGTTGGCCGGGGCTTTTTTTTGTTTGAATTCAGTGAGTTAACCATCCCGCTTCAAGATATCCCCAGGCGCTTGACTCTCGAGAACGAAATGAGAACAATGTTCTTCATACGTTCTAGCAAGGGAGCGAGACATGTTCAGGGTTTTCGTGGAAGAAGCGGCCGCACTGGCGTCAATCACGCTGTTCGTCGGGATGATCGCGATCTGGGCCCAGGTGATTCCGCAGCTCTAAAGTATCGGAATCGAAATCCGATGCTTCCGAACCCGATTGAAGTCTCAAGGGGCCGACCTCAAGGAGCCGACTTGGGGAAAAGCAGGACGACGCGGCCGATTGGCCGCTCCGGCGTGGACTCTGCGGCGGCGACGCCCCACCATTGTGAGGCGAGTCGGCCGGGCGGATGCAGGATGTTCACCATGATACCCTTGGCATCCCCTCGGCGCTGACCGCTCCATCTCATCTGCAAGAGGCCGTCACGCGACCATGCCGAGCGCCGGATTTGTCCACCTTCACGTTCACTCGGCCTATTCGCTGCTCAAGGGCTCGATCAAGATCGCCAAGCTCGCCGAGCTTGCCAAGAAGGATCACCAGCCCGCGCTGGCGCTGACCGACACCGACAACATGTTCGGTGCGCTGGAGTTCTCCGACAAGATGGCGGGCTCCGGCATCCAGCCGATCGTCGGTTGCGAGATCGCGATCGATTTCGGCGACCAGGATCCCAATGCGCGCAACGCGCTTCCGCCCTCGCGCGTGGTGCTGCTGGCGGCCCAGGAGCGTGGCTATCGCAGCCTGATGCGGCTGAACTCGCGGGCGTTCCTCGAGACGCCCGACACCCATGCGTGCCATATCAAGTTCGACTGGCTCGAAGGTGAGACCGAAGGCCTGATCGCGCTGACGGGCGGCCCGGACGGACCGATCTCGCTGGCGCTTGCCTCAGGGCAGGCCGAGGTTGCGGCTTTGCGCTGCGAACGTCTCGCCAGCCTGTTCGGCGATCGCCTCTATGTCGAATTGCAGCGCCACAACATCGACAAGGAGCGGCGCGTCGAGAGCGGATTGATCGACATCGCCTACGCAAAAGGCCTGCCGCTGGTTGCGACCAACGAGCCGTATTTCGCCGCGACCGACGATTACGAGGCGCATGACGCGCTGCTTTGCATCGCCGGCGGGCGGCTGATTGCCGAGACCGATCGCGTGCAGCTCACGCCCGATCACCGCTTCAAGACCCGCGCCGAGATGGCAGTGCTGTTCGCCGACATTCCGGAGGCGCTGGCCTCGACGGTCGAGATCGCGGAGCGCTGCTCATTCCGTCCGATGACGCGCAAGCCGATCCTGCCGTTCTTCACCGTCGGCGCCGCCGCAAGCTCCGATGCCGCCGCGGTCGAGGCGGCCGAGCTGAAGCGCCAGGCGGAGGAGGGGCTCGCCAATCGCTTGCGTGTGCACGGCCTGTCCCAGGGTACGACGGAAGAGGATTACAACAAGCGCCTGGCGTTCGAGCTCGACGTCATCATGCGCATGAAGTACGCCGGCTACTTCCTGATCGTGTCCGACTTCATCAAATGGGCGAAGTCGCAGGGCATTCCGGTCGGGCCGGGCCGCGGCTCCGGCGCAGGCTCGCTGGTCGCGTGGGCGCTCACCATCACCGACCTCGACCCGATCAAGTTCGGGCTGCTGTTCGAGCGCTTCCTCAATCCGGAACGCGTCTCGATGCCGGACTTCGACATCGACTTCTGCCAGGATCGCCGCGGCGAGGTGATCCAGTACGTGCAGCAGCGCTATGGCCGCGATCAGGTCGCGCAGATCATCACCTTCGGTACGCTGCAAGCGCGCGGCGTGCTGCGCGACGTCGGTCGCGTGCTGCAGATGCCCTATGGCCAGGTCGACAAGCTCACAAAGCTCGTGCCGCAAAATCCGGCCGCGCCGGTGACGCTGGCCGCCGCGATCGAGAGCGAGCCGAAGCTTCAGGCGTTCCGCGATGAAGACCCCGTGGTGGCGCGCGCCTTCGACATCGCGCAGCGCCTCGAGGGCTTGACGCGCCACGCCTCGACCCACGCGGCCGGTATCGTGATCGGCGATCGTCCCTTGAGCGAGCTCGTGCCGCTCTACCGCGATCCCAAATCCGACATGCCGGTGACCCAGTTCAACATGAAGTGGGTCGAGCCGGCCGGCCTCGTGAAATTCGACTTCCTCGGCCTGAAGACGCTGACCGTGCTCGACGTCGCTGTGAAGCTGCTCAAGCCGCGCAACATCGACGTCGATCTCGCCACGCTCCCGATCGACGATGCCGAGAGCTACCAGATGCTGGCGCGCGGCGACGTGGTCGGTGTGTTCCAGGTTGAAAGCCAGGGGATGCGGCGCGCGCTGATCGACATGCGTCCCGACCGTTTCGAGGACATCATCGCGCTGGTCGCGCTCTATCGCCCGGGTCCGATGGCGAACATCCCGACCTATTGCGCGCGCAAGCACGGCGACGAGGAGCCGGAATATCTGCATCCGGTTCTGGAGCCGATCCTGAAGGAGACGTTCGGCGTCATCATCTACCAGGAACAGGTGATGCAGATCGCGCAGGTGATGTCGGGCTATTCGCTCGGCGACGCCGACCTGCTCCGCCGCGCCATGGGCAAGAAGATCCGCGCCGAGATGGACAAGCAGCGCGACATCTTCGTCGCGGGCGCGGTGAAGAACGGCGTGCCGAAGGCGCAGGCCGAGACCATCTTCGAGCTGCTGGCGAAATTCGCCGACTACGGCTTCAACAAGAGCCACGCGGCAGCCTATGCGCTGGTGTCCTACCACACCGCCTACATGAAGGCGCATTATCCGGTGGAGTTCATCGCGGCGTCGATGACGCTCGATCTGAACAACACCGACAAGCTCTCCGAATTCCGCTCCGAGGCGCAGCGCCTCGGCATCAAGGTCGAGCCGCCGAACATCAACCGGTCCGGCGCGACCTTCGAGGTCGGTGAGAACACGATCTACTACGCGCTCGCAGCGCTGAAAGGCGTCGGCATCCAGGCGATCGAGCAGATCATCGAGGAGCGCACGAAGCGGGGGGCTGTTCACCTCGCTCGCCGACTTCGCTGCGCGGGTCAATCCGCGCGCGATCAACAAGCGCATCATCGAAAGTCTTGCCGCCGCCGGCGCCTTCGACACGCTGGACCCGAACCGGGCCCGCGTCTTCGCCGGCGCGGACTCGATCCTCGCCGCCTGCCAGCGCGCGCATCAGGCCGAGACCATCGGCCAAAACGACATGTTCGGCGGCTCGGCGGACGCGCCGAGCATCATGCTGCCGCAGGTCGAGCCGTGGCTGCCGGCCGACCGGCTGCGCCGCGAATACGACGCGATCGGCTTCTTCCTCTCCGGCCATCCGCTCGACGACTACGCCACCGTGCTGAAGCGGCTGCGGGTGCAGAGCTGGGCGGAATTCTCGCGCGCGGTGAAGACCGGCGCCACCGCCGGCAAGGTCGCGGCCACCGTGGTGTCGCGCATGGAGCGGCGCACCAAGACCGGCAACAAGATGGGCATCATGGGCCTGTCCGACCCGACCGGCCATTTCGAGGCGGTGTTGTTCTCCGAAGGGCTGGCGCAATACCGTGACGTGCTTGAGCCGGGCGCCGCCGTGCTGCTCCAGCTCGGAGCCGAGCTTCAGGGCGAGGACGTCCGCGCCCGCGTGCTGCACGCCGAGCCGCTGGATGATGCCGCGGCCAAGACGCAGAAGGGCCTGCGCATCTTCCTGCGCGACACCAAGCCGCTGGAATCGATCGCCAAGCGTCTCGCAGGTCCCGACATGGCCGCCTCGAACGGCGCTGCGCCAAAGGTCGGCAGTCCCGGCATCGCGCCGCGCTCCAATGGTGACGGCGAAGTCTCGCTGGTGATGATGCTCGATCTCGAGACCGAGGTGGAGATGAAACTGCCCGGCCGCTTCAAGGTCTCGCCCCAGATCGCCGGCGCGATCAAGGCGGTCGCGGGCGTGGTGGACGTGCAGCAGCTCTAACGAGATGCAGCGAGGCTGCGCGGTCGTGGTCCGAGACCGTTGCAACCTGAGGCTGACTTTGGCTAGCGTGCATCCCGGGGAATGGGCAGGGAGCTGCGATGCTACGATGGAGCGCGTTGTTGTTGGCCGTTGGTGCCATGCTGGCGGGGTGCGTCAGCGACCAGGTCGGAACCGACTTTGCATCCGTGTCAAAAAAGGTCGGGCCTCCGAGCGCCGGCCACTCGCGCGTCGTCCTGCTGCAGGACAAGCGGAATGGCCTCAGCATGGCGTTCTGCGCCTGCGAGGTGAAGCTTGATGGTGCGCCACTCGGGAAGGTTCTGGCCGGCAAATATGCCTATGCCGATCGGCCGGCGGGCCGTCACGAATTGCTGGTGACCGAACTGACGTTTCCGGGCGACACCAAGCGCGAGATCGTGATGGAGGCCGGCCGCACGCACTTCTACCTCATCAAGAGCAGTCCCAGGCACGATGCCGCGGCGGGCGGTGCGATGCTCGGTGGCTTGGCTGGACTTGCGGTCGTTTCCGTGGCGACGGCAGGAGAGGCGAATCCCGGGCCGGCCGAGCTCGTCGCCCTGGACGAGGCGACCGCGCGAACGAAGCTCGCGGAGTTGCAAGCCGTCGACTAAGATGTGCGGCGTGGCCGCCGCCGATCATGGCGAACGGTTGCTCGGAAGAGGGGGATCGGCTTAAGAGGGGTGGCCCATCTGATCGCGCAAGGCTGAGCGATATAATGGAGCCTTGCCCGTTTCGCAGTCAGCTGACGTGAAGCTGACGGCCGGAGGACCCGGCCATGCCGCCGCCTCAATCCGAGCCTTTCGTTCAAGTGCCATTCAGCCGGCCGCGCGTCTCATGCGCGGTGTCACTTCAACAACAAAGCGGGCGAGCAAGCCATGCGTGGGACACACAAGGCCTTCATCTGTTTCCTCCTGCCGATTCTTTTCGTTGCGGCGAGCGGGCTCGTCGATCCGGCCCGGGCGCAGCAACAGGAAAAGCGCATCGCGCTCGTGGTCGGCAACGGCGCCTACGCCAAGTCGCCGCTGGCCACGACCGCCAACGATGCCGGCCTGATCGCGCAAACGCTCCAGGCGGCGGGGTTCGACGTCGTCGGCGCCCGCGATCTCGACGGTGACACGCTGCGCAAGAGTTTTCGCGATTTCATCCAGAAGGCGCAGGCCTCGGGGCCGGGCACGGTCGCGATGATTTACCTCTCCGGCTATGGCGTGCAGCTCTCCGGCGAGAACTATTTCATCCCGGTCGATTCCAATATCAGTCGCGACACCGACATTCCGACCGAAGCGTTGCGCATCAGCGACTATCTCCGCCAGCTCGCTGCCATTCCGCTCAAGGCGAACATCGTCGTGCTCGACGCGGCGCGGGCCCAGCCCTTCATCGAGGGCGGCCAGCCGATCGCGAGCGGCCTTGCGCTGGTCGAGCCCGAGGCGAACATGCTGATCGCCTTCAACTCGGCGCCCGGCACCGTGGCGCCCGAGGAGCCCGGGCCATACGGCATCTACGCGCAGTCGCTGGCCGAGATGATTCGCACCGGCGGCCTGCCGCTGCCGGAGGTGTTCGACCGCCTCCGCTTGCGCGTCAACGAGTCCAGCAAGGGCGCGCAGGTGCCGTGGGACGAGCAGAAGGTGAGCGCGCAGTTCAGCTTCTTCGTGAGCGCACCGGACGCGCCGCCGCCGCAGGCCGCGCCGGACCAGGTCGCCGCGATCCGCAACAAGCCGATCCGCGATCTCGGCGTGCAGGATGCCTATGCGGCCGCGCTCGAGCGCGACACGTTGCCGGCCTATGAGGAATTTCTCTCGGCCTATCCCGATGACCCGATGGCGAAGCGGGTGACGGTGATCGTGGCGGCGCGCCGCGAAGCGATCACCTGGCGGCGGACCTACCGGACCGACACTCGCGAGGCGTACTGGTCGTATCTGCGCCGCTATCCGCGCGGGCCGCACTGGGCCGATGCACGCCGTCGTCTGGTGATGCTGACCGCACCGGTCGAGCCGCCGCCGAGCTTTGCGATGATCGACTATGACGTGCCGCCGCCGCCGCCGGCGGAAGTGGTCTATGTCGACCGTCCCGTGCTGTACTTCAGCGACCCTGATTTTGGCTTCCTGCCGCCACCGCCGCCGCCGGTCTATTTCTGCCCGCCGCCGCCGCCGGATTTCGTCGTGCTGCCGCCGCCGCTTCCCGTGGTCGGGCTGTTCGTGCTGCCGCAGCCGGTGTTCGTGCCGATCCCGGTGTTCGTGCAGCCGCCGGTCTATGTCGCGCCGCCGCCGAACAACATCATCTTCAACAACATCCACAACACCACCGTCATCAACACGGTGATCAATCAGCAGCCGCCGGTAACAGCGGCGGGCGATCCGGCGATTACCGCGACTGCGGCAGCATCCGGAAAGCCTCTCGGGGCAACGACAGCTGTGCCGCCGACCGTGATTCAAAAGGCTGCCCTGATCCGGGACAACAAGGCGCCGGTCCCCAACACGGTTTCGGTTGATCCGACGACGAAGGCGGGATCCGCAGCCTTGAAGGCAAGGAGCCAAGTCACGGCGCCGACCGGCAACGCTGCAGCGGGAACTCCAACGGGCTCGCCCGGGACCGGCAACGCCGCGGCGAAGACGGGCGCTCAGGGCACAACGGTCACGGGAACGCAAGGCGCACCTGCGACCGGCGGCGCGGCGACAGCGGCGACCGGCAATGCCACGACGAAGACGGGAGCTCCCGGCGCGCCGGTCACCGGCAATGCCGCCGCGCCCATGGCCGGAGGCAAGGCCAATCCGGCGAATACGACCACCGCGCCAAGCACGGCGGATACGAAGGCCAGTCCGCCGTCCAACCACTCCTTGCCCGTGCCCGGCCAGACCGCGCCCGCGATCAAGGGCGCGCCGCAGACAGGAACGGCGGCCGCGGGGGCGTCTTCGTCGACATCCCCGACGAGCCCCGCTGGTGGCTCTGGCGCCACCGCCAAACCCGGCAGCAGCTCGGAGCCTGCCAACGCCAAGCTCACGCCGCAGACGACGCCGTCAAACGCGCCGCCCACGGGAGGAGCGCGTCCGCACGTCCAGGAGCGCGCCAATACGGTCAGTCCCGCGAACACGGCGAATACGGCCAATGCGCCGGCAAAGCCCGGGGAGACCAAGCTGACCCCGCCATCGCCGCCTGCGCAGTCGCACGTCAATGTGCAGCCGGTCGAGAAGCCGGCTCTGCGCGAGAAGCTGGCGTCGCCGCCGACGCAGGCCAAGCCGACCTCGCCGCCGCCCCCTGTCACCCATGCTGCGCCGCCATCGCGGTCGGCC
>NZ_LGHL01000134.1 GCF_001908205.1 Bradyrhizobium sp. NAS80.1
CTCCAATGAGGTCCCGATGATAGTCCACATCGGCAGACGGACATTCCTCGGCGCGTTGGGCCGCGCGGCAGCCACATGCCCTTCGCGCCATTTCGTTGCCACGCAATAAGCTGGTCGGTTTCGGGGAAGAGCAGACATCGAACGGCACGCAAAACCTGTAGCGTCGGTCGAAAGTGACCCACAAGAGACATTGACCGGATCGAAATCCTGCAGTGCACAGGCTCCCGCCGCATCGCGGATCGTGCTATCGCTTAGACGAATTACAGCGGGGGGCGGCCGCCGCCCTACCTCGATTCAGAACAATTAAGGTCTAGCCCAAGGACCTGACAGCCTGTTGGTGGCATGCTGAACATGCCGTAGACCGGCGGCCGCTGGCCGTGGGGTGATTTTTTGGTGGCGCCTACCCGAAGGGGAGGAAGCCCCATGTTCGACATCAGACGGCGGAAATTCATCACGCTCATCGGCAGCGCGGCCGCATGGCCGCTCGCGGGCCACGCGCAGCAGGTCGGCAAGCTATGGCGGATTGGTTACCTCGCGGAATCTCGGCGCCAAGTCGACGAGATATTCCGCCGATCCCTGCGCAAGCTCGGTTACATCGAGGGTTCCAACCTCACAATGATTTATCGGTGGGCGCAGGGCGGCAGCTTTGAACCGCTGGCCGATGACCTCGTGGCGCAAGACGTTGACCTGATCGTTGCGGTCACCTCGCCGGCGACACGCGCGGTGAAGGAGCGGACCACGCGGATTCCTATTGTCATTGTCGGCGTAGGAGATCCTGTAGCCTACGGCTTCGTCCGAAGTCTTGCTCACCCAGGGGGAAATATCACCGGCATGTCGATGCAAATGTCAGAGATCGGCGTCAAGGGGTTACAGTATATGAAGGAAATGCTCCCAATGGCGGCCAGGGTGGTGGTGCTTGGCAATGAGCAAAATCCAGGCAACGCTTCCATGCTGACCAGTGTTGTGGGTGCCGCCTCACTCCTGGGGATCGCCGAGACAAAGTACCATGAGGTGATGTCGGGCGACGTCGCGGGCACGCTCACCGCGATCCTGCGGGACCAGCCCGACGTGCTTTACGTAGTCCCCGATAACTTCCTCTACATGCACCGCCGGCAAATCATCGATTTCACGCTGACCAATCGGATCCCCGCCTTGTACGGGTTGAAGGAGTACGTTCCGGACGGAGGGTTGATTGCGGTCGGTCCAAACCGGGAGGAGGCGTTCAGCCGCGCTGCCGAGATCGTTGACAAGATCTTGAAAGGCGCCAAGCCCGCAGACGTTCCGGTCGAACAACCCACGAGATTCGAGCTTCTCATCAATCTCAAGACTGCCAAGGCGCTTGGGGTGGTCGTCCCTGACTACTTAATCACGATCGCCGACGAGGTGATCAAATAGAGATGTTGTTTGCTGCACCGCATGAGTCCGAGTCTGGCCCATCGCGTCGGTTCGCTGCTAAGCAACAATACGTCGGCTATTGAAGGCACAGCGGACTCTGACAAGCCGTCAGCTCGGCGCGTTGATGGGTTCACGGCCTAGCGCGAACGATTATCCCAATCCTGTACGCGTCCATTCTACACTCCTAAATCATTGCTCGCGGTGTGCCGTACATCCGGGCTCCGACCACGAGCCGCGGCGACGGGGGACGAACGTCGCGCGCGATTGGAAGATGGAGGCGGCGTTCTCTCCTCCGCCGCCTCCAGGCCGTGTCCGACGTCCACGGCAACCGGGCGCGATCCAAGGAGCATCCAAAAAATCGCGCTCGATCTCTTCATCACGCCACCACACCGGCTTCGTTGCGCCAGTTCTTGCCGTCCCAAGTCAAGAGATGGCTAATGGTGGTGTCCCAATATTTAACGCCGGCATGCAGCGGATAGGCGCCGGTGGTTGCACTGTGACGAGTTGCGGTCGGACCCGACACCGCAACGAAGCTCCATCCATTGGCCTGCAGCACATTGGCATCAAAGTCGGGCACGTCTTGCGCTCCGGCTGTTGGATCGTAGGTGCGGCCGTTGGCGGTGATCTTGGTGCCGGTGGCGGGCGGGATGAGACGGTGCATCGCCATAGGTTTTTCCTTCCCGGTCTAGACGGCGGTGTACCGAAGCTCGTCCACGCGCGCCTGAACGCGCTCGGAAAGCTTTTTATCGCGACGAAGAACCTCGGCGACGATGACGGATATGATTTCCTTTTGCGCAAGCTGCTCCTCCGCGCTGAACGCGGCGTTGAAGTGCGCCGACGTCGCTAGCGCCGCCTGTCGGAGACCGGCCGGCAGATCGGATAGCAAGGTGTTGACGCCATGGATCGATAATGCGTCGTTGCCCTCATCGATCGAGATTAAGAGAGCACCGTGCTCGACCGTGACGACGGAGCCGAATTCGGTACGCGAACGCGGGTCCGGGTTGCCGACACTGTGAGGCTCGCGCTGCATCTGGGCGGCGAGACCCTTGCGGAGCAGATCGGAGTCGCTCGGCGTCCTCTTCTTGGCCTGGGCCGCGGCGATGTTCGCCTTGCGCAACGGGGTGACGTCGTCGTTGCGAGTCCGGTACATTTTATCGAGATGATCAGGACCATGCATGTCAGTATTCCTTCGATGGGATGACGTTTGCTCTGCCGGACGCACAATCGACGATGGAGCGCCAAGGTTTGCCTGGATCTGACAACTCCCGCAGCACCTCTACGCGCGAGGTGCCGAGACATTCGGCGATCTCATGCAGCGTCATGCCTTTCTTGCGGAGGTCGTAGGCGTTCATTGCGAATCCTCCAACCTATCAAGCTCTGCGTTCAGCTCGGCGATCTTCGCGCGGTGGCGCTCGACGGCCTGCCATTCGCCAGCATCATCGTGCATTCGCATCCATCGCAGATGCTGATCGATGTCGAGTCGCAGACGGTAGATTTGCCTGTCTGTCTCTGTGAGAAGAGCTGGCATCACGTCACCTTTTCGTTGTCGGTCTTGGCGGTGCCGGAGATCGGCACGCGACCGGTGGCGGTCTTCACCGCCAACACCGACGCCATGGGATCAAGGCTCGCCTCTTCTCCGATGCGCTCGCGGGCTTCGTTGACGCTCATCACGCCGCTGTCGACGTATGAGGTCAGAACCGAGGCTTGCTTCTCGGCGTCGATGTCATCTTCCTCAACCCATGCAAACTCGATGTCGTTGGAATTGAATTCGCGCTCTACGATCTCGTTGAACAAATCTGCGGCCCACTGCATGAGGGGCTGGAGACCTTCCTTCTCAGCCTGCTCTTCGTGCTGCTCGGCGGTGGCGCGGTTGACTTGGTGAATGAAGGCCGTCGCGGGATAGCTGAAGGCGAAGGCGATGACGCGGCAAAGCCACTCGTCGAACTCTGATTTCAACGGCGGCTCATGCAAGGGGGTATAGGCGCCCTTGGCGCCCGGCACGAAGCGTATCTGGTTGCGCTTGCCGAGGTTGCCGGCAAAGAGGTTATCCCAATAGTCTTGCAGCCGCTGAACCTGATCCGGTGTCCATGACTCCGGCAACGCGAATAATCCGGCCGGCACGTTGCCTTCACGATAGTATTCGAGCTGAGAGAACTGCCGCCGCATTGCGGTGTTGACCGTTGCGACAATCTGCTCGACCGGGGAGAAGCCGTAGACCTTGTGAGACCGCGGATTCATCGGACGTTGGTATATGTCGCGTGCTGTGTAGTCGACCGCGGGCAGACCTTTCAGGATTTGCTGGTAGGCCGGTGGCCAGATAAGACCGCCCTCGACCTTCCATCCGAGAGAAGTGAAGTTGTCACGGTTGACCTCGGTGCCACTCCACATAAACGGCGCCCCTGTCCACGGCAGAGGCCGAGGGGTACGACCTTTCTCGTCGATCACGCGCTTGATCAGGCCGCCATCCATCGGCTGGAGACCGACGAGCTGACCGCCAAAGGTGCGCTCGCAAAAGAGAGTCGGAGCATCGATGACGAGGAGATCTTCGAGAAGCTGCCGTAGCCATGGCCGAAACGGCTGATCGTAATCCGGTCTCCGCAGGAATGTGGAGATGTCCTCAATTCGACTGCGCACCGATGCTGGCAGTGCCGACACTTTAGGACGCTTGCCCGGACCATCATGTTTCGCGCGGATCGACCACGGCATACGGCATAGTTGATCCTTGCGGCGCTCGATGATCAGCCTCAAGGGGTCATAGGCATCGGCGAAGGCTCGCAGCGCGTTGAAGTCGACTGGCTCCTGAAAGCGCGGCTGTGTCGTTAAATTGTAACCGGGAATGAAATCGAATCTGCGGCCCTCGACCTCCGGAGGCGCCACCGGCCGCATCGGCTGCAGCGGCGAGAACCAATCGGCACCGGTCCCAGGCGCTGTGCTTGTCGTCGGGGATGACGACAGATCGAGACCGCGCCCGCGCGGCGTGTCGACAATTGTCTTTTTGACGTCGTCGGTCATGACCTAGTACCCCACCGCCGAATAACGCCAGTAGAGAGATCGCTTCTCGATGCGGTCGATCTCGGCGAGCGCGTCCCAATACGCGCGTTGCGCCTTCATCGACGCCACCATCTCCACGATCTTTGCTAGCGCTGGGGTTGCTATGCCGTACTCGGCGCGCATTTCCTCGACGATGCGCTGAGCCGCGATCTTGTCGAGCGGATCGGCCTTGGCGATGGTGCTGCCGGCGTGTTTCGCCAGCACGGCACCGAGGCGACGCCCATGGCGCGCGGTGAGATCGTCACGCTCGGTGAGCATCGCCTTCGCCAGCGCGTACCGGCGCGGGATTGCGGCCTCATCGTCGCGCCACTGCTTCTCAGCAGCCGCGCGCTTGCGGGCGATCGCCTCAGGCGTTGTGTATAGCATGATGCAGTTTCCTTCCCGACCGGCGATCATCGTGGCGATGTTCATCGCGGGGCCCTCCCGATCGCGCGTAGCGTTTCCATCGCCGAGCTGTTGCGCCACGCCAACCACTCGGCGCCAGTCTGTGGCATGCGCGACTCCGCCTCGCGCTGATCAGCGGCGGCGTTGATGATGTCCGACGCCCTGATGCCGACGAGGTTGTCGCCGGGTTGATACCTCTCGATCTTCGCGCGCTCCTGTAGCTTCTCTAGAAGCGGCAGATTGGCCTCGCGGAACGGGCTGACCGGCGAGGCCAGCGCATCGAGCGCGTCTGATGGTGTCATCCAGGCAACGACCTGATCGCCATCTAGCTGCGTCATGTAGCTGCAGCCGCGGACATACAGATGCGAGGTCGCGAACGGGATGACGACGCGCACGAAGCCATCGGACGCGCGGCGCTGCCATCCCTGCATGATCGCCTCGCCGCTGAACTGCTGCTGCAGCGTCGGCGGCACGGTCTGGGTGATGGCCTCGCTTTGGCGCCTGTAGTGCTCCAACACGCCGGCGAAGGGGATAGGCGCCGCGACCGCGAGCAATGCGGCGACACCTGCGACGACGTTCGCACGGTCCTCATGACCGCGAGCATCAACACGGTCGCGGCCGCTTGTGCCCGGCCTGCGCTCCAGCGCGGCGAACTCGGCGATCACCTCCGATAGATCCAGTAACCGGATGGTGCCGCTGGTCAGCAGCGGCAGGGTTGCAAGATAACAGCCAGACTTGTCCAGCTCCGAGATACGATGACCGATGCCATGTCTCGCCAGCTCGGCGCGAACGAAGCCGCTGCTGAATCCGTCGGTGACGACCTCGTTGCAACCATAGGCCTTTGCGATTGCCGCAACCTCGGCTGTGACGGCACTTGCATTGAATGGCGGAAACCAGCAAGCAACATGATCGATGATGACGCCGCCGTTCTCGACGTGGCCGACGCCAGCGGCGTAGCGGTCACCGTCGCCGCTCGACGCGATGCCGCTGCTGGCATCGGCGAACATCGCATATTCGACGTTCGGAATGCGCGGCCGTGTCGTCACCCCTTGGTCGACAGCCTGCATCAGCAACTCGCGGCTGATAAAGCCTGTGACGTCCGTCCGGAAGGCTCCGCCGTACTCGGCCGAGGCCCGCACCGCATCGCGCGCATATTCCGCGGCGACGAAGTCGGCGGACACTGCCGGATTCATCTCCTGCGTCGACGCCTTCCAAACCAGAGTCGGACTGTCCTTGCCGTAGTGGGCCACGAAATCGTCATGTAAGACGCCCTTGCGAGCATAGGGCGATGACGCCTTGATCATGATGGCGCCGGGGATCGTCGCCATCGATGGTCGCAACGCTGCGATCACCTCGACGTCGGGCGAAGCGCCGGCCTCGTCGACGGTCCAGAACGCCAACTCATCCGCCAGCGCCGCGATCACGGTGCGGCCGCGTATCGTTTTGAAATTCGGGGTCAGCACCTCAATGTTGATGCCGTTCGCCAGCTCCAGCAACTCGGCAGTGTCGCGTGTCACCAGACCGTCGAACACGGCCAGCATCTCGCGAAGATAGCCGAGCACGACCGATGCCTGTTTCTTGTCGGCCGCAACAATGATGATCGTCCCTGCTTCACCGCCGGTGAGATGCGGCGACCAGTCGATAAACACGGCGAGGAAAGCCGCGATCAGGGCCAGGATCAGCGATTTTCCACCGCGCCTCCCGATGATCAGCGTGCAGTCGCGGTAGCCGCCAGCGGCCGGCATCATGCGGCCGGTGTGCTTCTGGAATGTCACAAGCTGGTCTGGCGCCAGCGGCAGGCCGAACAGCACGGCAAGGAAGGCGAACCATGCCTGCCACGACTCGACATCCTTGAACCATGGCCCCCAGATTTCCGGGTCATGGCAGGCATCAATAATCGTGGCCTTGATGGTCGGTGCGCGGGTCATGTCGCCGCTCCACCGTACTTCTCGCGAAGCGCCGCGATCTTGTCGGGCTTCGCCGCGGGTGCTGCCGGCTCCGGCTTCAGTCCGCTCGCCCGCATGAGCTGGGCAACCAGCTTCCGTTCGGCTTCATCATTGCGGCCATCGGCGCGGAGACGTCTCGCCCGTACCGCCGTCGCCGAGATGGTCTCGATCGCGATCAGGTCGGTGGCCGTCGCCGGCCGTCCGAGATCCCGGAGAAGGCCGGCCTCGATCTCGCGCCGCTCGGCCTCGGCCTCTGCGGCCAGCTCGCGACGTCTCGCCCGGCCAGTAGATGGGTTGGCACAAATTCCGCTCATGTCGCGCATCAGAATCGCACGACAAACGGATTTAATATCCGATATTCTGTAATATTCTACAATATATTCCGTGCGTTATGGCTTCATGTCACGCGCATGTCGCGTATAGCACTCAAAATTGCGGCTATTGAAAAACCATCCCCTGCCAACGGAATCCGTTGAAAAATCCCCCTTGAGATCGCGGATCGCCTCGGCCAGCCGTTGGCGTCGTCCTCGTGCTAATCAAGCCGCGACGCTGATGCGCGGTTTACCGGGGGAGGGGGCATAAAACAGACTGGCGGTCGGAAAATATCCTCGGGTTCGCGTGCTTGTGGCTGAGACAATTCATCCGCATTTCAATGTTCCGTGGTCATTCCAGAACTTGTGAGCGGAACATGACCAAATGGCAGTGCAAGTAAGGGCGCTTTTGTCGTGACCACCAAGGATACCGCTCCCGGTCTCGCACCCGGTGCAACACAAATATCCGTTGCCGCAATTGTCGTACTTGTCCTTGCAAGTTATGCCATTGCTGATCACGCTGTCGTTGCGGCAATCATGGTCCATGACCGCGCACTTGTCGCATGAGCCGCTGTAGCTTCCGGTTGGCAAAGCGCACTTCCCTTGAGCTGAAGCGGAAGACGAAGTGATTATCGTCGCTACTCCAAAGGCCGCAGCAAGTACTACACGCATGGGGAGCCTCCAGTTTCCTCTTGGCACCCATAGATTGTAGCAGGCGACGGGTTTCACAGAAATGGCCTCTCCCAGACGTGAAAACCGCTGATGATCCGGGACGACGCGCGCAGCACCAAGCGAGCACGTTGTCCCGGCCGTGTCTCGATAGATCCGGGCCGGGACCTCGCTGCGCGCGGCCTCGTGGCCGTGCTCGGTGTCCCGGTTCTAGAACGGGCAATCGTCGTCATCGATCGGCGGGGTCTCGACCAGCTCGCCGTCGACGACCTGGAACATCGTCGACGACCTGACGACATCGCCGTTCGACAAATGCAGGACGGTGCCGTCGGCGTCCCGCTGGAGACGGATGACGAAGTCGCTGTTCACGGCGCCGTCGACGGTCTGGAGCCACTTGGTCATGGGCGACTCCACGTCGACACCACGTTACGGCCTTTCATCACCGAGATCTTGAGGATGCCGAAGCGCTCGAAGTCGATGCCGGCGAGGTCGACGCTCGGCTGCATCAGTGGTGGCACTTTTATTCCGTCACGCTTCCTATTCTTACTTAAGGAGCGTGACGCATTTTCGGTGCCATTCTGCGCCAAGGTCCCGAGCGCCTTGTGCCGCTGATAGGTCCGCTTGCTGTTGTATCCCGCGGCCTTCCATGCAGGGATTTCCAGCCTCGGCCGGCCCGGCGGGCGACCGCTGCTGTTCTTGGCGCGGCTCTTGCGAGCGCGGGCCGCGGCCTTCGCCTTCGCGATGCCGAGCCGCATCTCGTAGTTCCGATCGTCGCTGGCACCGACGAACCACAGGGAGAGGGTTTGGCGGTCGCGCACGGTAATGCCAAGCGTCACGGCGCTATCGTCGTGCGACCAGCGTTTGTTGGATGTCTTGGTCTCGTCGACGAGCTGATCGAGCTCGGCGCCAGTCAGCCATGGCGCCCAGCGCCGACACCACCGGCGGACGGAACGTATCGGATTGACGGGATCTGCCAGCCAGGCATGGTCGGCGCCCCACCGCAGAGTGCCATACGCGCTCGGCGGCAGCATGCTCCATCCGCGATGAGCAAACCATTTGCGCGCGTCGGAGAGACGGCCGCGGGCGATCAATTTGCCTTTGTCGTCGGCGGGCTCTTGCGTGCCGTTATGATGCGCTTTATCTAGGGGAGTAGAGGTTGCTTGGCGGCGCCTCGATATGCTTAGTGATTTGGCGGCGGCTTCATTTTTTTGAAGTCTGCCGCCTTTCCGTTTTGGCGGCATCGTCCTGTTTCCTATCGGGTAGTCTGAGGATCATGGTGGTCATGGGTCTGGTCTCCTTAGATTGAGCCGGTGCTGCGAATACTGGCCCTGTAATGCGCGCTGCGAACGCGCAATTCCTTAGGTGGTGATTACGGTCAGCCATCGCCAGCGCGCTTGCGCGTCTTGACGTAGATGCACGACGACGAAAGCAAGAACGGCGACCAGATCGACTCCGGTATGGCGGCGCGCATCGCGGCGAGGTCGAGTCGCTCGTTGATCCTGGTCTCAATCTCGACCGTGAAGTCGTCGCCGTCGAGCGGCAACGCACCGGAGATCAGGCCGGCGCGAAGCTCGGCTTCCTCGACCTTCAACTCGGCGATGCGCTCGCGGAGGTCGTGGAGGCGATCGGGGGCCTTGGTCATGCGACCTCCCGAACGATCAGCCTCGCGACACCGGCCTCTCCGAGCAGTGGCGTCAGCGCCTCGCGCGGCGTGCTGATAATCGAGCCGCCATCCTTGCGGTGCTCCAACCTGCCGCAATTGATCGCATGAAAAACCTCGCGCTCGGAGGTTCCGCGCACCTCGGCGATGGCCTTCGCTCCCCGCAACGGTTCATCGAGGTCGTAAATCTTGTTGCGCAATTTGATGGTTGTCATCCTTATCTCCGTGCTGTTCCGGAGATTGGAAGACGCTCCGGCTGATCGCCGGATATGAAAACTACACACAAATAGTGCCGAGGCCACAATAACCGAGTCCAAGCAAGTTATGAGTTTGCTTGGACAGAACGCGGGGCTGCTATTTGCGCCTGTAATTCTTCAAGCTCGTCTGCACCTCACTGCGGGGGACATCAAAGTGTTCCATGGCCCTTGCTATCAGCGCCTCGCGCTTCGTACCGGGATTTTCGCGCTCGCCCTTCAGGACGTATTCGGCGACGAGCTGCCGCCGGTCCTCCGCCAGCAACTCATCCATCCGCTTTTTCCGCGGCTTGATGCGGCCCATCAGGAGATCCGCCGCCAGCTTTTGTTCCTCGACCGTGGCGTGGCCGGCACTGAGGCGGCGATCCAGGAGACTGGTGTCGCCTTCCAACCCGAGTTCGATGCTCTGGCGCGCGCGTAGAAAACCCGCCCAGCATCCAGGCTGCTTATCCATTTGAAAGTTCCAGCGCTACGAATCTTGGCGGCAATCATAGATTGGGAATGTTTGGCATAGATAAACACAATCTGGTTACGCGTGTTGACCAACGGACTTTTTTGCAACATGATGCGACATGGTTCCTTGAAGGGGGGTCCCCATGTCAATACGCAAGCGGGAGTGGAAGACTGCAAGCGGTGAGGACCGGCAGGCCTGGGTTGTGGACTACACCTCGAAGGGCAAGCGCCACCTCCGGACCTTCAACAAGAAGAAGGAGGCCGAGACTTTCGAGACCGAGATGCGTGGCGAGGTGAGGGACGGCACTCACACACCAAGGAACAAGAGTCTCACGGTCTCGCAAGCCGGCGAGAACTGGATCTCGGCGAGCGAGACCGCCGGTCTGGAGCGGACCACGATCGACGGCTATCGGCAGCACCTCGATCTCCACATCTCGCCCTTCGTCGGTAACGATAAGCTCGCCGATCTAGCGGTGGCCGATGTGCGCGCGCTCGAGGACAAGCTCGCCGCGGAAGGTCGATCGAAGGGATTGATCCGAAAGGTCCGCGTCTCTCTTGGCAGCATCCTTGCCGACGCGCAGGAGCGGGGCCACGTTGCGCGCAATGTGGTGCGCGAGCTTGGCCGTAGCCGCCGGAAGGGCAAGGAGAAGCGCGCCGAGGGCCGCCAGAAGGGCAAGCTCCGGGTGGGCGTCGACATCCCATCGCCCGCCGAAATCGCGCTGATCATCGCGGCCATGCCGGCGGACGGCAAATGGCGGTCATTTTTCCTTGTCGCCATCTTCACCGGCCTGCGCGCCAGCGAGCTTCGCGGTCTCCGCTGGCAAGACGTGAACCTGAAGAAGGGCGAGATCAGCGTTACCCAGCGTGTTGATGCGTACCAGGAGGCCGGAGCGCCGAAGTCGGAGTCGGGACACCGTATCATCCCCATGCCTCCTAACGTTGTCGCTTCCTTGAAGGCCTGGAAGCTCGCCTGCCCAAAGGGCGATCTCGATCTCGTCTTTCCCTCTGACGACGGGACGGCGCCGATGTGGCACGCCAACATCATCAACCGGGCATGGTGCCCGTTGCAGATCGCTGCCGGTGTCTCGGTCCAGGTCCGGGACGAGAACGGCAAGCTTGTCCGCGACGATGAAGGCAAGCCGGTGATGCAGGCCAAGTACACCGGCTTGCATGCGTTGCGGCACTTCTACGCGAGCTGGTGCATCAACTCCCGGGAGGACGGCGGCTTAGGGCTGTCCGCCAAGGTGCTCCAGGAACGGCTCGGTCACGCCACGATTCAGCTCACCCTGGACACCTACAGCCATCTGTTCCCGCGCGGGGATGACAGTGCCAAACTCGCCGATGCTGAAAGCCGGCTGTTCGGGAATGCGACATAAACGCGACATGCAAGCACTAATACGAGATAAATCTGCATAGAAACAAACAGTTAAGTGAAATCGACAAACTGCCTCTGACTCTGTTTGTCTTGGTTCGAATCCAGGTTCCCCAGCCAGTTCTAAGGCGCTCTTCCCAGGTCGCCCGGGCGTTTTCCCCGGACAAGATTGCCGCCATCGCCATCCGAACAGCACGGCGCCGTGGTTTGACGTGCCATTCTTCGCGACGGTTTGCCTCATCTGAAAAACGCCAACGCGGGTCGGATCGCCACGCGCCGGATCGTCCTTGGGACACAGAACCCAAGGAGATCCGTGATGCCCTATGTCGATGGTTTCGTGCTGGCGGTGCCGAAGGACAAGATCGAGGCCTACAAGGCGCTGGCACGAACGGCCTGTGCTGTGTGGATGGAGCACGGCGCGCTCGACTATGTCGAATGCATCGGTGACGACGTTCCCTATGGCGAGCTGACGTCGTTTCCGCGTGCAGTGATGGCGAAGGAGGATGAGGTCGTGGTGTTCTCCTGGATCGTGTACCGCGACCGGGAGACTCGCGATGCCGTCAACAAGAAGGTGATGGCAGATGCGCGGTTCGAGGGCGCCGACATGCCCTTCGACGGCAAGCGCATGATCTACGGCGGCTTCACTACGCTGCTGAGGGCGAGCGACGTGACCGGGTGACCGCGGCGACTGTCGGCAGTAAATGGCGCAGCTTGTTGGCCGGATGGAGCGCAAGCGAAATCCGGGTCCGCGCCGTTCCGCATCTCTCTCCAGCTCCACGCAGGCTGCGAGTCTCTGCCTTGCCCGCCTTATTGCGGAATGAACGACGCAAGATAGAACGCCGGCGTGTTCGCTGCTTGTTTATGCAGCATCGTGGCAATCCGTCTCACCTTGCCGGTATTGGGCTGGCATGCCATCCTCTCGTCCGCCAGGCATAACCAAACGGAAGCGGGCGCCCGCCACAGCTTCCAAAAAACCTTGGTCGGGGAAACCCTTTGGGAGGTCGGATTTCATGAATTTGAAGCACGTCACCGGGCTGCTTTGCGCGGCCGCGATGTCGTTTGCGCTCGGCTCGGGCGCGCAGGCGCAGGACAAGGTCGTCAAGATCGGCGTGATCATGCCGATGTCCGGGGGCACCGCCTCGATCGGGGCTCATGCCAAGGCGGCCCTCGACGTCGCCACCGACATCATCAACAACGCTCATCCCGAGCTCGGCAATTTCCCGTTGGCCAAGAACGCCGGCCTTGCTGGCCTCGGCGGTGCCAAGGTCGAGGTGGTCATCGCCGATAATCAGGGCAACCCCGCAACCGGCCAGAACCAGGCGCTGCGCCTGATCACGGAAGAGAAGGTAGCGGCCGTGTTCGGCGCCTATCAGTCCGGCATCACCCTGACCTCGAGCGCGATCGCCGAGAAATACGGCGTGCCCTATCTGAATTCCGAGTCGGTCGCCGCCAATCTCACCGAGCGCGGCTTCAAATGGTTCTTCCGCACCACGCCGATCGCGACCGATTTCGCCAAGATCTATGTCGACTTCCTCGCCGACATCAAGGCGCAGGGCGCCAAGACCGACAGCGTCGCGCTGGTCCATGACAACACCGAATACGGCACCTCGGTCGCCAACACGATCGCCGGTGCCTTCAAGGAGAAGGGCCAGCCGATCGCGCTCGACGTCGCCTATCCCGTCAATGCGACCGACGTGCAGGGCCAGGTGCTCCAGCTCAAGGACAAGAAGCCCGACGTCGTCATCATGATCAGCTACACGTCGGACGCGATCCTGTTCGCCAAGACCATGCAGTCGCTCGACTACAAGCCGGCCGTGCTGCTGGCCGACGACGCCGGCTACTCCGATCCGTCCTTCACCAAGGCGGTCGGCAAGATTTCGCAAGGCGTCTTCAATCGCTCGTCCTGGGTCGTGGGCCCGTCGGGCTCGCCGTCCGCCATCATCGCCGGCATGTACAAGAAGAAGAGCGGCGAGGACATGGATGACACGGTCGCGCGGCAGATGCAGGGCTTCTTCGTGCTGGCCGAGGCTATCGACCGCGCCGGCTCGACCGACCCGGCAAAGATCCAGGCCGCGTTGAAGGCGACGGACCTGAAGCCCGATCAGCTCATGATTGGCTACAAGGGTGTGAAGTTCGATGACAAGGGCCAGAACATCCTGGCGTCCGGCGCCATCATCCAGCTTCAGGATGGCGAGAACTATGTCGCGGTGTGGCCAAAGGCCAACGCCGAGAAGGCGCCGGTGCTGCCCTACAACGGCTGGTGAGATTGTTTGAAGGCGGGGCCACATGCCCCGCCTTTTTTGCAATGATTTGATCAGAGCAACGCAGCTCATGTCCTTTGTACTCGTGCAGGCGATCGTCGGCGGGCTTCTGCTTGGTGCAGTCTACGCCTTGTTTTCGTCGGGCCTCACGCTGGTGTGGGGCATGATGAACATCGTCAATTTCGCGCATGGCGATTTCGTCATGCTTGGCATGTACGTCGCCTATGTCGTGTACACCCTGATGGGGGGAGGGCCGATCCTCGGCGCCCCGCTCGCGACGCTGGTGCTCGCGACCGTCGGCGTCGTCGTCTATTTCGCCCTGATCCGCGGCATCATGAAGGGCCCGATGCTGGCGCAGATCCTCGGCACCTTCGGGCTCGCGCTGCTGCTACGCTATTCCGTGTTCTGGTGGTTCGGCGCCAACTTCCTGTCGATGCCGCCAAACATCGTCGGCGGCACGTATGCATTTGCCGGCCTGCGCATCGAGGCCTCGCGGCTTCTTGCCGGCGTCGTCGCGCTGCTGGTGACATTCGGACTGCATCTTCTCCTGACGCGCACCTCGCTCGGCTCGAAGATGCTGGCGGTGGCGGAGGATGCGACGGCCGCCCAGCTCATGGGCATCCGCCCCGACACCATGCAGGCGATCGCCTGGGCGATTGCTGCCGGTGCCACCGGCCTTGCCGGCGCGCTGATTGCGAACTTCTTCTACATCGTGCCGACGGTCGGCGAGACTCTCGGCATCGTCGCCTTCGTCACGGTGTCGCTCGGCGGCTTCGGCAGCGTGCCCGGGGCGCTCGTCGCGGGCCTGTTGATCGGCGTCATCGAGTCGCTCTCGGGCTATCTGATCGGCGCGATCTACAAGGACATCGTCGTCTATCTCCTGTTCCTGTTCTTCCTCTGGTTCCGGCCGCAAGGCCTGATGGGGAAGTCCTGATGGGGAAGATGTGATGCGGCGCCTGATCTGGCTTTCGGTCATCGCAGCGGCCGCGATTGCCTATCCGCTGCTGCTGTCCTCACCGTTCCAGCAGCGCCTGGGTGCGCTGGTGCTGCTCTATGCGATCGCGGCATCCGCGTGGAACATCGTCGGCGGCTATGCCGGCCAGGTTTCGGTCGGCCATGTCGTGTTCTTCGGCTGCGGCGCCTATGCCGCGATGGGCTCCTACGCAAAATTCGGCCTGTCGCCGCTGTTCGGCATTCCCGGCGGGATCGTGCTCGCGGTCGGGCTTGCCGCGATCATCGGCGTGCCGACGCTGCGGCTGTCGGGCCATTACTTCAGCATGGCGACGATCGCGGTGGCCGAGACCATGCGGCTGATCGTCACCAACACCGAATGGCTCGGCGCGGCCGTCGGCCTTTCCGGGCCGACCGTGCCGCGCAACATCTTCGATCTCTCGTTCCTGTCGTCGCTGCCGTACTACTATCTCTTCCTCGTCATCCTCGCGATCACGCTGTTCATCACCTGGTGGATGACCAACAGCCGGATGGGATTTTACCTGCGCGCGATCAGGGATTCCGAGCGCGCCGCGCGCTCGCTCGGCGCGCCTGCCAGCCGTACCAAGCTCTGCGCTTTCATGCTGAGCGCGGCGCTGACCAGCATTGCCGGCGCGCTGTATGCGATGATGTTCGGTTTCGTCGATCCCGAGTCCGGCCTCGGCATCCTGATCTCGGTGAAAATCCTGATCATGGCAGCGCTGGGCGGGGCAGGGCTGCTGTTCGGGCCGCTGGTGGGAGCAGCGATCCTCGTGCCGCTGGAGGAGATTTCCAACAGCTGGCTCGGCGGCAAGGGCGCCGGGCTCACCTTCGTGGTCTATGGCGCGATCATCGTGGTGATCGCGCGCTTCCAGCCGGGCGGCCTGCTCAGCTTGTTCACGCGGCGAAGCAAGCCAAAATCTGACACGGGAGCGGGCCATGCTCCTTGAGGCGCGCGGGATCACAAAGGCGTTCGGCAGCTTCAAGGCGGTCGACGATGCGTCCGTGACGCTGGAGCAGGGTGACATTCTCGGCCTGATCGGGCCGAACGGCGCGGGCAAGTCCACCTTCTTCAATTGCCTCACCGGCGACCTCAAGACCACCTCGGGCTGCGTGCTGTTCGAGGGGAGCGATATCACCGACTTCACGCCGGAGCAGCGCGCCGGGCTTGGACTCGCCCGCACCTTCCAGGTGCCGCAGACCTTTGAGGGCATGACGGTGCTCGAGAACGTCATGATCGGCGCTTTCCTGCGCACCTCGCATCGCACCGAGGCCGAGACCAGGGCGCGTGCGGTGCTGGAGCGCGTCGGCATGAGCCGGCTTGCGGATGCACCGGCGCGCTCGCTTGGCACCCCCGGCCGCAAGCGGCTGGAGATTGCGCGGGCGCTGGCGACCGAGCCAAAGGTGCTGCTGCTCGACGAGGCCATGGCGGGCCTCAACGCCAACGAGGTGAAGCTCGCCATCGATCTCGTGCGCGACATTCATCGCTCCGGCATCACGCTCGTCATCGTCGAGCACATCATGGAAGTAATCATGTCGCTCGCCAGCCGCGTGATGGTGTTCCACCAGGGCAAGGAGATCGCCCGCGGTTCGCCGCGCGAGGTCACTTCAAACCCGGCCGTGATCGCCGCCTATCTCGGCACCCGTGCCGCGAAGGCGGTGGCCGGCCACACACCGGTCGAGCTGATGGGCGGGCCGGACCTATGAGCGGGGCGCTGCTCAGGATCGAACACCTCGAGGTGCGCTACGGCGACCTCATTGGCGTCTCGGACGTATCGCTGGAGGTGCCGGAGGGCAGCGTCGTCGCGCTGCTCGGCTCCAATGGCGGTGGCAAGACCACGACGCTGAATGCGATCGCCGGCCTCATTCCCGTGCATTCCGGATCGATCAATTTCCGCGGCGAGGACATCGTGGGCCAGAAGGCCTTTGCGATCGTACGCAAGGGGCTGGCGCTGTCGCCGGAGGGCTGGCGGCTGTTCGTGCAGCAGAGCGTCGAGAACAATCTGATGCTCGGCGCGACGCCGCTGCACGACAGGTCGCGCCAGACCACGCTGCTCGAGCGCGTCTACGAGATCTTTCCACGGCTGAAGGAGCGCCGCAACCAGCGCGCCGGCACCATGTCCGGCGGCGAGCGGCAGATGCTCGCGGTCGGCCGCGCCCTGATGAGCGATCCGAAACTGCTGATGCTGGATGAGCCATCGCTCGGCCTCGCACCGGCCGTGGTCGAATCCATGTATGAGACGTTTGGCCGCCTCCATCGCGAGGGTCTGACCATCCTGCTCGCCGAGCAGTCGATCGAGCTCGCGCTGGAGGTGTCGGATTTCGCCACTGTGCTCCAGGTCGGCAAGAGCGTGCTCTCCGGCGCGGCGGCAGCGCTCGCAGAGAACCCGCAGGTGCAGAAGGCCTATCTCGGGGTGGGTTGACCGACCTCCGCCTGAAGCAGCAGTAACAGGCAGCCGGCGAGCCGCATCTCCATCTCCTTTGCCCGGAGCGACAATGGCCCGGGATCGTTGAGGATCGCGTTCACCAGCGTGCCCAGCACGACCTGGAAGCCGAAGGCGATGGTACGCGACTTTGCCGCTTTGCGGCCCTTGCCCATGGCCGGGAGCAGGAGAGGGGTGGCGCGCTCGGTGGTGGCGCGGGCGAGGGCCTTAAACGGCGTCCATTTGTCCGGACGGGTGTCGTCGTGCTGAAGCGCGGCGCGCAGCACGCCGTCGTGATTGCGCATCCAGGCGATGACGCCGTTCACGATGATCTGACAGAGCTTGTCGAGGCTAGCATTGTTCGACGCGGTGCTTCCCATCGCCGTAAGGCGCTGCTCGCCATCGCGCGCGGCGAGCGCCATCAGCGCGTTGAAATAGGCCTCCTTGCTCTCGAAGCGGCTGTAGAAGGCGCCGACGGTGGCCCCGACTTCAGCGCAGAGCGTCTCGATCGAGAGTTCGGCAAGGCTCCGGGTGCGCAGCATGTCGGCACCGGCGCGCAGCAGCGCCAGCGTCGTCTCCCGGCTGCGCTTCTGGCGCGACGGGGCGACGCCCGGCAGATCGAAATCACGGAGCTCCGGCTGCTCTGAACGTGGCCGCATCTGCGCTTGCATCCGCCCAATATCATAATCATAATTCGGATTATAATTTAGGGTGAGACAAGCCGGGCGTCAACGTCGCTGGCCCGTCTCGATCAGGGAGGAGCAGATGAGCGCAGGCAGCGGCACGCCGTTCCGCGGCACCGTCGGCAAGACGATTGCAGAGTCAAAGCCTGGTGGCCGGAAGCAATAAAGCCGCCCGAGGGCGCGCCGAACATCCTGGTCGTGCTGTTCGACGACGTCGGCTTCTCCGATTTCGGCTGCTATGGCTCGATGATCAAAACGCCGACCATCGACCGGCTTGCCGCCGAAGGCCTGCGCTATTCCGGCTTCCACACCACGGCGATGTGCTCGACGACGCGGGCGGCGCTGCTCACCGGGCGCAACCATCATTCCGTCGGTGTGGGATGCCTCGCCAACTTCGATTCCGGTTATCCCGGCTACCGCGGCAAGATCGCACGCGAGGCGGGGACGCTCGCCGAGATACTGCGCTCCCACGGCTATCGCAACTACATGGTCGGCAAATGGCACGTCACGCCGCTGACCGAGAGTGGTGCGACCGGCCCGTTCGACGGCTGGCCGCTCGGGCGTGGTTTCGATCGCTTCTACGGCTTCCTCGATGCCGAGACCGACCAGTATGCCCCCGAGCTCGTCTCCGACAACACGCATATCGATCCGTCGGGCACTTATGCTGATGGCTATCATCTGACCGAAGACCTGATCGACCAGTCGATCCGCTTCATCGGCGATCACCTCGCCGATCGTCCTGATGTTCCCTGGCTCACCTGGGTCGCGCTGGGCGCGTGCCATGCGCCGCATCAGGCCCCGGCCGATATCATCAGGAGCTACGACGCCGAATTTGCGCACGGTTGGGACATCGAGCGCGAGCAGCGTCTGGCGCGCCAGAAGGCGATGGGGCTGGTGCCGCAGGACACGCGGATGCCGGCGCGCAACGACGGCGTGAAGGCCTGGGAGGAGCATTCGGCCGACGAGCGCCGTGTCTTCACGCGCCTGCAGGCGGCATTCGCCGGCATGCTCGACCACTCCGATCGCCAGCTGGCGCGCCTCATCTCATTCCTGGAGACGGCCGGCATCCGCGACAACACGGTGATCATCGTGATGTCCGACAACGGCGCGAGCCAGGAGGGCGGGCCGCTGGGCTTCGTCAATGCGATGGGACCGTTCAACTTCAAGCCGGCGCCGATCGCCGAGAAGCTCGCCCGTATCGACGATATCGGCGGGCCCGATACTCACAGCAATTTCCCTCATGGCTGGGCGATGGCCTCGAACACGCCGCTGCGCCGCTACAAGCAGAACACCCATGGCGGCGGCATCCGCGACCCCTTCGTCATTAACTGGCCGAAGAAGATCGCGGGCAGGGGCGAGCTGCGGCACCAGTTCGTGCACGCCTGTGATCTCACGCCGACGCTCCTGGAGCTGATCGGCATCGAGTCGCCCAGCCAGATAGCGGGCTGCCCGCAGATGCCGCTGGAGGGCGAGAGCTTTGCGCGCTCGATCATGGATGCGTCGGCGCCCTCAAAAAGCTCGTCGCAGTATTTCGAGATGTTCGGCCATCGCGGTCTCTGGCATGGCGGATGGAAGGCGGTCGCCTTCCATCCGCCTGGGACGCCGTTCGAGAACGACAAATGGGAGTTGTTTCGCCTCGACGAGGACTTCTCCGAAACCAACGACCTCGCGGCAAAGGAGCCGGAGCGTCTCCACCAGATGGTGGCGATGTGGTGGGCGGAAGCCGAGAAGCACAACGTGCTGCCGCTCGACGATCGCTTCGGGCCGCGCTTTGCCGAGAACGCCGCGCGCTTCCACGGTGCGCGCCATCATTTCGTCTTTCACGCCGGCATGGGGCACGTGCCGACCGACGTTGCGCCGGATGTGCGCAGCCGCAGCTACACGATCGAGGCGCATGTCGAGATCGACGAGACGAGCGCAAACGTTGTGCTGATCTCGCACGGCGATGCGACGTCGGGCTACAGCCTCTACCTCAGCGACGGCCATCTGGTGCACGACCTCAACATCGGCGGCAGCCACCAGATCGTGCGCTCCGACCGCAAGGTGCCATCAGGCGCCCGGCGGCTCGGTGTTCACGTCGAGCGTCTCGTGCGCAAGGAGGCGCCGGCGAAGGGGGCACGCACCGGCGTGTCCGAGTACACGCTGCTGATCGACGGCGAGCCTGTGGGTTCGCTCCAGACCCAGCTTGGCTTCCACACGCTGATCTCGTGGTCCGGCCTCGATATCGGCCGCGATCGCGGCAGCCCCGTCTCGCATTACGAGGCGCCGTTCGAGTTTAGGGGACGGCTGCTGCGCGTTACCGTCACCATGCACGACGATCAAAGGCTCGACGGCGATGCCGTCGGCAACGCGCAGATGGCGCGGCAGTAGGAGAGTCCTTGGCCTTCATGGTTCGAGACGCCCGCGTTCGCGGGCTCCTCACCATGAGGGTCTAAGATCTCGCCGCACAGCAGAACCTCATCCCGAGGAGCCCGCGGAAGCGGTCGTCTCGAAGGATGGCCGCAACCACTCCTCCAGCCGCATTCTCTTGCAAAGGCGGTAGCTCTGCGCCAGCAGGCGAGAGAGACCCGCTACTTGATCTTGTCGTAGGCCGCCGCGAAATCGTTGAGCGGCATCGGGATTGCGATCGTCTCCTTGGCCATGTTCTGGAAGGAGACCTTCAACTGCTTGCCCGACTTCAGTGCCGCAAGCAGATCCGGCGCGATCGGCGTCGAGGCATAGCAGCCGCGATTCTCACAGGTCTGGATCTGGAGGTCTACTGTCTTGCCCTCGTCGACCTGCAGCTTGGCGCCGATGGGAATGTTGAGGCCGAGCGGCAATTGCAGCAACGCCACCGGCGTGCGGGTGTCGGGCGCAATGCGGATGTTGATCAGGACGACGGTCTGACCGGTCTTGGTCAGCACCGCGTTCTGCTCCATCGCGCATTCGAGCGGTGCGTCGCGGCTCACGCTGCTGCAGCGCGCGATCCAGCCGGGCTGCTGTGCCGGAGCGCCTTCTGCCTGTTGGTGCGTCGGGGCAGGTGTGGGCTGCGCGGCCAGGGCAGGGGGAGCGGCGTGCTTCTTGGCGCCCTGCTGGGCATGTGCGGCGCCGGTGGACAACAGGAGAGCAGCGGCGAGGACGACAAGTCTGGATTGCATGAGCATGACGAAACCGCGTTGGCGTGAACCGAGGGCGTCGCTGTAGCGTCGCGGGAGCCGCGGCGCAAGACTACTCGGCGGCTTCCTTGACTGTGCCGTGCTCGGGCGCCTCGTGGCCTTCGCCGTCACCCGAACGGCCCCAGCCCGAGAACCAGTTGTTGAGCTTGTCGAGATAGAGATAGACGACAGGCGTGGTGAACAGCGTCAGCGCCTGGCTGACGATCAGGCCGCCGACCATGGCGTAGCCGAGCGGTTGGCGGATCTCGGCGCCGGTGCCGTGGCCGAGCATCAGCGGCACGCCGCCGAGCAGCGCGGCCATCGTCGTCATCATGATCGGGCGGAAGCGCAGCAACGCGGCCTGGCGGATCGATTCTTCAGGCGTCTTGTGCTCGTCACGCTCGGCCGCGATGGCGAAGTCGACCATCATGATGCCGTTCTTCTTCACGATTCCGATCAGGAGGATGATGCCGATCAGCGCGATCAGGCTGAAGTCGAAACCGGCCGCCATCAGGATCAGAAGCGCGCCCACGCCGGCCGAGGGTAGGGTCGACAGAATCGTGATCGGATGGATGTAGCTCTCGTAGAGAATGCCGAGGATCAGATAGACCACGACGAGGGCTGCGAGGATCAGCAGCGGCACGGTGCCGAGCGACTGCTGGAAGGCCTGCGCGGTGCCCTGGAAGCTCGAGTTCAGCGTCGGCGGCGCACCGAGATCGGCCATCGCCTTCTGCACAGCCTCCGTCGCCTGGCCGAGCGCGACGCCTTGCGCGAGGTTGAAGCTGATCGTGATCGCCGGAAATTGACCCTGGTGGCTGATCGAAAGCGGGCGGACCGGATCGGTGGTCCAGGTCGCAAAGGTCGACAGCGGCACCTGGTCGCCGGTCAGCGGTGATTTCAGATAGAGCTTGTTCAGGCTGTCGAGATTGCCCTGCATCTCCGGCAGGATTTCGAGGATCACCTTGTAGGTGTTGAGCTGGGTGAAATACTGCGTGACCTGCCGCTGCCCGAAGGCGTCATACAGCGTGTCGTCGATCAGCTGCGGCTGGATGCCGTAGCGCGATGCGGTGTCGCGGTTGATCTTGAGCTGGACCGTGGTGCCCTGCGTCTGCTGGTCGGTGGCGACGTCGCGCAGCTGCGGCAGCGTCTGCATCTTGGCGAGGATCTTGGGCGCCCAGTCGTTGAGCTCGGCAAGATCGGCGTCCTGCAGCGTGAATTCGAACTGCGTGCGCGTCGGCCGGCCGCCGAGCCGGACGTCCTGGGCCGCCTGCATGTAGAGGCGGGCACCGGAAACCTTCTCTAGTTTGGGACGCAACCGGGCAATGATCTCCTGCGCCGATGCCTTGCGATCGTTACGCGGTTTAAGGGTGATGAACATGTTGCCGTTGTTGCCGGCGCGGCCGCTGCCGCCGATGTTCATCGCGATCGTGGCGACGTCAGGATCGTCCATCACGATCTTGCCGAGCTCGACCTGACGCCGCTGCATCTCGGCGAACGAGATGTCCTGGGAGGCTTCGGACGTCGCGGTGATCAGGCCGACGTCCTGCTGCGGGAAGAAGCCCTTCGGGATCAGAACGAACAGGTAGATCGACAGGCCCAGCGTGGCGAAGAAGATCGCGAGCGTGGTGCGCCGCCAGGCCAGGGCGTGGTCGAGAATATATTCGTAGCCGCGCAGCATCCCGTCGAAGGCGCGCTCGCTCCACTGGTAGAACTTGCCGTGGGTCACCTCGCCATGGGCGCGCAGGAAGCGCGAGGCCATCATCGGCGTCAGCGTCAGCGACACGAACATCGAGACGAAGATCGTCATCGCCAGCACGACGGCGAATTCGCGGAACAGGCGCCCGATGATGCCGCCCATCAGCAGCAGCGGAATCAGCACGGCGACCAGCGAGACACTGATCGACACGATGGTGAAGCCGATTTCCTTGGAGCCCTTGAAGGCGGCGGCGAGGGGAGATTCGCCTTCCTCGATGTAACGCGTGATGTTCTCGAGCATCACGATGGCGTCGTCGACGACGAATCCGACCGCGATGGTGAGTGCCATCAGCGACAGATTGTCGAGCGAATAGCCGAACACCCACATCAGCGCGCACGCGCCCAATAGCGCCAGCGGAACCGTGACGGTGGGAATGACTGTCGCCCAAAAACTGCGCAGGAAGAGGAAGATGACCATGACCACGAGGGCGATGGTCAGGAGCAGCGTGAACTGGACGTCTTCGACCGCGGCGCGGATGGTCGTGGTGCGGTCGCTGATCACCTCGATCTTGATCGCGGGCGGGATCGCCGCCACCAGCCGGGGCAAGGTCGCCTTGATCCGGTCGACGGTCTCGATGACGTTGGCGCCCGGCTGCTTGAACACCACCAGGAACACGCCGCGCTTGCCGTTGGCCCAGGCCGCCTGCTTGGCGTCCTCGGGGCCGCTGACGGCCTGGCCGATGTCGCGGATTCGCAAGGGGCCGCCGTTGCGATAGGCGATGATGACGTCATTCCAGTCCTTGGACTGGGTGAGCTGGTCATTGGCGTAGATCGTGTAGGCACGCTTTTCGCCGTCGATATTGCCCTTGGGGCTGTCGACCGTGGTGATCGCGATCTGGCTGCGCACATCCTCCAGCGACAGCCCCTTGGCGACGAGTTTCGCCGGGTCGATCTGTACGCGGATGGACGGCTTCTGTTGGCCGCCGATGAAGACCTGCGCGACGCCCGAGAGCTGGCTGATCTGCTGGGCGAGCTGGGCGTCGACCGCATCGCTGACGCTGGTCAAAGGCAGCGTATCGGAGGTCGCCGACAACAGCAGGATCGGTGCGTCGGCCGGATTGACCTTGCGGTAGGTCGGCGGCGAGGGCAGGTTCTTCGGCAGTTGGCCGCTAGCGGCGTTGATGGCGCCCTGCACGTCGTTGGCGGCGCCGTCGATGCTGCGGTTGAGGTCGAACTGGATGGTGATCGACGCGGTGCCCAGATAGCTCGTCGAGGTCATCTGGGCGATGCCGGGTATCTGGGCGAACTGGCGCTCCAGCGGCTGCGCCACCGACGAGGCCATCGTCTCCGGGCTGCCGCCCGGCAGGTTGGCCGTGATCTGGATGGTCGGGAAGTCCACCTGTGGCAGCGGCGCGACCGGCAGCAGCGGATAGGCCACGAGACCGACAAAGAGAATGCCGGCCATCAGCAGCGAGGTGCCGATGGGATAACGGATGAAAGGTGCCGAAATCCCGCCCCCGATCATTCCTGTCGTACCTTGTTCTGGCTTGGATTGGAACTTGCCACCGCCGTCGAGACGAGGCTTCCGGGCTGCACCTTGAATTGACCGCCGGTGATCACCTGCTGACCGGGGCTCAGCCCTTCGTCGACGACCGAACGTCCGTCGATGGCGTAGCTGACCTTGATCTTGTGCACTTCGGCCTTGTTGTCCTGATTGACGGTATAAGCGTAGAGCCCGTTGGTCGAATGCTGGACTGCGTCATCCGGAACCACGGTCGCGTCCTTCAGCGTCCGCACCAGGAGGCGTGTCGAAACCGACTGGCCGGGCCAGAGCGCGTGGTCCTTGTTGTCGAACACCGCCTTGAGCCGAATAGTCCCGCTGGTCGTATCGACCTGGTTGTTGATGACTGCGAGCTTGCCCTCGGCCAGCGTCTTCTTGCCGTCGGTGGTGAAGGCGATCACCTTGAGCGCACCGGCCTTCTGACCTTCGCTGATATAGGGGAGCTGGTCTTCGGGAGCGGTGAAGATCACCGCGATGGGCTCGACCTGCGTGATCGTGACGATGCCCGTCTGCGTCACGGCGTTGACAATGTTGCCGATGTCAACCTGGCGCAGGCCCGCGACGCCGGTGATCGGCGCCTTGACCTGGGTGTAGTCGAGCTGGGTCTGCGCGTTGGAGATCGCGGCTTCGTCGGCGGCGATCTGGGCGGTGAGCTGAGCGACGGTGGAGCGCTGGGTGTCGGTTTGCTGCCGCGTCGCGAATTCGCCGAGCTTGGTGTAGCGCTGAAGGTCGAGATTGGCGTTGGCGAGATTCGCCTCGTCCTGCTGCTTCTTGGCCTTGGCCTGGTCAAGCACGGCCTGGAACGGTCGGGGGTCGATCTCGACCAGCAGATCACCCTGTTTGACCATCTGGCCCTCGGTGAAGGCGATCTTGTCGATCTGGCCGTCAACCCGAGTCCGGACTTGTACGGTGTTGAAACCCTGAACCGTGCCGAGGCCTGTCAGAAAAACCGGGAAATCGACCTTCTGGACCGGCGAAACGCTCACGGGAATAGCGGGCGCGTGGGGCGGACCCTTCTGTGCGGTCTGGGCTTTGCCGGCATCGTGCGAGCCGAATTTCTGCCATCCGTAGTAACCCGCGGTGGCCACGGCCGCGATGATCAGAATCCAGAGGATCGGCCGGGACTTTTTCATATCGTCTCGTGTCGGCTCGTATGCCCAAAGCTATGAATTGTGGGGCAATCATAGGGTTCCAGCGCGCTTGTATAATACACGCCAAGTTCCAGTGTAAACAGCACGATAGGTTGAGAAATCTAAACAATTGGAAAGCTTTGCACTGCTTGGACAGCCGTGTAGCACGATGGTGTGCAATGCCGCATTTTCCCGGCGTGAACGATCCGCGTGCAAAGTTTGCACAGTGCTCGCAGCCGGTGTGGGCGGGGTGATCGGATCTTGCCGCAAGGCTCGCTGAACGCGTTGCGAAGAGCTGCGGAATTAGCGCTCGCGAGAACGGTTCTAAATCGCCCGGGCGGCGTTTCGGTTGTCAGGAAAATCGGCATCGTCCATATCGGCGCCGCCACACATGGAGCGCAGGATGGACGAACTGAACGGCAAGCTGATCGCGTGTCAGATTCTGATCACGGGACTTATCGCGCGCGTCGCCAACGAGCAGCGCGATCCCTTGCGCTTCCTCACTGACTTTCGTGACGAGATCAAAGCCGTCGTGAATGGAGTCAACATCGCGGGCATGGAGAGCACCGATCGCGTGCGTGCCGTCGCGCAGAAAACCGTCGATGAATTGTTCTCGCTGATGAAGCCGCCGAGCAGCGACTGATGTTGCGCGCGCAACGCTGATTTAGCGGTATTCTTCGCGCGTGTTTTAGAACGACTCCAATCTCCACTTAGAACGATTTCAAACTACAGTTTAGAATCGTTTTGATCTGGACATATTCAAGGGTTCTTGCGGCTTGCCCGCATTGACCCACTATTTTGCCGCCGATACCAACAGCCCAATCGTTCATCGAAGTGAATGAGCGAACAGGAAGAAAATTTGGGGCTGTAGTGATGGGGCAGGTGGTTGCACCGAAGTCGTTGCGTTCGATCGCGACGTTCGTTCCGATGGATGAAAAGTCCGCGGGTATTTCCGGCAAGAAGGTCTCGGCTGTTGCGAGCTTGATCGCGGTGGCGTCGGTGTCGAGCGCCGAGGCGCAGCAGTCGAACCTGCCGCCGGTGACGGTTGATGCGCCGGTCGTGCGTCCGCGCCCGGTGGCCTCCAAGCCCTCGCCGGAGCAGGTCCGTGCCC